>JAFGIM010000099.1 GCA_016929605.1 Spirochaetales bacterium | reverse complement strand
TGCTTTGCTTTAGAAGAATCCCTGAGAAGAATCGAAGCGTATCCTTCTGGAGAAATAACCGAATACACGGCATTTTCGAGCATATAGATCTTGTCTCCAACACCAATACCAAGCGCTCCTCCGGAACCACCTTCTCCGATAACAATACAGATAATCGGTGTCTTCAACTGACTAAATTCCCGTAGATTGAGAGCTATTGCCTCTCCGATTCCCCGTTCCTCTGCTCCAAGACCTGGAAAGGCTCCCTGAGTATCAATGAGGGTAATAATTGGTCGATGAAACTTCTCGGCCTGCCGGGCCAGTCGCAATGCCTTACGGTACCCTTCCGGATTAGCCATTCCACCATTACGGGCCATGGTTTCCTTCAGATTCCGTCCCTTTTGATTGGCGATAATGGTAACTGCGATACCGTCAATAACACCGACGCCACCGATCAAGGCGGGATCATCACCATAATGGCGATCGCCGTGAAGCTCTACAAAGTCCTCGCAAATTGCAGAGATGATATCAAGAGCTCGTGGCCGATCCGGATTGCGCGCCAACTCAACACGTTTCCAAGCCTTGGCGGAGGATGTGGTTTTCTCGACCTTATCAGCGATACGTTTTAATTCATCCTGAATATCTATTCCAGCCTCTTCCGCTTTTTTACGTAATTCATCGAGCGAATGCTGTACTTTCTTTGAAACACTCATCGCTTGCCCTCCTTGTCCTGGCCTGTAAATCCATGCATCTTGAGCAATCTAACCAACAAGGCTCGTTGCTCTCCACGCGGACAAATGACATCTACAAAGCCTTTTTCAAGTTGAAACTCTGCCCGCTGAAAACCTTCAGGCAAGGATTGTTTGATTGTTCCTTCTATAACACGAGGACCGGCAAAACCGATTAGCGCTCCAGGTTCAGCGATAATAATATCACCCAACATGGCAAAACTTGCGGTGACACCACCGGTTGTAGGATCACAGAGCACCAAGAAAAGAGGAAGTCCGGCGCGATCGAGTTCAGCGGCAGCACTCGCAGTTTTGGCCATTTGCATGAGCGAGAAAATCCCCTCCTGCATACGGGCCCCACCAGAGGTTGCATATATGACGACTGGACATTTTTTTTCAACGCCGATCATAATTGCCCGTGTAATCTTTTCTCCAACAACAGATCCCATTGATCCGCCCATAAAACTGAAAGACATAATCGCTAAGGCTATCGGGATACCATCGATAGTACACGTGCCGGTTAATACTGCCTCAGTTAATCGGGATTTCTGCACCGCTTCAAAAAGCTTTTCCTCATATCCATCCATTGATATGGGATTAAGGCTTTTCATATTACGATAAAACTCTACAAAACTGTCCTTGTCCGCAAGATATTCAACGCGATCGGGAGCCTCCATGCGAAAATGATATTGGCAGGAAGGACAGACATTAAGATTTAGACGCAAACTGTGTGCGTCTATTGAGGATTTACATGCAGGGCATGCAATGGAATCAATCGCGGCAGTTGAACTCACAGCGTGGCCTCCAGTTGGGCATATAAACCGGTCCCAAACTGACCGGAACGGAATATTGCATTAGAAAGAATCTTTCGCTGCGTCGCAATATTTACTTGTACTCCGTCAATCTTCAATTCATCCAGGGCCCTAATCAACCGATTTAATGCCCGCTGGCGAGAGGTATCGTGCACGATAAGCTTACCAACCATTGAATCATAATGCGGAGAAACCGTGGCACCGGCATACAAGAAACTGTCAAAGCGAACCCCGGGGCCACCAGGAACTTCAAGATGCTTTACCTTACCGGGGGAAAGCGCATTTATTCTCGCCTCAATAGACCAGCCAGAGAGGGTTACCGCATCGGGATCGATCGTCATGCACTCACCACAGCAAACAAGAATTTGCTCTCGGATAAGATCTGTTCCAGTTACAAACTCGCTCACCGGATGTTCGACCTGGATACGGGCGTTAACTTCCATAAAGAAAAACTGATCCGCCACCACCAGGAACTCAATAGTACCAGCTCCCCTATACTTAAGACTGGAAAAAAGGTTGCGGGCACCCTTACTCATCGCTTCGCGCATCTCGGGGGTTACTCCGGGAGAAGGGCTTTCTTCGATAAGTTTTTGGTGATTTCTCTGCACGGAACAATCGCGCTCGCCAAGAATGGCAACACGCCCTTTACCATCAGCAATTATTTGAAGCTCAACATGCCGGGGATTTTGCAAGTACTTTTCGATGTACACTGTACCATCGGAAAAATTGGCCTCCGCTTCCCGGGAAGCAATCTTGAGGTTCTCCTCAAGTTCTTCATCCTTCATTACAATGCGCATCCCCTTACCACCGCCACCAGAAGCAGCCTTGATAATAACTGGATAACCGCATTTTTTAGCAACAACAATCGCCTCTTCCTTGGTAGAAATTGGACCGTCAGAGCCAGGAGTAACGGGAAGCCCGTATTTAAGCGCTGTTTCGCGAGCCGTGACCTTATCTCCAAGAAGATCGATTACGTCAGGATCAGGGCCAATCCACAGGAGACCAGCCTTGATAACTTCCCGGGCGAAATTTGAGTTTTCCGATAAAAAGCCGACTCCAGGGTGTACCGCCTCACATCCGGTTCTAACCGCAGTGGTAATTAACGCGGGAACTGACAGATAGCTTTGGGCTGCCTTGGCAGGTCCGATACATACAGCGATATCGGCTAATCGAACATGAAGCGCATCCGCATCAGCGGTTGAATAGACAGCCACAGTCTCGATACCAAGTTCGCGACAGGTACGAATAATCCGTACTGCGATCTCGCCACGATTGGCTATCATCAATCGTTTAATCATACCCGACGAACCTCAAGAATCGGTTGATCAAATTCAACCATATCACCGTTCTCTACCAGGATTTTGACAACTTCACAATCAAATTCGGCTTCGAGGGCATTCATCATCTTCATGGCTTCGATGATACAGAGCTTTTGACCCTTAACGACCTTCTTGCCAACATCAACAAAGGCTGGCGCATCTGGTGATGGGGAGCGGTAAAACGTTCCAACAATCGGGCTTTTAATGAACTCACAACCGGAAGAGGCGGAATCCGAAGAAGAATCCTGTTGCTCTGTCCCCACAGCAGCAGTAGCTCTGGATTGAGCGGAACTGCTTACTGGAGAAGAAACTGTTGTTTCGCGAACAGGAGCCGCTGAAACAGTTGCCACCGCATTGGGGAAACAGGCTTCTTTGCGCCTGAGCTCGAAACTGTAGCCGTTCCCGGAATAAATCATTTCGGCAGCCGATGATTTTTCAAACTTGTCGAAGAGGGCGAGCAGAATTTTGTCGTCCATTAGTTATCTCCTATTGTATTTAAACGGGCAATATCAGCATCATAATCGATACCATCAATATCAAATCCGCTGGCAGCAAGAAAATCATGGCGATAACCATCCAGATCTGCAAGATCACGGATATTATCACTAGTTAGTCGAGCCAACCGATTATCAATCTCTTGTTGAACATCACTGTCCATTTCCCAGTCATCAATGCGAATGAGGTGAGCTTGATCTACGGGGACAGAGCTTCCAGTCAATAAACGTTCGGCATATAATCGCTCAATTTGTTCGATACATCCCTCATGCGTTCCTTTTTCCTTCATTACGCTGAAAAGAACCGCCAAATATAGAGGAATTATTGGAATAACTGCACTTGAACGAGTTACTAAGCCCTTATTAACGGATACATACGCTGATCCGCCAACGGATTTGTCGAGAAACGCGTTGAGGGACAGAGCAGTTGCTTCAAGATGCTTTTTTGCACCACCTATCGTTCCATCCCGATAAATAGCGTGTGAAAGAGCTGGACCAATGTATGAATACGCCAGCGTTGTACAACCTGGAGACAGAACATTAGCAGCATGAAGCTGTTCTATCCAACGTTGCCAGTCTTCGCCACCCATAACCTTAACCGTTTGTGCCGCTTCATCCTCAGTTGCCGGCTCAGCACTTGTTTCGCTGATAACGCCCGTTACTGGGTCGACCGTTAGCCCTGAATAGGGTTTACCAATCGGTTTTAAAACAGAACGGTACTGAACACCGGTTTCAGGGTCAGTTCGTACCGGACTTGCTAGACTATATATCACCTGGTCAAAGGTGATGCCAAGCTTTTTAGCAGCAGCGATGACCTCTTGCCTTACCGGGTCTGAGAAAGCATCGCCATTGATGGTTATTGAGGGAACTCCTGCTTTTTTTGACGCACGATCAAATGCAAGATTATTATACCAACCTGGTGTACCGCCCTTGGTTTCGGTTCCTTCCTTTTCGAACGAAACGCCAACCGTAACGGCGCCATACCCAAATGTAGAGGTAATTCTACTTGCTAAACCATATCCAGTTGAACAGCCAAGGACAAGCACTGCAGAAAGAGGACGAGGTGAACCGACTCCATGAGACCCGCCTGAAACTGGCCCTCCAACATGTCGTCCGCGAACCGCATTTTTCTCAGTAACATATGCAATTTGATTTTCAACTTCTTTTGCACATCCAAGCGGGTGTGCATTAAGACAAATACTACTACGTATCATTGGTTTTATAACCATATTTTACAAATCTCCCTTATCACCAACGAGACACATCCATTCAGCCTCGCTCGCTAGTTCTCCGGCAATATATACCATGCCGGATTGTTTAATCATCTTCGGTGAAACCCGAAGGTTCTTGATAACTAACACAGCTTCTTCACCAGGGCGCACTTGCCTGCGAAATTTCACCTTATCCACAGTAGCTAAAAAGAATAAAGAGTTCCCACCAAGAATCCCGCGTTTAACAAGACCCGCTCCACCTGCTTGTGCCATTGTTTCTACCAGAATAACACCAGGAACAACTGGATACTCGGGAAAATGACCCTTAAAAAAGAACTCATTCTCGGAAAACACATGGCGGGCGATAATTGTGTCATTATCGTTAACATCAATAGTATCAACAAACAGGAAAGGATCCCGATGCGGCAATAAGCTTTCTATAGTCTTACGCTCAAGATCTCGCGTTGACCTGTTGGAAAGATCTGCTATTGGGGTAAAATCGGGTAATCCAGAAGTTGCTCTGTCCCCAGAGTCGTTTTTTGCACTCATTTCTTGAATTTCCTCATTATAAGCACGCCGTTATGCCCTCCAAAGCCGAGAGATCCGGAAGCAGCACAGTCAATTTCGCCCTCGACACCAACATTAGCTACATAATCCAAATCACAACCATGTTCGATATCTGGATTCTCAAGGTTAATAGTTGGAGGATAATAACCGTCATTTATTGCTTTTATACAAATAAGCGCTTCAATTGCACCAGCGGCACCCACACAATGGCCGGTCATGCTTTTTGTACTGGAAACCTTCATTTTATAGGCATGATCGCCAAAAGCATTCTTAATCATGAGGGTTTCTGCCGGATCATTAACGGGAGTAGAAGTTCCATGCGCATTATAGTATTGAACATCCTCAGGCTTAATCCCCGCATCCTCAAGGGCGCGGGTAATAGCCAAGGCTCCACCTGATCCATCCGGATTAGGGCTCGTAATATGATATGCATCGCTTGATGCACCATATCCGGCAAATTCAGCATAAATGGTAGCACCGCGAGCAAGGGCATGTTCGAGATCCTCAAGTATCAAAATCGCCGCCCCTTCCCCCATAATAAAGCCTTCTCGATCACGATCAAAAGGCCTACTTGCCTTTTGAGGATTATCATTAAATGAGGTTGCAAGGGTTTGCAACACAGTGAAACTTCCAATACCAAAACCGGTAATTGCTGCTTCAGATCCACCGGCAACACAGACATCAAGACGGCCAGAACGAACTAGATCGAGCGCCATACCAAGAGAATCGGTGCTGGAGGCACAAGCAGTCGCTAAAGTCCAAGAAAGACCGTTAATGCCATAGAGCATGCTAATATTTCCAGCGCCCTCATTGGAAATGAGCATCGGAATTGATAAGGGAGGAATGCGGTCATTTCCTGATTCGAAATATTTCTTCATGGAAGCTTCTATTACTTCAAAACCACCAATACCATTTCCAATCATAATACCGGCTTTTTCTTTGCTTAAGGTTTCTTTATCATACCCGGAATCTTTGATGGCTTGTGCAGCGGCGACGGAGACAAATTGAGTAAAACGCGCCATTTTTCTGGCTTCACGTCGATCAATCCAGACCGAGGGATCGAAATTCTTAACCTCAGCGGCTATTTTAACCTTGTAGGCCGATGAATCAAAAAGTGTAATAGGACCGACGCCACAGGTACCCTTTCGAATTGCGGACCATGTTTCCTCTACAGTATTTCCCAATGGGGTTACCGCCCCAAGACCGGTGACAACAACTCTTCTGCTCATGCTCCCATTCCTCCGTCAATACCTATCACTTGGGCTGTTATATACATAGACATATCTGATGCAAGAAAAACAACTAAATCGGCAACTTCGCGGGAATATCCCGGACGCTTCATGGGAATACCCTCTAGCCAAGCCTTTTTAGCGTCTTCGGGAATTGCATCAGTCATTTCAGTTTCGATGTATCCAGGAGCTACGGCATTAACCCGGACACCGCGTCCTGCGATTTCTTTTGCAAGACTCTTGGTATATCCAACCAAGCCAGCTTTACTTGCCGCATAGTTTACCTGTCCTGCCTGACCATGCAAACCAACGATACTCGTCATATTGATGATAGAGCCAGTTCTTTTTCTGATCATATCGTTAGATACAATCTGACTTACTAAAAACGTTCCCGTAAGGTTTATTTTCAGTACTTGCTCCCAATCTTCCAGCTTCATGCGTAAAGAAAGAGCGTCACGAGTAATACCGGCATTATTCACAAGTATAGAAAACCCTCCAGAAGCTTTAAGCGCTTCTGTAACCGCAGGCTGAACTACCTCGGGATTAGAAATATCTGCTATCACTTCATGAAATTCCGATCCACAATTTTTTGCAAATTCGACTAATTCACGAGCGCCTTCGGATGGCTTGGTCGACAACCCCCACACAGAGGCCCCTTCCTCAAGAAAACGCCGGGCGATTTCTTTGCCAATTCCCCGACTTGCGCCAGTGATCAAGGCGGTTTTACCTTTTAACAACATGGTGTTCGCTCCTTTTCAGAGTGTATCAAATCGAGGAACCTTACAGGCACTCGGTATAAGACTTACATTCCCCGGGTAGTTTTGAATCACGCCACAATCCGCAAAGAACCTTCCCAGGACCAACTTCAACAAGGGATAAAGGAACTGAATCATGCTCTGTCCCCGTTTGTGCGCAAAATGATTGCCACCACGTTGAAATTGACTGTTCTTCTTTCGTCCAACGAACTGGATTGGATATATGTTCCACAGCCCGAGCCTTCGCCTGTGCTCTGTCCCCAAGCCGTGAGCCGGTAACATTTGAAAACAATGGTATTGATGGATCGGAAAAGGCAATTGACTCTAAAAATTGTGCAAATTCTGTCGCGGCTTCACCCATAAGCGGGGAATGAAATGGGCCTGCCACACTTAAGCGAATACATCGTCTGGCCCCTGCTTCCTTAAAAAGCCGCTCAGCGGTATCAAGTGCTTCAGCAGTCCCAGAAACTACTGTTTGCAGGGGGCTGTTATAATTCGCTGGATACAAGCCCGAAACACCATTTTCACGAATAATCGCTTCTATCTGCTCGGAAGGTAACCCCAAAACAGCTGCCATTCCCGGAGGAACTGAGCTTTGAGCTTGAATGCGGTCACAGGCAGCCTGCATAACCCGACCACGTTCAATCGTAACCTTTAGAGCATCAGTTTCTGATAAAACACCAGCTACCGCGAGAGCCGGATACTCCCCAAGACTGAACCCCGCACATGCGTCGGGAGTAATCCCGCGGGATGCAAGAAGGCGAGCAGCGGATAAACTAACAAGAGTGATCGCTACCTGACTAACATCTGTGCGACGAAGAGTATCGCCATCCGATGTAAGTATCTCTGTAACATCTTTATGAAGTAAATCGCTGGTTATTGTAAATAAATCCCGAATGCCAAGGGATCGATCGGCGTCCAACTCAAACAAATCCATTCCCATTCCGGTGCTTTGAGCGCCTTGTCCCGGAAACAAGAATACTGCCATAATCAACCTCCACTTCGACATTCACCGTCATTACGTCATGATCAAATTAGTCGAATTGTACTTTTTTTATGACAAAAGTCAAGCCTTATGTCGAAATAGAAATACTGACCACCGCGAGGGACAGAGCTTGCTTTACATCATCCGCACAAGAACGGTCCAGAATCGCAATTCTAAAAATAGCTGATTCAATTAGACCGTAAAACAATTCATTAGCATCTTTAACATTAAAATCTTTAAATTCTCCAGCTTTTTTGCCCGCGATGAGCAATTGAGACAATAAATGACGGAGTCGTATAGTCCGCCTTTTTACTCGTGAATCAGGATCTTTACCGGTCTTCTGTACCTGAAGAAGATAGGTCAATACAACATTAAACAAACGCCGGTTATCTGTACATCGATCAATTATAGTGTGAAGAACGTATTCAAGTCGTTTTGCATAGGAAAGAGAATCGGTTACAATCGTCTCTCGAAGGTCTTTTTCCAACCGATCGGTTAATTGTTTGATACTCCAGATAAAAATTTCACGTTTGTTTTTAAAATACAGGTATAAAGTAGTTCGAGTAATTCCACAACGATCGGCTATCTTTTGAAAAGTTGCGTCCTCATATCCTTCTTCCACAAAGATATCCAGAGCACGCTCCAGTATTTCGTACCGTCTCTTTTCATGCTCAACAACAATCGCCATGTTTTCTTACTCCTTTTTATATTGATAGAGACATGTTTCAAGATTACCGCTTCGTAGAGGCCGTTTTTTGGTTGCTTTTCTTCCAAAGGCTTGCTCAAAAGCTTGATTATTAGTGATAAATCCAAAATCCCATCCCTGGAACGCATCGAGAAGGGAAGACATTGAAGAATAAAGAGCTAATGCCGAATCATTATCACCAAGTCTCTCCCCATACGGAGGATTAGACAAAAGCAATCCTTCAGGAAAAGGAGCAGCTAAATCGGAAAATGAAGCCTGAACAAAATCGGGGCGCGGAATACGGGAATCCCTGCCTACGACTTGCAAAGCCCTGCCCGCTATTGAACACGCACGTTCCGCATTCCCTTGAGCAGAAAGTAAAATTTTCTGGTCAATATCGCTTCCAGTTACCCGAACAAGACAATCTGTCTTTATAGCCAAAGCAGCGGTTTCTTTTTCTTTAGAAATGAGGGACAGAGCATTTTCTCCTTGATAAGGAGCAAGATCCTCAAGCCCAAATCGACGACCCAAACCAGGGGCAATATTATAGGCATACAACACCGCTTCAATTGGAATTGTTCCAGAACCACAAAAAGCATCATGTAATGGAATTTTTCGTCGCCAATTCATCAGATGCAAAAGTATTGCAGCTAAAGTTTCTCTAATAGGTGCTTCCCCTCCTGCAGTTCTATACCCTCTACGATGAAGTGGCATTCCAGATAAATCTAATAATACAAGGGCTTGATTACTTTCTATGTAAATCCGAACTGATGCTCTGTCCCCCGTTTCTGGAAGTGTGGACATATGCCAAGCATCACCAAGCCGAGAATAGATAGCTTTGTGGGAAATTGATTGAATGGAATTCTCGGAAGACAATACACTTTGATGAGTTCGAACCTTATCAACTACAACACGTACATCTTTTTTAAACCACCCCTGCCATTCTATGGCCTTAACCTGGTCAAATAGGGTGTCAAAATCACGACAAGGAAAAGAAGCCATGACCAAGTAAATTCTATCCGCCGTTCGAATACAAAGATTTGCTCTATAAATGGCAGCTAAATCCTCGGCAGCTGGAATCTGCCCCATGGGGACAGAGTAATTTTGATCACCTGAGTCTTGATTAGCGGTAGAGAAAACAACCCGCCCAGGAGCTTGTGATATCGGAAAAAAACCAAGCTTAATTAGCTCGTTGGACAAGACCTTTTCCGCGCCAATAGCGCAAGGGGCCGCAAGGGTTACCATAGACTTTCATTATAACACTTCTACAGATAATGTAAAGTTGACGATACTGATGATATGAGTCAGTAATCCTTACTGAATTTCCACCAACGTATAAGAACGAAGTCCTAATCCTATGCTTTGTGCATGGTCTAACCCAGCCTCCCAGTTAGAATCTGGATGTATATACGTAAACTTATCGTCTGCGTCTACAAGTCGCTTATCTTGAATTGCAGACCCTGTAATCAAAGGACTTGCATTCACTGCATCAGCACAGGCTTGATCCAAAGCAACTGGGTCCAGACTGGCAAAAATACCAATATCCGGAACAATAGACGCATCATTATTAGACCAGCAATCACAGTTAGGTGATACATTGAGAATAAAACTGACATGAAACGAGGGCTTTCCCTCCAGGATTGCTTGAGTGTATTCGGCAATTCGTTCACTGCAAATCCTACTGGCACTTTCTTCAGAAGCCCGCGCAGCATTAAACTGACATACAGCAACACACTGGCAACATCCGGTACATACATCATGTTCAATCACGGCCTTATGTTCACTATCAATGTGAATTGCTTTTGATGCGCAATTCGTCATACAAACACCACAGCCTGTACAAGCCTCACGGTGAATAGTAGGATGTGACACATCATGTAAGAATTTTTTACCGGATCGACTTGCGCATCCCATACCAAGATTTTTTAGTGCGCCTCCAAAACCTGTTAATTCATGTCCCTTAAAATGATTAATGGAAATAATTGCATCTGCTTCAGCAATCGCACAGGCAATACGGGCAGAAGAACAATGAATACCTGCTGATACCGGTAGTTCAGAATAATCGGAACCCTTCAGGCCGTCGGCAATGATAATATCGCAACCGGTCGCATCGAATGAAAAACCGTTTTCAAATGCCGCTCGAAGATGATCAAATGCGGTAGCTCTTTGACCTGAATACAGAGTGTTCGCATCAGTAAGAAATGGTTTCCCACCATTCTCTTTAATGATAGCAGAAATAACTCGTATAAATGGCGGGCGGACAAAGGCCATATTCCCCGGTTCTCCAAAATGAATCTTGAGAGCACAGAATTTGTCGTGTATATCCAAATCGGACAAGCCCGCGGTTCTACATAAAGTATCAAGCTTTTGTAAAATGGTTCGATTTGGCGTAGTCCGTAAATTTGTCCAATAAACCGTGGATGAGTTCATAAGCACCTCGCAAATAGGGTTACTCACAGTATAACCGCGAAGATGCAAAAAAAATAGAACAAGATAGACTGGAATAAATCTTCTATGCAATAGGTTTATCAAAAGGATCTCGAAACTGAATAATCCGGGAAAAACATCTAGTCGGTTCATCCAAAATAAAATGCCAATTAAAGTGCCGATGATACTCCCCGGAAAAACGCCAAATAGAACCTGCTTCCACCAACCCTGCGGTTAATGGGTTTAGATTCACATACTCATGTGCTTTTAAGTACTGAAGTATGGAATTAAGAATACGTGAAAAGAACCTTTCTCCCCAAAAATGTCCAGTGCGTTTATGGATTTTATTGTAGAGAGAGGCAAAAACACTTAAAATCCATTGCATAAGGCGAGACAAGAGGCATCCATCATTAGGCTGTAGAATTAAATGTACGTGATTTCCCATAATAACAAAGTTTTCTACCCGGAACGAATACTTCTTTTTAGCACGAATCAAAACCACTTCAAACAGTCGCTTTGCTTCAAACTCTTCGAGTAGGTATTCCCGATTGTTAACCCGTGCCGTAACATGGTATACAGCCCCATCCTGGAGCATTCTGTTATATCTCATACATTCTCTGTACGAAAAATACTTTTTACTGGCCTCTTTTTGGCTGTTTTATCTTATCGAAATTGAAAATATCTGGGTATCTGGGGGACAGAGCATGTATAAAACAACCAAACGCACGCTTAATCATACAAGACAGCAATCCCGCGTATCTCCGCGAGTGATGTATAGCCTTTTCGTTGTAGGAAAGTCAGCATGCCATCAATAACCGCTTCTAGTGTATCAGGATCAGCAAAGGTTGCTGTTCCTATTTGTAAAGCAGTAGCACCGGTCATAATGAATTCAATGGCATCATGCCAGGACTGAATACCACCAAGGCCAATGACAGGAATACGAGGCGACTTATTTTTATCGATTCGGCACTCTGGTACGCCCCGGATAATATCGCGCAACAAGCGCAAGGCTATAGGGCGTATAGCAGGACCAGATAAACCGGCTGTTTGATTTTCGAAAACAGGCTTCCCTTTTTCTATATCAACAGCAAATGCCTGAACGGTGTTGATCAAGGATAAGGCATCCGCACCAGAAGAAACGCAAGCCTTTGCAACGTCCACTATATAAGGTGCATTGGGGGACAATTTGACAATTAGCGGTTTATGAAAAACCTTTCGAACAGCTACAGTAATCGTTTCTGCAGCTTTAGCATCCATTCCCCAAGCCATTCCTCCCGCCTTTACATTGGGACATGAAATATTGAGCTCAAGACAATCTACTCCAGCCTCATTCAAAAGTCGCGCACCTTCTACATAGTTTTCAAGGCTCGATCCAGACAAATTAGGCACAATTAGTGGTCCAAGCGCCTTCATCTGCGGTAATTCATGATTGATAAAATGAGGGATTCCAGGATTTTCAAGGCCTACTGAGTTCATCATCCCAGAAGGAGTCTCAAAAACTCTTCTCCCCTTATTTCCAGGTCTGGCCTCGAGTGTTAACCCTTTAGAACATATACCACCAAGACGAGATATAGTAATAATTCCTGAATACTCGAGTCCATATCCAAAAGTTCCAGAAGCAGCAATTATTGGATTGGATAACTGTATACCAGCGAGATTAACACTCAGATCGATATTCTTTCCATGATCCTTATTCATCAAATAATACCTCATGTGCTGCAAAAACCGGGCCATCAACACAACAGCGCCTATTGCCATGAATAGTCGGTATCGTACAACCCAGACAAGCACCGGCGCCACAGGCCATGCGCTCCTCAAGACTAATAAACGCAAGTGTTGTATTCGCACAGACCTTCTGTATATATCTCAACATTGGAGTAGGCCCACACGCATAGACAAGATCATAATCTTGGGGACTAAAGGCATCAGGGAGCATTCCCTTTACGCCCTCTTCTCCACTTTCAGTAATCACAACTAAGTTACTGGCCCTTTCTTCCAAACCTGCAAGCCCATACACACCATTTCTAAATGCAGCGTAAAAATCAAAACTTTGTGGGCGTAATTCAAACGCAAAACCGGCAACCGGAGCAACACCAATCCCTCCTCCAACCAAAGCAATCCTGGGATGAGCTAGAGAGGGACAGAGCATGGATGATAAGTGCGATACAACAAGATCGCTTCCAGGTAAGGGAAAGGTATTCCCAATAGGTCCTACTAGATGAACCTTGTCGCCGGCACGTAAAGCGCATAATTCTTCTGTTCCTCGTCCTTTTTGCAAGATTAAAAAAGATATGACATCATTGGTATATCGATACACACTAATAGGACGACCCAACAACACCCCAGAGGGAATGGCTTTAAGCATGAAAAACTGGCCTGCTACTGGATTGGGAATCACCGTATCACCCTTACTATGACCTGCACGAGCAATCTGTAAGTCAAATACCCCAGGTGAAATTTCCGTACAAGAAAGAACAATAGCTACCCCTGAAAAATGAGGGAAAGGGTCATGATCACACATTTATTTACCTTTTTCGAGGGACAGAGCTTTTTTTGCCGCTACAAGATCAGCCTGTGACGAAAACGCGGCCTGTGACGCGGCTTCAACAATATCAGTTAAGCTTAACGAGCCAGATCGGCGGCGAATATCCAAACTTTCGGATTTTTGCCACGCAGTTAATATCCCACGGGATGAATTGACGACACCACCACTTTGATCAAGCAAGGTTGCAGCTACACGTGCTGCACCACCTTGAACTCCATAACCCGGAATCAGAAAGAAAAGATCCGGATATCGATCACGAAGAGAACGGGCATCCGATTCCTCCGTGCATCCAACAACTGCCCCAAATGGACTACATCCCTTATCAGGAGAGGGAAAGCGTTGTACCAGAGATTGTAAAGCAGAACCGACAACATCAAGAACCCTTGTCGGTTTGTCAGCGTCAGTTTCAGAGGTAACGGGCAACCACTCTATGTCTTTCATACCAGGATTTGAGGTTCGTAATAAAACAAAAGCACCCTTTCCCGCTTTTTCAACATACTCAAGGAAAGGCTCAAGGGTATCGAACCCCATATAAGGATTAATAGTGATAATGTCTGCTTCAAATTCACCGGTAAAATGAGCCCGAGCATATGCCCGTGCAGTGTCGGCAATATCACCTCGCTTAATATCAGCAATGACGGGAATTCCACTTTTTCGAATTGCCTTAAGTGTTTTCGAGTACACACTAAGACCTGACAAACCCATAGCTTCGTAATAGGCAATTTGCACTTTATAACAGGCAGTATAAGGGGCTAGAGTAGAAATCAAAGAAAGATTATAAGCCAATACCGCGTCTTGAGGACTATCATAAAGCTTGATTATTTCTGGAGGTAAATAGGAAGGATCCGTATCAAGGCCGACACACAAAGGTCCTTTTTCTCTACTTATTGCTTGTAAACGCTGCATTTCATACATCATTGTGTTCATGACTAAATAATAACATAAAGATGAAGCGCTATTCCATATGGAGGGACAGAGCATTGTAAAAAACGATTAAAACCTGACTTTCAGAAAAAACGTAGACTCAATTAAAAAGCCGAGATTTGTTGAACCTAATTCCCCATAATGCCCGGATGATATTGTATACATATCCAATGGCATCCTGGTTGTCATCCCAAGTGAACATCCCTGCAACCATTCACGTTCAATCTGAACCTGAGGTAAAAACGACCCATCTTCCAAAGCAGTAATAACTGACAAAGAACCCTGTGTATATGAATCAGGCATCCATAATATGGAAAAATACAGATAATGTCTCCGGTAAAAATCGTTTGATACTATTACTGGTTTTCGTTCAGTAAATGGAAGATCGGCCCAAAGAGGATCAGCATACAAACTGCTGATAGAATCGCTTGAATCAAGATACCCTGCGCTCGAATAACAATATTGGGTCACCAAATACAGTTTTCCCGACATCCAAGAATAGTCAAAACCCGCTGTCACTTGTATATTGTGATCTACAGACCCCTCTTCAAACGGCGAAGAGTAATCATGTGTATACAATGCTTCTAATATTATACCGATCAGGCTGTCAACTTTTGTTGAAAAGCCTCCACTTCCAATAGTAGGCTGCGTTTCATCACGGGACACTGATAGTGCATACAAAAACTGTGCACTAAAAACAGAGTGATGTTGAGTTAACGCAAGTCCATAAAATACGGGATCACGAGTATCCTGGATTACATCCTCGCTTTGTTGCCCACAAAACAAAGAAAAAGATAATTCATCACGAGGATATACGGTAATTAATGAAGATAAAACTCCTTTCGGCCGAGCTTCTGGATATAGAACACTCGGCTGAGTAAACATATCCAATGGTCTAAAAGCAAACCCATACCCGAAAGGCAATCGCTGGAGACCAAGCTTTATATCAAATCTCTCTATCACAAGAGAAAGATACAATCTTTCTAGTTCCGCTTGTGAGCAAAACTCATTCTCTGTATTCGAGGAAACAATTAATTGCACCACACTATGAAATTCTCCATACTCTCCGATGGTACTTCGCATTCTGATATTAGCAAACTGTTCTGCTTGCATATAATAAGAATCATCGCTTATTCGTCCCTGGCCTTTTGTCTCAGCCACACCGGAAATAACAGTTTCCGAGTAGATTGGGGACAGAGCAATTACAAGAATCCACATACAAACCAATATTGCCGTATGTGTGATGGGAATCTTAATCATCGTAAATTCCTTGTAGAAAACAGTGAATCTGATAATTTTTGATCTAATTCGACCTTATCCATTGTAAAAACTGTTTTACTCCCCTTACGCATTAAATCTCTCATCTCACTTTTCACCGGAAAGTAACGATTTTTAATCAATCTCGATTCCAACAAGCTATATTCCTTAACTCGCACCCCGGAAAGGGCAAATAAATCAAACCGCAGAACTTCATGGGTATCTTTCGATACCCACAACCGTTGCGTAGGATAGCTTTCTGTCGATTTTAGTGCTGTAAGATCTAAAATCCAACATGCTCTGTCCCCAAGTATTTCTTCTCCAGAAACAACCGAGCTATACCTTTTGGACAAGCGATCGTTTTCGATAGTATCTTCATAACTATAATCCGAGCCCATCATCGATTCCTTAAGCATGTGCCCAGAAATAAGCATTACCTGTTCTGTATCTGGAGAATACACGTAAAGTCGTCCATCTTTTTTTAGATACTTTGTCCCTACATCTTCCTGATTTATAAATTCTATAAAACTATCCTTATTGTCCCGTCCATATCCTCTGATTTTTTTAATAAAAGTCTTGCCTTGATAGCTTATGTGCATTTCAGCCTCATAACTGATGGAGCTATATATCTCATTATCATCTACGAGTGAAAGAATTTCCTGAGCTGTTTGTGCATACGCACTCAGACAAATACTCGCTATCATAAGTCCGAGGGACAAAGCATTTCGTAATCTCTTCATATCAAACCTCCTTATTTCTCTCATTTGTTTACCGACGCAAGGCCTCAACGGGTTCTATAAAAGCGCTCTTCATTGACGGAAAGAGTGTGCACAGAGCAGACACCCCGATTCCAAACAAGAATCCTTTGATACACGTTATCCAGGAAAAAGCCAGGTATAAAGTTCCTGCCATAGGAAGATCCTTCATACCTCCTCCGGTAAATGTGTTCATATCCAGGGGATATAATGATGCAATCCAGGAGCTCAGGCCTCCTATTATCATTCCAACTAACGATCCCAGGACACTCAACATCAGAGCTTCAAGGAAAAAAACCATGACGATTTCTGTTCTGTTCATACCCAAAGCACCCATCATGCCGATCTCTTTTATTCGCTCGTGAATAATCATAACCATAGTGTTGATTATCAAAAAACTGGCCACTATCTGAAATACTGCGAACACTATTAAGAACATTCCAGACATCGAACGAAACATTGCGACCCAATAATTATCAGTCCAACTTGTTACAATAGTAAGTTCTCCCAATTTCCTCTTGATATTCTGCTCAATCGATACAAGAGAATCTGGCGAGTCTGTATAGATAACAAGCTGTTGAATAGATTGTGTAAGGCCCAGTATTCGTTGGAGTCGATCAATCGACACTAATATGGCATCCTCATCAAAGCGGCGATAATCAAATCGAAATATGCCGACTATTTCAGGGCTCCAGTATTTATCAGAAAACTGCTCTGATACTGTTTTTAAGGGAACGTGCTGTCCTATTGTTAATCCACTTTTCCGGGAAAAAGCATATCCAACAGCGCAGGCATTTTCCCCAGGCATGGGAAATCGTCCTTTAATCAGTCCGTCACTTTTTGTGGTCAAGTTAAGTGCATGAGCCTGGCGCTCTCTGTCAATATCAATACCCCACAATACAGCATGTTTCTTTACATTATCAAAGAGGCTTGCGTATGTACTTATTCTCGGTAAAACAGTCTGTACTCCATCAATCGATTCCACTTCACGTAGTAGCTCTGTCCCCGGCCGGCCATCCCCTAGGGGAAATTGGACTGGAAGATATTCTCTATTCTGATGATATCCCTGTGACACAGCAAGGATATGACCGGTTTCATACGTCTGTACGACGCGTTCTATACCTTGAATCATCCCGTCTATCCAGGAATGCATAAAGATATTAAAGAAGACTGCGATTGAACAGGCAATCACGCATAACGATGTTCTACGCTTGTTCCTCCAGATATTCCTCCAGGCAATGCGAATTAAAGTTTCGGTCAATCGTTGTGTATTGTGTGATTCCCCCATAACATTCACCTCCTATTCAAAACGCAAGCTTTCAGTTACCGGTAACTTCAAGGCCCTGATTGTTGGAGGCAGGGCGATTAATCCCGAAATAGTCGATCCGCCAAAAAAAGTTAGCAGTATTGAAGGTACATTCCATGCGGATCGAAAATGAGTAGCTATTCGATACCCGATATCTCCACTCATCGCATTGGTAACTGCCGAATAATCTATTCCATAGCGAACCATGGGGATATTAATAAGGCATCCAACGATTACACCAATTGCACTGCCGATCACACCGATACAAGCAGCTTCAGTTCCGTAAAGAAAAAGAATTTCACCATCGGTCATTCCCAAAGATCGAATCATTCCAGTTTCTTTGGTTCGCTCCAAAATCGCCATTAACATCGTGTTTGCGATTCCCATAAAAGACAACACGAATAAAAACACGATCATTATTCGTGATGAAATTTCATCCTGTGCGGAAGCCGCAAGATAATCCTGTGTATATGAATCCCATGATCTGACACTCAAGTCTTCGGGTAATGAGCCAAGTTCATTCATAATGCTCTCTGGTTTTTCAAAGTTTCCAGGCAGGCGAGAATCATCTGCGGTTGCGCTACGGACAAGGATTTCGGTAACAGCTCCATTAAGCATAAGACCAGCCTCATCTTGAAGGCCATCAAGAGGCATATAGGCAACATGTCCGTTTGTTTGAGGATTGGGTGAACTAATGACCCCGACAACCACAGAATCAATTATTTGATTCACATGTCGAATAACACCCTGATAATCAGATGCAAGCAGAACTTCTAATACTCTATCCTCTGCATCCTTATCCTCTGCAATTAAATAGTATTCATCGATTACAGGGTCTTTTTTATACACACGTTCAAGCAATTGACGATTGCCCCCAATATACAACGGCTCAATGTCTCTGGTAAATCTTTCAGCAAGGATTCTCTCGGGCAAGGCCTTCATATCAATAGTTGTTTGCAAGCGAATGTTCATCCTGCCAGTTTCCGCAAGCATAATCCATAATCGCTGCACGTCAGAAGGAGATGCGTCTCTTTTTAATCGCAAACGGCCCTGTTCATTCTCAATTTGGCTAACCAAAGAAAACAGTCCTTTCTTTTTATCTTTCTTATTAACCTTTATCATTTCAGGTTCATACAGCCCTTGAATAAACTCACGCTCTTCGTCAGTTTTTACCATTCCAAGTAGATCCTGTTCAAACTCTTCACGTGTCGGCCGCTCAGGTATTCCAACATGAAGTCGCTCAGCTAACATCGCTCCAACGACAACCTCCCTTGTCCCCGGCTGAGGCTCACGACCAAAACTGATATACTCAAGATATTTCAATAATGCTCTGTCCCTCTCCAGATCGACACCATTAACAACCAACGGGGCTGAAGCTGTTTTACTATGTACTGTCGCGGAAAAAACAAATCGAGGGGAATATTGATATCCTGCTCTCTCCAGCTTATCGCCTATAGCTTTCCATTCCGTAAAACTTTCATACATGGGTAAATCTTCTTTTTTATCATAATAACTATCACGCTGTATTTTTGCAGCTCCTATCTCGTACATCACAATATTCCGCCGAGAATCCAAGTTCATCCCTAAAAGCCAAGCATCCATAAAAATATAGAGAGATACAGAAATAGTTATTGCTCCTACAGTAATCACCGTTTTCACTGTATGACGAGATAGATTCCTCAACGCAAGAGAAATCAATACAGCGAATCCCATACCGCTCATCGATGTTCCTCGCTTTCTATTGCGCCGTCTCTCAGGCGTACGATGCGACGGGCATATTCCAACACCAATTGATCATGTGTCGAAAAAACAAACGTAACTCCCTCATTTTGATTTAATGTCAACATCAACTCCAATATTTCCCTTGCGGTTGCCGAATCCAAATTGGCGGTTGGCTCATCGGCTAAAACCAATTCAGGTTGCTTTACCAAGGCTCTTGCTATTGCAACTCGCTGTTGCTGCCCCCCCGACATCTCTTTCGGTCTCCTGTTTTCCATTCCCTCAAGACCAACCCTATAAAGCAAATTTCTCGCTAATTCATTCGACTCCCTTGCAGAATAGCCCAGTAATACAAGGGGGAAGGAAATATTCTCGATCGTTGATAATACCGGAATCAGATTATAGGCCTGAAAAATAAACCCAATTGATTTTCGCCGTAACAAGGCAAGGGATTTTTTATCGAGTTGAGCTGTGTCATTACCGCATACGGTAATGGAACCTGAAGTAGGAGTATCGAGACAGCCAATCAAGTGCAAAAAGGTCGATTTACCACTCCCCGAAGGACCTGCAATAGAAGAAAACTCACCCTTTTCAAAATTAAGATCTACCGAATTGAGTGCAGAAATAGATAATCCATTAAGATGATACTCTTTTGATAATTTAGCGGTTTGAATTACTTTCATCTGTATGCTCCTTCTGTTTCTCCTGTTTGATTTGATGTAAAGCCTCTAATCCAAACACATCGGTAGAATCAAGACCTTCTGTTATGGAGTTGGGTACGAGCATCATTGAATTACCGGCTTTAAGCCCCTCGTTTAAAATAGTCAACTTCTTTAGACTGAACGCAGTATCTGATCCACTATAGAGCTGTCCGGCCTGAGTAAGACGTTCAGCAATCGCAATTTCTGCTTCAGCGAGTAACACTCGGCTCATTTTTTCCCGCTCCGCTTGAGCAAGTCGACTTAAAGAATCTTGAAGTGCTTCTGGTATTTGAATATCAGTAATTTCTATGTGCTGAACCGTTATGCCCCATTCTGTTGTCTTTCGATCAACTTCTTCACGAATACACTGTTCAATCACGTCACCTTTTTCAAGAAAAAGCGTTAAATCATGACTGCTTACCGCGCTTCTCAAGGCGGTTTTAGCAGACAAAATAACTGCCGCTTCATAATCCTGGACTTCGCATATCGCCTTTTCTGGATCCCATACAAGCCAAAAGCAAAGGGCATCGACGGTAACAGTCACTGAATCTCGGGTTAGGGTATTCTGTGTTGTAAAATCGCTGACCCGAATTCGTAAATCCACGATCGAGGCAATCTGTTCGGCAAGGGGCATCAGTAAAAAAAGCCCGGGACCTTTTACCCTGCTAAATCTCCCAAAGCGAAAAATAATCGCTCTCTCCCACTCGTTCATCTTGCGAACAGATAACACTATAGACAACCCCAAAACCACTGGAATAACTGTCCACAGAAGGCCCTGCTCACTTACCATGGTATACCCCATAACAAAGCGCAGGATTACCCCGATTACCACAAAACCTATAACGATTGATGAGCGAATACCAAAAATAACAAGAGGAGATCGTCTTTTTACCGGATTCTTTACAAGGATTTCCGGTATTGTATCCTTATACTGTTTCATCAATTGCCTCCTTAAACTGTTCAATCATCCCAGGTATTTCTTGAATACTGACCCCAAGAGCCTTCAGATCCCGAATACAGCAACGCAATACGTCATTAATCAATTCTTGTCTTTCCGGTACACCCTCTCCCGGCATTTGAGCAGATACATAGGTACCACTTCCAACCTGGGTGGTAACCGTTCCACGCTGTTCCAGCTCCGCATACGCTTTAGCTATTGTATTTGGATTAATCTTGAGCTCAATTGCCAACGAGCGTATTGTTGGTAGTTTTTCTCCCTTTTTGAGAAACCCGGAAAGAATTGCGCTCTCAATAGATCTAATAATTTGGCGGTAAATCGGAATACCACTTGAGGTGTCGAGAAGAAAAATTGACTGTGTATTCATAATTGTACTACTCATCTAGTACAAATCCTAGTTTGTACTAGTACAATTTGTCAAGAGAAAAGAAAATTATTGTGCAAAAACCATTTTTCCCTGATAAAAAGTCGCTACGACTTGGCCTGCATACCGATGCCCGAGATAGGGAGAATTGATGCTTTTTGAATACCAGCTCTGTCCCTCAAAGAGGGTTTCACCCTCAGTGTTGACTACAACCAGATCAGCTGGATATCCAGGACCTATTAATCCGGCTTGTATTCCAAGGATTGATGCAGGATTTGCTGAAAGAAGCGCCGAAAGTCGTGATAAGCTGATACGCTTATTTGATACGAGGGCTGTATAACAGACCGGAAATACGGCCTGAATCCCGGAAAAACCGGGAGCTCCCTTCTGTTTGTCTTCCAAGCTATGAGGGGCATGATCCGAAGCAATTGCATCAATGGTGCCGTCACAAAGGCCTTCAATCAACGAAAGACGATCCTTTTCCGTTCTAAGCGGAGGATTTACAATGGCCACACAATCCCTGGTCAGAGATAGGTGATGCGGTGTTACTTCGCAACTAACTTTCGATGCGCCTTGAGAGTTTTTCAACTTTGCAGACCTGATGAGGGACAGAGCACCAGAGGTACTCACATGTGCAAAATGCACCTTACAACCAGTTTCCTCTGCCAAGGTCAGGTTTCGCCCTGTCATAAGGTCCTCGGCTAACCTCAGTATGTGTTCAGCTTCAGCTAAAGGGCCACTCACCGAGTTGGGGACAGAGCATAAAACTCCAGATTTTGGACGTCTGTCATTCGATAGCTCTCCACGGTCTATAAAAAAACTCTCCATGTCCTGTGCATCAGCCTCCAGAGCACGTGTTCTATACTCTTTCGCCTCATCGGCCAAGTCTGGATCTTCACAATGACAGGATAGAACCACCCCTTTTTCAGCACATTTTTTCATAACATCCCGCATTACCCGCGCAGATGCCACTTCTTTTCCATCCTCGGATACCAGAGGGACAGAGCATGGATCAAGTGCATCTAGATGATCCGTACTCTTTCCGTCAAATCCTTCAGTTGCACTTACTGCCTGGAACAATCTAAGCAAGCCTAATTTCTCGGCACGCTGGCGAACCGAGAATGCGGCCTGGGTATCGGAGACAACCGGATTGGTATTGGCCATACAGACTACGGTTCCAAAGCCTCCCGCAACAGCCGCCTGGCAAGCACTGTCAATGTCTTCTTTATACGTAAAGCCCGGATCTCTAAAATGTGTATGTAAATCGATAAAAGATGGCATCAACGCACATCCCTGCACGTCAAAGGTGCGCGCATTTTGTGCTCTGTCCCCAAACAAGAGTTCCGGATTCTTACAATCGCCATCACAAACGGCTACAATCTGCCCGTTTTCAACAAGAAGCGCTCCAGGGCCGTCCCGATCCTTATCAACGAGTCGAGCATTATAAAGTATCAATGCAGACATTTATAAAAACTCTCCAATTCCGGCACGATATAATTCATCACAATAAATACAGGCATATTCGGCTCTTTTTTTATCAACTAGATGAAACACATGAGGAATTCCCGATTCAGAACTCGTAATACAACGCGGATTTCTACAATGAATAACATTTTCTACCTGTTCAGGCAGACTTAATGAAATCTTTCGTGAAACATGCTCATCTTCTACTACATTTACCGTAATATTGGGATCAATAAAGCCTAATACTGAATAATCAATGTCAATAACATTATCAATTTTAATGATATCCTTCTTTCCCATCTGATCTGATAACACATTCATAATGAGGGCTACGCTAAAAGGCACGCGATCGAGCTTTAACCAATTAAAAATCCTTAAGCCCGTTCCCGCGCGAATATGATCAATTACCAAGCCATCCCGTATTTTTTGGACGTTCATTTCTTTTTACCCCCCTTTTTCCCCAAGAAACTCGGTATGGGGACAGAGCATGGCGGTTCTTTTATTGTTTCCACTTTAGATGTCCCAAGTAAGCTCGCTATCAGAGCCATACGGATATACATGCCATATGTAACCTGTCGGAAATAGGCGGCGCGTGGATCCTGATCTACTTCTGTCGCGATCTCGTTTACACGCGGAAGGGGGTGCAAGACACACAAATCCTGTCGAGCCATTTTCATCTTCTCAGCATCCAAAATGTAGCTATCCTTGAGCCGCACATAATCCTGTTCATTAAAGAAACGCTCTTTTTGCACTCGAGTCATATACAGAATATCCAGGTCGCCAATGGCCTCTTCAAGCCGCCTGACCTGGGTAAATGGAACGCCAGCGGGTTTAAAGACGCGGTTAATAATATAGTCTGGAATTTCCAATTCAGGAGGACTAATTAACACAAAACGGTTACGACTATAACGAGACATTGCCTTTGCAAGACTGTGAACGGTACGTCCAAACTTCAAGTCTCCGCATAAACCTATGGTCAGTCCCCCGGTTTTTCCCTTTATTGAGCGTATTGTTAATAAATCGGTAAGGGTTTGTGTGGGATGATGATGCCCCCCATCACCCGCATTTATTACCGGGACTTCGCTAAACTGAGAAGCAAGGAGAGCGGCTCCCTCCTTGGGATTCCGCATTGCTATCACATCGGCATAACAGGATACGGTGCGGATGGTGTCAGCAAGGCTTTCCCCCTTGCTTGTTGAACTCGCTCCCGGTTCAGCAAAACCCAGAGTGCTCCCTCCCAAGCGAAGCATGGCGGCCTCAAAAGAAAGTCGAGTCCTGGTACTGGGCTCAAAAAAAAGTGTGGCGAGGACTTTCCCCCGACACACTTCTCCATAGGACTGTGGGCATTCAATTATCCGATTCGCCAAATCAAAGAGCTCGTCAAGCTCTTCCACCGTTAAATTTCCCGGTTCAATCAAATGCCGGCCTTTAAGCATGGATTCTCCTTTGTGTCATTCCTACATTACACTAGAGGCGGCTGCGCCAGGCAAACCGATATCTCGCCGATAAAACATTCCATCAAACGTAACACCCTTAATCGCGTTATACGCCGAATCACGTGCCTGTTCCAAGGTTTCGCCAAAGGCAGAAACCGCAAGGACTCGCCCTCCGGATGTTATCAATAACTCTTGTCCCTTCTCGTCTGCAGATACAGGAGCATGAACAGTCGATCCCGTATCTCCGCGCGAATTCCTGTGATTCACCGTTGCTCCTGCGATATACACCTTTGCCTTGGCATCCTCGATAATCTGCCTATCAAATACGATGGGAATACCTTTGGGGTACGTGCCCGGATATCCGCCTGATACGGCAACGGGGGCGCATACATAACCTTGTTTCCAGTCAAAGGTAAATGAGTCAAGCTCGCCATCTATCATAGCCCGACACATTCGGGCAAAGTCAAAGTTCATCAATGGTAATACAGCCTGTGTCTCGGGATCGCCAAGACGCACGTTATATTCAAGCAGCTTTGGCCCGTCTCGGGTGAGCATCAAGCCAAAAAAGATAAATCCGCGATAATCCCATCCTTCAGCAACAAGACCCTTGAGTGTCGGTTCTAGTATCTCTGTAGTAAAACGGGGAATAACTTCAGATGGAAGGTTTGGAACTGGAGCGATAGCCCCCATGCCTCCCGTATTAGGCCCTTGAGCGCCATCTCCCAGTCGTTTGTGATCACGCGCCGTTACAAAGGGAACAATTCGCGCCTTCCCCAAAGCTGATATAGAAGGAGTCACGCTTACCGCTGCCAATATCGATATCTCTTCGCCTTCCAAATACTCTTCTACTACAATTTTGTGACCCGCTCCCCCAAGACTCATATCTATCATAAAAGAGCGAACAGCTTCCACTGCGGTGTCTTGATCACTGGCTACAACCACGCCCTTGCCAGCAGCTAATCCGTCTGCCTTTACGACAACAGGACCGGTTTTTTGCCGAATGTACGCAATAGCGTCAGCGGCGTCCCTAAAGGTTTCACTTTCGGCGCATGCTACTCCATAGCGAGACATGAATCGCTTGGCGGTATCCTTACTTGCCTCCAGCTCCGCTGCGTTCTGTTTTGGGCCAACGACAGCCAAACCCGCACTTTCAAGACGATTAGCGATTCCCGCAGCAAGGGGATCCTCCGGCCCAACAAGCACAAAAGAGCCATCATCAAGTGATCCAAGCTCTTCACGACATGCATCTACAATCGAGGATAGTTCAACTGTTGGAATTGATATATTTCGGCATTTCCCCTCGGTGGCGGTTCCGCCATTTCCAGGGATACAAATTACTTCAGAAACAAGAGGAGAGGCGGCCAGAGCACAAGCGATTGCGTGTTCACGACCTCCCGAACCGATTACGATAGTTTTCATGAGCTGATAATACGATGAACAAGCGGCTTACTGCAAGGGTTAATGCAAGGTAGATATGGCTTGTTCAATTCGCAAGGCGATAGTCTCATCCTGACACACTAAAACCTTTTTTGTGCGGTCAAATAGAATAAAGACGATTGTGTTTGAGCCCTCTTTTTCCATTCTGTCAATATCTTCAAATTTGACACTGATTGCGTTCCACACAATGCCTTTTTCGTATAAACCAGAATATCGAGAATAGATGAGTTCCTGAAACGCAATAAAGAAACCCATTATCCCCACCCCGGTTATAGCAAAGATGGTCAAAAAATCAAAAGACCTGATAAGCGGTAGTGCAATAAGCGAAGGCGATGCGATGAGTATTCCTATAAACTGATACGCGGGTCTTGCGGGGAAAGGCTGAATATTTTTGCCAAGTGTCGCCAATGTTTTTTTTAGGCGGTAAAAGGTAATTGCCATAATTAGTGGTAGTGTTCCATAAGCGATAATCATGATAATCATTGCGGTTTCACTCATAATCTCATACTATGCGATAAGAGGCGCTTCGACAAGAAGATCGGCACCTTACAGGAGGATATTATGAACAAGATCAATTCAGTACTGATCGCCGGCGCAGGAGCAATAGGTTCCACTGTCGCCTGGCAAATACACAAAACACTTCCAGGTTCCGTCTCCATACTCGCAGGAGGAGAGCGACTCAAACGATACGCGAAAGATGGTTTTGTCATTAACGGTGAACGATGGGATTTCCCCCTCTGCGCTGTCGGAGATAGTGTGCAACCAAACCTTATCATCGTCGCATGCAAAAACCACCACCTTCCGGCAATCATTGCGGATATGAGGCCACACGTCGGAGATAACACGCTTATCCTCTCCCTGCTCAATGGCATTTCAAGCGAACGGGAGCTCGGGGCTGCCTTTGGCGAATGGCGCCTTCCCTATGCCATGATTATTGGCACCGACTCTGGCCATTCGACTAATCAAACTGTTTTTTCAAAAACTGGTACTATTTTTTTTGGAGACGCGGTAAATACAAAGCCCTGGTCAGAGCGAGTAAGCGCGATCAAGGATTTCTTCGACCGGGCAGGAGTATCATCAGAAGTGCCTCAGGATATGCACAACCGTCTCTGGTATAAGTACATGATGAATGTGGGAATCAATCAAATCACTGCAATCATGAGAGCGCCTTACCGCTCAATAAAAACTCGTTATATAACTGATGAAACAAAAAAATTGCTCGATCAAGCGATGAAAGAGGTCGTCATGGTGGCAGCCGCAGAAGGGGTAACCCTTTCCGATCAAGATATTCAACAGATATACGCCACGGTAGACACCCTTAGCGATGAGGGAAAGACTTCTATGTGTCAGGATGTGGAAGCGGGAAGAAAAACTGAGGTAGAATTATTTTCACTCACCATCCGCAACCTTGCTGCTAAACATGGTATCGAGGTTCCGGTAAACGATGTCTTTTACGCCTTGCTTACGGGCATAGAATCCTCGTATCGTACATAGCGCTCAATCAAGACAGTTGTTCCAATCGTACCGAATTAACCACATACGGCTCACCCTTCCCGCCGCCAATCTCAACGATGGCATATCTTCCTTCTGCGAGTGAACCCGGATTAACGATTGTGGTTGTGCCAATTGTGTCTGTCGACACAGCTTCGTGAATATGCCCGCATACTACCAGTAAGGGCTGTCGTCTCTCCACAAAATCCCGTAAAAGAGGAGAGCCAACATGAACACCTGAATGGATGCGATCGCAAGTGGTATCCTTTGGGGGATTATGCATAAGAACAACAAGGTTATTCCAACTCTCGCCAGGTGTCTCACTGTCACCGGCACTTTCCTCAACAAGAGACAGGTCTTCACACAATTGTTCATCGCTTCGTTCGTTTGGGGTATCTCCGGTAAAATGACTTGCGCCGCCTGAGCCGGTAAAAATAAGGGATGAATAATACGCCAGAGAGCCCTCTACAGAGCAGTCATACTCGTCGACGGTGTCGCGAAACCATGGTTCATCGGCGTTTCCGGTAACGGCAAACACCCGATCCCAGGCCTTGGTAAGTCGCTCAAGATATGGCAGTGCGCTCTCTGTATCTCCCAAAGCAGCAAAATCACCCCCAAACAACACTATCTCGGCATCTTTCTCTTTGTCAGCAAGCCGGGAGAGGGTTTCAAGATTACCATGTCCATCCGATATCACCAGTATCTTCATCCTTTCAGACTCCTTTCATAACGCCGGACAGTTTTTTCATCTGTTCTGGGGTGCCAATGCTGATCCGGACAAAATCTTCTATTCCAGGTTGGCTAAAATGCCGAACCAAAATTCCTTCCTTTTTGATAGCTTCATATATACTCTTGCCAGATAGTCCCTCTTTGCGAGTAAAAACAAAATTAGCTAACGAAGGCAAAACAGTCCATCCATAAGCGGTTATCTCTTGGGCAAACATATCACGGGTTCGTGCTATCTCATCGTTAATTCTGCGGTAATACGGCCAATCACCACAGGCTGCCGTTCCAACCTTTTGGGTTAGGGTGTCTACAGGAAAGTGATTAAAGGAGTTCTTTGTGGTGAACAGGTTTTGTATTACGGGAGGATTGGCAATAACGAACCCAAGCCGTGCCCCCGCGAAACAAAAACTTTTGGAAAAGGTGCGAACAATAATTAAATTAGGAAAATCGGTCAAGAGAGGTACCACTGTTTCTCCGCCAAAGTCGATATATGCTTCATCAACTATTACCGCTCGATCAGCGGGATACTTTTGCAAGAAGGAGCGAATCGTTTGAACAGGGGTATAGATGCCTGTGGGTGCGTTTGGATTGGGAAAGATAACCCCTGTGGACGATCCTGCAAGGAAAGCATCCAAATCAATTGAGTAATCTGCTCGCAACGGTTTTCTTTCTATCGGAATGTCATAATAACCTGCATATACCGGATAAAAGCTGTATGTATGTTCAGGAAAATAAAGAGGTGCGCAAGAATCGAAGAAAGTAAAAAAGACAAACGAGAGAACTTCATCCGATCCGTTTCCAACAAAAAGATTGTCACGCGTAAGTCCATGGCCAATCATGTGTGCAATCGCATCTCTCAACTCTCCCGCATCTGGATCGGGATACAATCGAAACGATGAAACATCAAACGATGAAATTACTTTGGCTACCTCTGGCGAAGGAGGATAGGGATTTTCGTTCGCGTTGAGTTTTATATATTCGCGATCCTTTGGTTGTTCTCCGGGTACATACGGAGACAGTTCATAAAAACGTTTTGCGAGCATCTTATCTCTCCACCACTGAGCGTATCATTGTATGAAAATCGTACAACTTTTTTTTAAGGTTGACCAGTATGATGAGCTGACATATACTCAAGAGCATATCCACCCACTCAGGAGTTTATCCAAATGAAAACAGTATCTTTTTCCTTCGTCGCGAAGTATCCGGCCAAAAAAGTAGCCGACTGTTTTACGAACCCCGCGTTCGCCAAGAAACACGTTTCGTCGAAACTTGTTGGCAAAGCCGGAGTTCTTAAAGCAGACAAAAAAATGGTTGTACGCACAATGAGCATCATCGGTGCGGCCAAAGATGCCCCTCCCTCTGCCGCTATCATCTACTTTACCGAAACCGATGCGGGCAAGGCAACTCAGGTCAGCGTTACCGTTACCAATGTTCCCGATGCGAAAGCCGATGCAGTTAAGTCTGTCGGGAAGATTCTTGCGATGGACATCGCAGCATTCCTTGCACCCAAACCCGTAGCAAAAAAAGCAGTGGCCAAGAAGCCCTCAGCCAAGAAGCCGGCAGCGAAAAAACCTGCAGCCAAGAAACCTGCTGCTAAAAACGCAGTAGCCAAAAAACCCGCTGCTAAAAAACCTTCAGCCAAGAAGCCTGCTGCTAAAAAAGCAGTAGCCAAAAAAGCGGTGGCAAAAAAGCCGGCCGCCAAGAAACCCGCTGCCAAAAAAACTTCTTCTTCAGCACCCACCCTCGTCATCAAGAAATAAATCATAAGGGTTATTTCCCCGTGGTTGTAATAACCGCGGGGAAACTGATGTCCTGATAGTATTTCGCTCCGGATATAAGCCCATCAATTCGCCTGACAAAGCCCATAATAAACAGTTCGCCTTCTTTGCCCGACAAGCCTTCCGGCAACTTGATAAAATACCCCCACTTACCTTTGTCTTTCAAAGATTCCTGAACGCCAAGAACGCGCGTACAAGCCCACAGGTTCCTGTCGTGTACACTTTCAAAACCCTTAATCCCTGCACGAAAGGACTCTTTCCAATCCCGCAAGCTAAATACAAGGGTATCTGCACTAATCCACACCATGATGTGAGCCCCTGAGGGTCCAAGATAGGAGCCCTGTAAGCAATCAAGGTAATTTGTCGCAAACCCCGGCAGGCCCTTACTCATTATCGCTGCGGTCTCCAAAACAATGGTACCATCCGGTATTTTGGAGCCTTGCGCAGGCAGTGTAAAAATGAGCATTGAGAAAAGAAGGAATGTATAGTAGACTAGCTTCATGGCCGCTCCAACCGAATTAACAGTCTTGTTAAGACTATATACCGGCAAACAAAAATCACCTACCGTAATTATACAAGATTTTTGCGAGTATCTGCAAAAGTACGCCCGTCACTACCTTCAAGAAGCCCCGGAACTCGTTATGTATCTTGACGATACGGCCAATACGGTACAACGGGAACTTGAGGAGCTGGAGGCAAAGTCAAAGGTCTTTTTGTCTACGGATCTTAAGGGCAAGAAGCTCGCCTTTGTTCCACAATACTACATTGACCGTATTCTTCAACGTTTTAAGGAAATAGAAGAAAAACCTGAAATTCCCTTCCCCCTGGGAACCGAGCTTCCATCAAACTATCCGCAAGCCTTTCTTAAACCGGTATATATAACCACCGATTTTTCTTCGCTAATCGAATCTGGCGAAAGAACCAATGCGTATATGCATCAACTCGCATTCCCCGATGAAACACCGCCCATGATTTACCCCGCCTCCCTTTCCCCGGAAAAAATGCTCGATCTAGCCATGTCAAAGATACGTTTTTTTCTCCGTAAGGATGAATCAAAGGACTATATTCAAAAACGCATGATGGTTGCCAATCCGGGAAAGGAACTCACCATCAAAAACATGCTCATTCAGTTTCAAACCCGCCCGTCGGAATCTCTGCGTGCGTTTAAGCATTCTGGTGACTCATATCTGTTTTGGAACTACCTGTGCTCATTTATCCGGCAAGACTACACAAAAAAATCCGAAAAAACCCCGGAAGAAACATCTCTTATCCAATCCGTATTTATTACCGAATACCTGAATAACTACTATAAAAACAAGGTTCAACAGGATCTTCAGCGGGAAACAGCCCTTAAAAATCTTGAGCTCGCCTTTCAAAAGCCCCCTTATCACTACGACATGGAGAGCATTACCCGGTTTACCGATTCACGGGGCGTCCCTCTGTTGGGCCAATATCAAAAAACTGATCTGGAAGCCTTTATTCAAGATAAGACCGGTTCTGCACATCCCAACGGACTCCCCGCCTTGCTCGTCTTTAAAACGGATACTGGTATTCGCTATTTTGTACTCAAGGAAAAGGTAGCCCCACTCGCTATTAAACTCTGTAATGACGCCAGAAAAATCATTAAGGATCAGTTAACGCGTGAATGGTACCAAGCTCTAAAAAGCTACCGCCAGGAAAACGCAATGAAGAGCCAAGTGGAATTTGAAAAAAAACTGTCCGAGCTCTGCAAGAGTTCCACCCCAGTTCTCCATGCACTGCTCACCGCTTCGTTTATATCGCTGTTGGCCTCGGAGGGTCTTGAGGATACCTCTGGCGCTCAGGGTTCCTTTCATCTTTTTTCCCGTGGCCGCCTTGCCCCAATGAGCGAGTTACTCATGCTCGATCGCCAGGAAATTCTTACCGACACCAGAATTATGCTTCCCTTCTGGTACACCATTCCCATTATTTCGGCGATTATTACCTTTCTTCATCGACCTAAACGAGCCAAGGTTAAAAAGCACACCGGAAAGACAATGCAAAACGCTACAGCCAAAGAAGAATCCGCTCCAACAGGTAAGGCTGCTAAAGAAAAGCGTAAGGAAGAATTGCGGGAAGCCGCTGAACTTATAGAAAAGAAACTGGTCCCCGAGGGATCCGATATCGAAACAGAATTAACAATCCATCTTGATTCATGGAATAGAACCCTTGATTCTCAGGCAAAAAACAACCTGACAGAAGACGTTAACTCCCTTATCAGGGATTATATCAGGCGCATCATCCGCACGATCAAGGCGCAAAGTTTCGACCTGCCCCGCATCGAAGGGCTTGCGCGCACGCTTGCAGACACCCCAAGCCTTGCCAAGATACCGAATCGCGACGCGCTTATGGGATATATCGAATTGTATATTCTAAAACTGGTAAAAGGTATTACCTAGAGCGCGGAGTTCTTCCGCCGGGGCCCTTGCTTTTTGAAAAGCCGGTGTCACCCTTTTTCCTGCCATGGCTTCGCCCTTCCTTGTGTGGCATTTCGGCACCAGGCTTGGCCCCCCTTCCTGGACGACCTTGTCCTTTATCGGATGGGCCAGCTTTTTTTTGCCTGAGTGCGGCTCGTTCATTCATGGATTTTTGCTCTTCTATGCGCTCAGGATCATAAAACCCGTCTTTCCAGTTAAATCGCGAAATCTCGGGTAATATCTTTCCCTTACGATAGGAGTCCATGACCGCCCGGAAGTCTTGTCTTCTGATAGAAGATCGCGAGATATCGATGATGTGTCGAGTAAATCCAAGTTTGTTAAGCATCGCTCCCTTATCCGCGATAGAAAAGGGTACAAGGGGAACCACATATGAACCCTCTTTGGTGGATAGCGCGCGAAACACCCCGCCCTGACGATCCTGAAAAAAATCAAAATCATAACTTTCTGGCAACTTGAATCTCATGCGAAATAATGCAGGATAGGCAAAAACGGTAACAAAAACCTGACTTCGATAATGAGCATCTATGGAAGCTTCAAGGGTATCACGCGAAATTTCTATAGGACAAACCAGGGATTGAAGCCCCTGTCCCTTAAGCCAGTCTACCGCCCATCGGTTAAAGGCGTAGAGATACGGTCCAGAAATCAATTTGAGTCCACGATTTCTGAGCATTCCAATGTGTGCGGGATTATTGACGATAAAATGACGGTATCCATTTTCTACAAGTTCATCGAGCATAGTCGATAGGCCATCCTCTTGGGCCTGGGGAGAAAAGGGGTCAAGGGAAAGTATAATTTCTCGCTTGGCAAAGGGAATTACCGGAGAAGGAGCGCCAGTTTTTTCGTTCGGTAATCCGAGTAATGCTGGTATCGTCTCCTGATTGATTTCTACAATAACCCGAACCGGCCGGTCGGTAAGAATCATAAAAAGATCGTCCAGGGTAGAAACCTGTACATAGACGCCATCAGGAAAGTCAGGATCAATCTTTTTTGATTTTTTCGCGCTTACTTCCTGTGTGGATTCAACCAAGGGAGCTTGAGGTAAGGGCGGCAGTTTATCGGCACCGGGTTGACTGCGATAGCGGGAGAGATCGTTCGGCAGCACATGGGGATATCTCTTAGTCATGTTCTTTGTTTGAATAAGATATACCGAATCTCCCCGGCCAAATCCTTCGGGAATATCAATCCATTTTCCCTCTGCATCGGTAACAACTTTCTTTATCTTGTGGCTTTCTCGTACCGAGTCATCTTTTTTATGAACGCGAACAGAGTCTCCCTCATCCGGATCGTAAGAGCCACCCTTAAGGAGAACTTCATGACCTTCTCCCGTTTCTCGCTGTTTATCAATTTTTCCCAGGAATATTCCGGTCCCACCCGCCTGATCGGGGTTTAATACGTTTTCGGCCAGCGTTGAATCATACCAATATCGGGTTTTTTTGCGGGCAAAATCATTTGCCAATATGCGTCGTGCCGTCTCCACAGCGCCTTTTCGATCTTGTTCCCAGTTATCAAGGACATACCGATAAGCAGAGACTACGGTACCAACGTACTCGGCGCTTTTCATACGCCCTTCTATTTTAAAAGAATGAATCCCTGCTTGTACCAAGTCTGGAATGCTGTCGATGAGTTGTAAATCGTGGGGAGAAAAGAAATATCCCTGTCGGGCATTAGCTCCAGAGCCAGTGGTATATAACCGCCTGCATGCCTGGGCACACATTCCCCTGTTTGCGGACTTCCCTCCAAGATAGCTGGAAAAAAGGCACAGTCCTGATTCGCTGACACACAGAGCCCCATGGACAAAAACCTCGAGTTCACAAGAGCTACGCGCCTTGATATCCCGAACCTCGGTAAGTGAAAGTTCACGTGCAAGAACAACACGGGACACCCCTGATCTACTCATGGTATTAGCCGCTCGCGCACTTGCTATATTCATCTGGGTTGATGCATGTAGGCGCAAAGACGGGAAAAAACTGCGCGCAAGATGAAGAGTGCCAAAATCCTGTACGATTATTCCATCCGGGCCAATTCGGGACAAATAAGAAAGGAACCGGTACATTCGTTCTGTTTCACTTTCCTGCAGTACGGTGTTCACCGCTACCAACACCTTCTTTCCGCGTTTGTGGAGAGATTCTACGGTTGCTTCAAACTGGGACCAGGCGAAATTGGTGGACCTGAGACGGGCGTTAAAGCTTTTAAGGCCAAGATATACCGCATCCGCTCCTTCGTTAATCGCCGCGTCCAGAGCTTCCGGATTACCGGCCGGAGCCAATAGTTCTGCCATGAGCGCCTCCCCTCAAGCTATATAGTACCTTATTTCTTCCATCGTGCAAATGGGCTGTCACTCAGATCCCCAGACAAGGTTTCAGGGAGAGGCGGGAAAAGGAGGATTCGCCACACCGGGACTTCGTTTCCCCGTCGGGCAGATAGCCCAATCTCCTCGCGTATTAGTATCGCTGGAGAACTCATTTCGCCCGATAGTGCGCGTCGGTGTTGTTCCCGTTGAACACACTGCATCTCCCACAAGGGAAGTGGGGCCCCATGCCCCACAGGACACAGCAGCCTCTGCCGCCGCGGCAAGGACATCATTGGGCCATTCGCTCTTACCCGACTCGGCTACTAACAGTGAGTCCATAACAATCCCGCCCTTTCGCTCCCGGACCATGATTACATTGGTTTTTTTAAGGGGGGCCTTGGTTTGGGTATCCCAAAAATCTCTTCCAGTTATCGTCGCGTCAGTACCACTCGATTCATCCGTATCAATTGTTTCATTAACAAGCCCCTCCTCAAGGGATCTAAGATGCCAAACAATATAGTCGCCCTCGCATACTTCAGCTGAAGGAAACTCATAATAAGGCACAGTGGCATTACCCGCGTTATATATTTCGATGCCGGCAATGTTTCCAGCCCTTGTTACGATAAACTCAATATATTCAACCTTTGGCTTGTCATATTCTGTTCGCACCTCGTTAATTGCCAGGACTGCGACCCGCTCGTTATATCCGGTAAACGGCACACAAAATGAGTAGCTGTTGCCCTTCTCGTCCTCTACAAGTGCAGTTAAATACGCCTTCTCGCCAACCGCGGGCCCTTCTTCCATGGCAAACCGGAGGCAACACCCCTCCCCCTCAGTTTTTTCCTCTGCACTCCCATCGTCCCTCAAGGCCCACACCGTCTCGATTACCCGATCAGGCGCCTTATCGAGCTGAACCCGGGAGGAAACTACCGTAACCGGCGCGCTAAACCAGGCGTCAACTTCGAGTGTAGACACCGGGCACAGTTCAACCAGGGACGGACTAACCGCATCAGTGCCCCAAAGGGAAACGGTATCACTGCCCACTGCACATGAGAAACAAGCGGTAAACAGAATCAACGAGCCCATAATGGCCAATACACAACGAATCATCAGGACCTCCTTACCTGTTTTGTATCCCGGATATCGCCCTTTGGCTGTTTTTTTGATAGTATGAGATCATGAAGCACACCGTTCGTATATTAAGTTTGAACCGTCCCATAGAAGCGCCACAGACAGGCGAAGGGCCTGACGGAACCAGATCCATTACAGAATATCAATCGCTTGTTACACCCAAAAACCTTGAACCGCGGCCAGAAGACCACCTGGTCCACGGTCAAACGATTACCACTATCCCTCCCGGAAGGTATCTGTTCACCCAGGGCAAGATGCCCCAGGATGAGACTACCTGCGAAAAGCTCTGGAGAGACGCGGCAGAGGCTATGTGGCTTGAATCTTTGTGGCTGGAGGAGACACTAAAAACAGACAGGATTCTTGTAAGAATCCTGTCCGAGGAGGAAGGTTGGGTATATCAGTTGTTCAGGGAGATTGAAGGGCCTTTTACAGTGTAAGGGTTTCGACCATATAACGAATGGAACTACCCTTGGTATCGTACATTTCTTTTTCGATAACAAAGACCACGGACGATCCTGTGGTATCGGTAATAACGCGCTTTATCAGATAATCCTTAACGCCCTTACGGGAATAGGATGGAAGCCCTACGGTATGTGATTGTACTGTTCCATCAGAAGACGTAACCCTGACAAGCAGATAAAATGATGAGGCCACGCGCGAGAGCGTCCCGTCGGTAAGGGTATGCATGGTCACATCAAAGTGTCGCCCAGTTTCAAAATCACGGAATTCAATCTTCTTGAGCCGACCTTCTTCTGCAGCCTGAACATACAGGGGCCTGCCCTGGTTTTGTTCATCAATAAGGGTGTTTTTCATCTTGGCCGCGGCTTTTTGCTTCAACTCATGAAACTGTACGGCCGAATCATGGCCGCCCTTACTGGCCTGTGGACCTGCCGAAAACTTCCCGGAAGGAAGAAATGTGTTCTTGGCTACATCTACATAGTACACATCAGAATAGGACGCAAAGCTAGCATCGGTAACCCCATGCTGTCCAAACGCGTACACAGAGGCGTCTTTAGTAAAACCCAAACTGACAAAACTGGCTACATCGCCTGAATAGGCGGCAACGGCCAACAGACAAAGAATTAAGGCGATTGTGCATTTTCTCATACCTATCTCCCGGATATTCGATATTTAAGTATCGACCAAAACCTGCCCTCACTTGAGATTCCCTTAAATCCTTTTTGATGCTATTATTTTCTTATGACCATTGCGGCCCGTAATCGTTTTATGCAATTAGCAACTCTGGCATCTCTCCTTCTGGCCATGATTGCGGTCACCTCTGCCATATACATCTTGATGAACGGCCTATTATCTGCCGAGCGAACCGGAACCAGGTTCTATTCTGGCCTTGATTCCATTTTTCTTACTCCCTTTAGCGCTCGCGCAAGCCTTGCTCCCGCCATCTTCTTTCCCCTGTTTTCCCTGTGTAGCCTGTTGTATATCCTCTTTGCCTTTGAAAAAACCCAAACTATCGAAATAACCTTTTATGCCGCCTGTGTCTTTGTCCTGTCCCTGGAATCGCTGAGAATACTCGTCCCAATGTATACTCTGTGGTCCTCATCTCTTTTCTTTATTACCGCCTTATCACGAATCATCCTTTTTTGCCGCATTATTATCACTCTTTCTTTATTGGCAAGCGTTCTGTTTACCACCGGCCAAACGAATCAACAGCTCGGCTCAAGTCTTTTCCTGCTCGCTTTTTTTTCCTTCACCCTGGTTAATGTCGTTCCCTTTAACGCAGAGAACGTTACGTCAACCTATATTATTCGCTCAGGATATTCCCGAATGATTCTCCTTTTTTTATTCGCGATCGGAGGACTTGCGGTTCTTTCGTATCTAATACAGGGGTACACGAGGGGTATTCGTGAATATCGGGGCGCGGCTTTGGGGCTTGTCTCTTTTTTGCTCGGTTATTTTTTGCTGGGGGTGTGCGACTCTTGGCTGTTTTTTGTCTGTGGCGCGGCTTTGTTAACGCAGGGATCCATTCTCTATCTTAAACGCATCCATGCCTATTACTTGTGGCAATAAAAATTAACGGTATTACCCGATCAACACCACCAATGAACTGATTGCTAAGGGTATAAAAAAATTATCATAATCTTTAAGCGGTAAGACCTCTATCAACATGGCAAACAAGGCCGCTTCAAGGGCGATAACAGGATTGTGGGTTACTGCCATGGTAGATGCGTACACCGCAATAAGACAAGCGGAGCTTCCCTCCAGTGTTTTCCCCCTCGCCCCAGGTATTTTAATCCGCCCATATATCTTTCCTGCCAAACTCGCCACCCCATCTCCAAAGGCAAGCGCAAATATACCAACCCGCGCGGCAGAAGGTGGAAACAGAAGCAGGGTAAAAAGAATTCCCAGGCTCAATGTTACCGGTCCCAGAACAAATCGACCATCATCTCGACGACGGGATGCATATGCGGTAATCCGGGAAACAAAGGGAATCGGGCGACCTCGCATCCGGTTATATTCGCAATAGACATAGGCAAGAGTTACGAGGCATAACGCGGTAATGGTAAGGGAGTAATGCCAGGAAGCAAGAAAGGGAACCAACGAGGCACAGATATGTATGGTTTTACGGAAGAATTCTTTTAACAGGTCGTTGACCGTAGCGGTCTGCGATATCTTTCGATAGCGGAATTCCGATAATAATCCCATCAACGAGCCTTTCATTACCCTCAGTATAACATAATTAAAATGCCCTTTATTGGACGTTACTGGATTTGAACCAGTGACTTCTACCGTGTGAAGGTAGCACTCTACCACTGAGTTAAACGTCCAAAAAAGGGCATTATCACGGCCACGGTTAGTGGCCGAAGGTATACTAACAAGAGCGGTTAAAAAGTGCAAGGGAAGCTCTTGGTCAATCGTTTTGTCGGCTTAACGATCCTCACGTTGCTGAAGAATCGGCTCCCCATCAAGTGTTTTGGGGATATCCGCGTAAATCTCCGGTGAAAAATCGGGAAGCGGATGAGTTGCGTACGTAATGTTCGCCAGGGCAAGATTTTTGTCCTGCGTTCTGAGCATAGTAGTCGGATTTCTTGTTAAGGCATCCCATGCCCTGGTTGATTCGGAAAGCAAGGTCATCGCTCGGGCGTTTTTGCGTGAATCGCCAGTTCGTACCGCCAGGCGATTAAGGGTTACCCCTAGATTATTCGCTGCCCTCATGTATTGTTGGACGAATGATCCATGATCAACCCGGGTTTGCGGGAAGACGATACCCTTACGAATCTTCTCTGCTTCAAGCTTTTCCATGAGCCGCTCGTAATGGCCCTGCGCAAGGTAAAGATTCCCCTTGCGGAACAAGGTGTTGCCAAAGCTGTAGGCAAGGTTTACATCCAAGGGAGCGCGGGCATAGCTCAAACTGAACGACTCCATTGCCGATTCCCAATCCTGGTTGCGGTAATGGATATACCCGATTCGATACCGTATCGAGGGAGTATCGTTAAGCTCGGTAACCGCTTTTTGGTAATTCTCAAGAGAACGTTCCAAATCATTCGAGATAAAATAATCGATGTCGGCGTAATCACTATAGAGCTTGCCTACGAGCGGATCCGGGCGGACTCCCCGGTTCTCGCGTTGTTTTTCGTATAGGGATATACCCTCGCCCAGCAAGGCCTGAGCCTTAAGGTATTCCTTCTCCGATGAACGTATTTCACCCAGCAAACGGTAAGAATCGATGTGTGTAAGAATTCTGCGCGGACTCATTGTCCGTGCCTGATCAAAGAGGCGGAGAGACTCTTCAAAAGCTGTAGAAGCAAGATCATCCTTGTAATTAAACAAGAAAAAACGGCCCATATTATAATGGGCTTCTGGAACCTCTGGATCCGCCTTAACAGCCCGCTCCAGTAAGGAGCGTAAATCTTCTATCTGGGCGCGTAGTCCTTCAGACTCGCCGGGTTTTGGTGTATATCGTTTCTCCAATAAATAGCCACTGAGCTCAACCAGATCGCTTGCATCGATTTTTGTCTTGCGTCCGGTAAAATGCTCCTTAAGGGGTAATACCTCGGCCAGATTATCTGTTCTGATAAAATAGCGCATCATGCGGGCAAGGAAGGGATCCTTGCTTCCATACAATTCAATAAGAGTCGCGTATGCCTGTCGGGCAAGCGGGTATTTGGAAGGATCTTCATCAGCCCAATCAAGAAAGTTGTCTCCCAGGAGCATCAAACCTTCCTGATTGTTCACATGGTAGTCAAGAACGCGTCGGCGTAATACCGTTTCCGCCTTCTCGAAGTTCCGTAAATCAGTCCTGAGCATTTCGGCATATTCAAGACCGGCGGGTAAATCATTCTTGTAGCGGTTAAGCAGTCGCTCATACATTGCCTCTGCCGACAGATACTGCTTTTGATCCCGATACGCACGTGCATAACGGAAATACCACTTCTTTTTTTCCCATACCCGAACTGCCTGATTAAAAAAGTCCATGGACTGGGTATAGCGCGCATCTTGAATAGCGGTATATCCACGCTTATACAAACTCTCGGCTGCCAGCGGGCGCCAGATAAAATTCCAGGATAAAAACACAGTGCAAGCAGTCAATAGAGCAATTACGGTAAACATGATAGCGGCGGGCAATATCTTGTTAATCAGAACATAGCGAAGAGAAGTTTTTTCTTCTTCATATTCAGCCACGCTCTTTTTTTCAAAGTCCTTGGGAACCGGAATTGTCCGATCAAGATATCCTTCCAATACCCGGGCGAGTTTACGAACAGAAGTACCGATCAAGACCGAATGTACGAATTCCATCTTCTGTAACTCGGAACCAGAGTCACCGGCAAGATACTCTTCCGCGGCTATTCGCACGTTAAGCGGCATATGAGAAAGAAGATCCAGGAATCGGGAGAAATCCTCCTCGCTTATCTTGAGGGGAACCTCTTTTTTACCACCCTTACGTGCGACTCCTCCTTCACCGGAGGGAAACTCAGAAAGAGATGCTCTGGCGGAAGAGGAGGTAAAATCCGAAAAACCTGGAATATGAAATTCATCATCAGATGCGTCGGAGGCGCCAGCTTTAAGAAAGTCTTCATCAAGGCTAAAGCCATCAAATCCGTCTGCAACCGCAGGTTCAACACTCTCACTCTCGCTTATAGAAAGATCATCGGGAATTGAGAAGTCAGAAAAATCGTCGCCAAAGGAGTTTGCCATTGGTTCTACGGCATCACTCCTTCCAGGAGTCAAGTCCATCTCAAAAGATGGTGTGATATCTGTTTCTTCTTCGTATGCTGGAGGCGGCGGTATCTCCATGTCTGCAAGATTTGGGGCGGTGTCCCCGCCGGGTGTATCAAAGGAGATATCATCAAGCTCTGGCAAGCCTTTCGAAAGCAGGGCATCTAGCCCTGCGATAGGGTCTGCTGGCGCCTCGTTAGCCTCATTGGACAGGGTTTCCGCTTCTGGTATATCGCCAAGATCAGAAAAATCAGAAATCTCCGTCAGATCAGGTATCTCTGGAATATCGCTGACTTCAGGGACCTCTTCAATTTCCGGCAAATCATCAACAATAGCATCCGTTTGACTTCTACTTTCTTCTATATCATCAGCGAACCCTGCCAACAGGTTCTCCGGAACGACAAAACTATCCTCTCCACCCTCATCAAGGCTAAAACCGGCCGGGGCGTCATCCAATGGGAGATCTTCAAGAATTGAATCAAATTCGGCCAGTGGCTCAATGTCAGCTTGAAAACTGTCAGCCTCAACAGGCTCGGCCTCAATACTGTCAGCCTCAACAGGCTCGGCTTCAACAGGCTCGCTCTGGACGGTTTCGGGTGGTATGTCTGTTTGAGTTGTAGCTGAAAGGCCAAGAGATGCGAGCATGGCATCCATGGCATAATCGTCTTCCGTGGCGGCCGGGGCAACTTCACCATCAATAGAGGCAAGAAGATTGTCTACGTCTAGACCGGGATCAGAGGTTGCGAGTTCACCGGGCAAGGGGGGCGCTTCGTATACCTCTCCCCGCTCCTCGGTTACTTCACGTTCCCGACCGATTTTGCTGAGTTCTTCCCTAAAAAGTTCGAGTTCTTTTCTCCCCGGCATTTGTTTCCTGTACGTTCGGTATTCAGTATATCATCGGTTTTTAATGACGGTACTTTACCGGGATGATGCATATACAAGCGTTGTTTCGCCGATAGTAGCTTTCCACACGGTATACCTCAAGATTTTGAAGGATTTTCCGACAATTGTAAAGAAGCACTATGAAACGTATTATCATACTGATTTGTTTCGCACTGTGCGCCGTCACTCCCCTTGTGGCGGCAGGCATCGAAGCGATTACCTATTCAAACTTGGTCTCAACAATATCCCGGGTCCGCTCTCCCGCCGTTTCGGGAACCTATGTGGTATACACCGCTTCTGGTCGCGCCCGCTATACCGGTATCGCCTTTGAACACGAAAACTATACACAAGTCCATTCATTTCAGCGGCTAATCCGAAAAGACGAATTCGGCAAACCGCGAAGAACCGAATCCGGAAAACTGGAAGACACCATCCTTTTTTACATCGCTCAGATACCACCACAGACCAGCGCCATCCGCTACCGTATCGTTGTAGACGGCTTATGGACTGCCGATCCGGAAAATCCCCTTCAGGAATGGGATGCCGAACGGGGCTTTTCGGTTTCTGTACTCGAGGTAGACTCCTACGAAGTGTTTAAAACCTCAAACGTTCAAAGCAATACCGTCAGGTTTACCTGCATAGCCCCAAGCGGTCAAAAAGTAAGTCTGGCCGGCAGCTTTAATAACTGGGATCCCTTTATGTACGAAATGACCGAAACCTCGGCGGGGATGTATGAACTCACGCTTCCCCTTCCCCGCGGTACCTGGTATTACGCGTACTTTCAGGGAACCACACAAGTCCCGGATACCACTAACTCAGACCGTGCATACACCAGGGATGGCAGGGTTGCCTCGGTAATTACAATTCCCTGACTTTTTTGTCTCTCTTATTCCCGTTTACGATTTTTTACCGCAAGTTTAACCGCATTATAGGCACCGTTATACACACCATTTTTTTTGTTTACCAGGATATGGGTACAATACAAGTCCAGTAAATCGTCATCCTCAACAAGAAGTTTTAACAGGCGATGTAAACCGGTAACCGAAGCGGTTTCGATTGTACCGTCGCCAATCTCGGCCCCGCGAATCGCCCCCCAGGCTTCATGTCTGCCCACCCGTTGAATAAAGAGCTTGGGTACCGGATAAAAGGATAGTTCGCTCGGTTTTGTAATCATCACATCGGCAATTCGCATCAATAGATTCGTCGCGTAGACTGCACAGTAAAAATCATCATGGAGGAATACATGAACCCCGGAGATTGGACAGTCCCTGGCCTCGTCGATAAACGCGCGAGTTTCACTCCAATCCTGATGCAAGGTCCATCTGATGCCATGTTGCGTAAATAATGATTCCAGTTCCTTCCATCGCCCGCGATGATCACCCATATTGATCAGTAAGGCAACCTTTGTATCTTCTATGGCTTCTTTACAGGTAAGCGCAATATCAGCAAATCGAAGAACCTGGGCTCCCGCCCCTCCCATCGTGAGCAAAAACCGGCGTGTCTCTTTATCCTTGATGCGCCGTCTGCGAGATGCGCAGTCTTCTTCTATGCCCGCCACAATTTCATGATCGATATAGTGACCCACCATCTCGATATCCTTACTTGGCATGGTATGGTCCAATCGCAAGCCGCTTCCCATTGAATGAAAGGTTCGATACCCCATGTAACTTGAGGGAGACTGAACGGCATGTACACTTCCTTCAACCACATGAAAAGCAAGGGGATAATTATCGGGAATAATCGTCACTACATCGCTCATCCCGGCTCCAACGGCGGCGTGTCCCGTCCACGGATGGGTAGAAAAGAAGGGAAGGTCCTTGGGTATATCCCGGTACAGGGGAACAAAGATACGGGAAAGAATATCTTCCTCCACGGAAAAAGAGAGCTTACGGGCAGCCCCGCTTGTTACATACTCCCATACCAGAGAATTAAAAAGGCGGGATCGTTGGGAAATGCGCGACCCCAGATTATATAGATCCTCAAGGTATTTGATTGTCTTGCTTGCGGCGTAATCAGGAAAGGACATAAGATCGAGCCAATAAGGGGTATAGCCCATTGAATGAGATGCGGAGGCAAGCGCAATGGCCATTCGACAGTGTCCAAAACCCATACGAATAGTGCCGAGCATTATTCCATTATCCCGGTCAAATCCCTGCTGACACGCAAGGCCTTCTTTTTTTTCGCGCACCGTCAGAATTCCAAAATCCTCAAACCCTTGACCCTCCGGGCAGAGGACTAAATCTGGCGAAAGCCCCGGGTCAAATGAAAACTTTTTGGCATAGCGTGAAAAACGAGCTTCTGCCCGTTCCAGAATCTTGGCGGGTATTTTATTACCGTAGAGTGTTTTATGCGTCATTTGTACTCATTCTACCCCAGCTTACGCACATACGCCATAAAAAAACGACAGTGCTTGCCCGTATGCGTCAAGACACGTATGATGGACTGATGAAAGCCGAGCGGCTACTGGCAATCCTGACGGTACTTATGGATAAAAAAATGGTAAGCGCCTCTTTCCTTGCCTCTCGTCTGGAGGTATCCATACGTACTATCTACCGTGATATTGACGCTCTATCCGCGGCAGGAATTCCTGTTTTTGCGACCACCGGGCGTGATGGTGGATTTGCCCTGGTGGACGGATTCAAGATGAGCGACAGTGTTTTGGCAACCGGAGAGATACAGCATATCCTGACAGGTCTTTCTGGCCTTGCCGCGATCTACCAGGGTCCAACCCTTACCATAATTACCGACAAACTACGAACCCTTCTTGAATCATCCAGGCAAAAAGGGGTTCCTTGCCCGGAGAATCATATCTTTATAGAACTTGTTCCCTCCAAACGGGATAAAAAAAGCATCGATAGTCTGCGCCAATCGATAGAAAAAAGCCTGGTTGTTTCTATTACCTATACTGACTCCTCAAATCAGGAAACAATCAGGGAAATAGAACCCTGTGCTCTTATTTACCTGTGGCAGTCATGGTATACTTGGGCCTGGTGTCGGCTACGAAAAGATTTCAGGCTATTCAGGATTACCCGTATTCGAGATATAACGATTTTACCATACGAGCGAGAAAGCAAACCACAGGATCTTTCTTCCAAACCCTGGGCCCGCCAATGGGAAACCAACCCGTTTAGTCAGGTATGCTTCAGAGCGCCAAAGGCCTCGCTTGGCCGGCTGTATGAGTGCTTTGATGACGACTACATAGGCGCAGTAGATTCACAAACAGTACAAGTTTCCGCAAACATCCCGATTGACGAGTGGTTTATCTCCTGGATTATGGGACTTCCCGGTCCTGTTACTATACTTGAACCTGAAAGCCTTGCGGAGGCGGTGCAGCTTAGGGCTAAAAGTTTCTTGGAACAGAGGTAAAGACTGACACGAGATGTCAGTCTTTACAGTCTATACTGTCTCTATCACGTACTGCGGAGGATATGTATGGAAAAGATGATCGCGTTTTGCGGCCTTGACTGCGCTTCTTGCGGAGCCTATATCGCCACAATGACCAATGACAACGCCATGAGGGAGAAGATCGCCGGGGAATGGAAGGTGGCGTATAACTTTGATTTTACCCCCCAGATGATCAACTGTCACGGATGCAGGGCAACCGATGGAGTCCAGATTGGACACTGTTCACAATGCGAGATGCGCGCGTGCGCGACCAAAAAGTCGCTGTCCAGCTGTGGCGCCTGTCCCGACTACCCCTGTAAAACAATTGCTTCTTTTCACGAGGTAGCACCGGGAACAGCCGATAACCTTAGAGCCTGAGTCTACTGGAGTGCCGCTGTCTCCACATATACCGGAACAGCGGTATTACGTGAGTCTGGATTTGACAAAACGCCTTCCAGGCCGGATAATGGCTGGTAATCGGCGCGTAATCAATGAATAAACACCGGACGGACATATTAACCTTCTCTTTTGCCGGACTATGCATCCTGTGCTGTTTTTTTCTTGCGTATATGCCCCGCCATCCTACCAAAGAAGCCAGGAACTATATAACCCGCATAGAGGCATACGAAGATCATCTTGCAGAAGCAAGCCTTGAGGACATACGTACACTTGATGGTATGTTTACCGCTCTGGACCGCCCCGTTCTCTATCGAAACCGCACAACCGCCGCATGTTGGCTTCGTTTTTACATTCAATTACCCCTAACCGACGAGCGCTGCTTTATTTCAATCAAAAACGCAAGTCTGGAGAACATAGACGTCTTTTACCCTGATGGAACCAGATTAGTGGCCGGGAAAAAGGTAGATGTACGGGAAATCGCCATACCAACCAGAATCTGGAACCTGCCTATCCCCGATACAATGGATACAACAAAGCCGGTATACCTGCGGGTAAAAACTGATTCGATCATGTGGGTGCCCCTCCAGATTACAACCGCACCTCAGGTCATCTCAAACAGTTCCCGCGAAAACCTGCTTTTTGGGCTGTTTTTTGGGATAATCATCGCGATTTTCTTCGTTAACCTCTTCTCGTATCTCGTCATGAGCAACAAGAATTTTCTTATTTACATGTGTTATCTCTTGAGCCTCTTCCTTTATCATCTGCGGGTTCACGGGTTTATGTACTTTGTGCCCATGCCGTTTATGTTTCTTGAATCTGTGCTCTGGATTTCCCTAGCCGGAGTCGGCATTTTTATGATGATCTTTGCCAAGCATTTCCTGAATCTCTCCAGAACCTGCCCGCAGATAAATCGAATTCTGAATGTATTCATAGGTTTGTTTGTCATTCAAACAATCTTTGGCATTTTTATTTCAAGTCTTATCGCCAATTACATCGCCTATATAACCGGCTTCCTTGTTCCCCTGATCATCCTGGTTACAAGCATCAAACTCTATATTACCGGTTTTAAGGAAGCACGATTTTATCTACTCGCCCTTTTTGCCATGTTTACCGGAACTCTTATTTGGTCCACCGCAGCGTATGCGGAGGCTCATATTCCGGCGAATTATTTTTTCCTGATTGGAACCTCGCTTGATTCACTTCTATTTACCCTGGCTATTTTTGATTTGATGCGTAAGGAAATCGGGGAAAAGGATATCATGATCGAGCGAGAAAAATACTATATAAATCTTTCTCGCACCGATCCCCTTACCGGTTTATACAACCGACGCTATCTTAACGACCTTGTAAAGCGTCTGGAATCAGAAGGGGAGCTACCCGCAGAATCAGCCATGATCATGCTCGATTTGGATAACTTCAAGATCATTAACGATACTCACGGCCATCTTGCGGGGGACATGATCCTTACCAAGACAGGATCAAAGATTAAAAAACACATCCGCAAAACAGATATTGCCTGTCGCTACGGAGGAGATGAGTTCCTGGTCTTCCTTCCAGGCGCTAATGAACTTGCGGCCCGCAACATCGCAGAATCTATTCGGAGCGACATCCTCAATGATTTTTCGTACTCTGAAGAAGGCGAAGAGATAAAAATTACCGTCAGCGTGGGTGTGTCCGAAAACCGGATGGACGATTCCTTTGACGGCTTATTTCTTCGTGCGGACGCAGCCTTGTATCAAGCCAAAAAAACGGGGCGCAACCGGATTTCGGTACTCTAACAGAAAACACCCTCTGTCCCCAAAGCCCAGATGTTTTGCCGCAAAGTCGCACAAGCGCTTTATCGGCCTGTAGATACTGCCACTCGTCCATCCGCTGCCAAAGCGGGTCTGGCCCCGGATGGTAAACCCGGTTTTACGTAACAGGATTCGAAGGCCCTTCATTGACGGGATAGCCAAATGTTCATCGGGCATCAGAAATCGCCACTTCTGTCCAAAAAAACGGGAGACCAGGCCCGAAAGAGGCAACTCAAGAACAACGCAACCTTCTTGGGCAAGAACCCGAGAAGCCTGATAAAACAAGGCTTCAATATCAAGGGCATGCTCGGCTACGTTAAAAAGGTAGAGGTTATCAACACTCTTTTCATCAAGTAGCTCGAGTCCTCCATGAAGGATTCGTACTCCGCTCAAGACGATTGCCGACAACAGAGATTCAGAAAGATCCAGGCCAATCGTTCGGAGGCTCCCTTCTTCAACCAAATACCGCAAGAAAAGCCCATTGGCACAGCCAAGCTCCGCGTTTGTTCCGCATGCTATTCGTCCTGGATCAAAACCAATTTCCCGAAAAGTAAGCGAACGTTCCCGGCGTACGGAAAGAACAGAAGCAGGGTCAAGATATCCCGGGTTCATTCTAGCCTTAACATCAAGATACCGCTCGTAATAGGCACAAAGGCCCTCAGGCGACGGCAGGGGATGTTGATAGATCGAAGCGCACGATCGGCATCGATAATAACAGACCGCCCCTAGCCCTGTTGGAGAAGAAGCGGTATGCACTAAAGCTGAACGCGCTGATGTGCAAAAAGGACACGCCATCTATTCTTCCGACTCTGAATCACTCGTACGCGAACATGCCTTTCGCCATTCGCTTGGGGTTTTCCCGCAAGAAGCGCGGAACGCTGTATTAAACACTGATTTGGAATTAAATCCACAATCGTAAATGATATCGATTATTGGGGTGTCAGGTTGTTCGCTCAAGAGCATCCGGGCATAATCGATTCTAAGCCCATTAAGGTAGGTACGAAAACTTTGGCCCATATGCAAATTGAGCAATTCTGAAAGCTCATGCGTCGTAAGAGAACAGCGCTTGGCTAATTCCTCAAGACACAGGGATGGACGGCGAAACAATCGCTCCTGTCTCATAAGCCGATCGAGGGTCTCCATAGATGAATCAACTTTTTCCTTATTAAGTGTTACCCGCTCATAGCGAATACGGTTAGCCTCATCTCCAATCAACCGAAAGGTTTCCGGTGTATGGAATACAATAAGGACAATCCCGTAAATCGAAAGAATTTGAACTGTCCATAAAATACAGAGCATGTAATGAAGCTGAAAAATCTGACTGACCAACATCGCCACTATAAGAAGAATATCCAAAAAAAGAATCAGGCTAAATTTGAATAGTCCGCGCGTCATGTCGCGAAACGGAATCAATTCCTTCCACTCGCGAATCACCACCGTTACAAAGGTTCCCAAAAGCAGGGTGTACACCATAATAAAAACCCGTGGAAGCGGAACTCCATTAAGGAGAAGCACAGAGCCAGAGACAAACACCGCCGCGCTCACTGCGCTTACCACTAATACCCATATTTTTCTTTTTTCTCGTACGCCAAAACATTCAAGACACACTAAAAGACCCAGGGGGGAAATCAAAATCATACACACAAACGAAACAAAGCCGGGAAAGCGCGTGGAAAAGGAGTCGGCGATGTACGGGCCACCGCCCAGAGACATACACCCAAACACAAACATAAATGCGGAACCAATATAGTGAAATGCCCTTTTTTTTTGTAAAAACATAAAGCACACGGACAGACAGAC
>JAFGIM010000098.1 GCA_016929605.1 Spirochaetales bacterium | reverse complement strand
TCAATTGTTAATGCCCCGCTATTATCTGATTGTCCGGTTTGCATTGAATGTTCGGTGGTAAACTCGATTAACTGTGGATCGCACGATATGTTTGTTGGCAAAATAGAAGTTGCCCATGCAGATGAGGAGCTTGTTGGTAGCGATGGATTTATCGACTGGAGCCGCTTCGAGCTGCTGTAAAAAAAAGGGAAACTGCGTTTTCATAGACTTCAAATGAGGTTGATCGGCTGATGTGTTCCAGTTCCTTTTTTTTATCGGGGAATGAGGGGGCCAGATACGAAAACAGCTCCTTCATTTTGGCAAGTACATGGCCAGGACCATAGAGCACCGTTTTATACGATGCATAGATATCCTGATACCACTGATGTACTTCCTCCACCCATTGTGGACTTGTGTATGCAGGCGTGGTTGTCTCTTCTCCTGATTGAGCTTCCCTGATACGTTTTGCCAAAAAAGGGTCGGCCAGAAGACCTCGTCCAATCATAATGGCACTGATGTTGGGAAACCGTTTATGGATCAGGTAATAATCCTCTGTGGTACGGATATCTCCATTGTAGATAACAGGCGCGATAATCAGATCCTGAGCCAGGGCAAAGCCCTCAAGATCGACTTCGCCCCGATACATTTGCGTACCCACACGGGGATGAATCGTAACAGATGAAAGCGGATAGTTATTAAACGTTTTTGCTACCGATTCAAATTCGGCGCTACTTTTCCTTCCAAGGCGTGTTTTAACCGATAGACGCAGGAGTCCATCAGCGAAAAGAGAATCTGAATACACCGTATTGAGTATCGCCTCGATACGTTCGGGAAAGGGCAAAAGGCCGGAGCCCCGCCCCTTGTTCGCGACCATCGGATAGGGGCAGCCAAGGTTCCAATTAACCTCGGCATAGCCCGCTTCGTGGAGGGTGCGTGCGGTTTCCAAAAAGCTCGCCGCGTCATTGCCAAGAATTTGAGGAGTTTCTAAAGGACAATCGGTTAATGGGGGAAGGCAATCTTTAAAGTGATTCTTTTTTGATCCCTTTGCCTGTACTGCCAATATAAAGGGAAGTACTGTCCGATCAATCCCGGAGAACCTCGTATACCAAGACTCTCGCATAACTCGAGTGGTAACGCCATGGAGCGGTGCCATAAGAATTTCGCATGATGAGTTAGAATGAGACATGACTGTCGCCACTTATCACCCATCCACACTTGCGTCAAGGGATTCAAAACGTTGTATGGCCCAGAGATTAAAGGCGACCATTATGGGCCAGGTAAGTACGCCAAAGGTAGGAAGCCATGCCCAGTATACCGGGAAGAAAGAGCCGTCGTTTGGCCTGATCAGGTTTGAGATCCAGCAGATTGCCGAAATAAAGAGCCAGCCAGCGATGGAACTTTTAAGTTCATCTAAACGGTTTACGCTTACCGAAGCGGTTTTTCCGGGATTGCGGATATAGGTGAAAAGGTTATACAGCGCTGGGAGCAGGAATCCCATCCAGCCAGGGAGTGTTATACACAGAGATGATATAAGGTCGTTGTTCTGAATAAACCAGGCAAACACCGATCCTATGTATATGCTTCCCCAAAGCAAACTGATAATCGAGGTATACCAGTTACTTCGGTTGATGTAAATTTTTTTGCGCTCTCCGGTAATAGCGTCTACCAATTCATCAAGATTCCCCAATGAGGCGATAACACTTTTAAATGCTTCTTCTTCTGTCATTCCGGATCTGCCTGCATCGGCTAGTCGGTCGTTAATGTGGGATTCAAGCTCCATTCGCTGTTCGCGGATTTTTTCGGTTTCGCTTATACCGCGAAACAAGCCCTGCACAAAATAATGGATATTGGTCACTGGGTTACTCCTGTTAATTTGTCAAGAATTCGTTTAGCCGTAATCCAGGCCTCACGTGCCCGTATCGTATATTCTTTGCCTTCGGCGGTAATATGGTAATACTTTCTCCGCCCGCCTTGCGTTTCTTCTCCCCAATATCCCTCAATCAGTTTTTGACCCTCAAGGCGGCGTATTGCCGAATAGAGGGAGGGCTCTTTAAGTTCATATTCCCCGTCTGATCGGGTTAACACTTCCCGGTACATCTCATATCCATAGCGATCTTGCTCCATAAGCAAATTGAGCAAGATGGTGTCGATATGACCGCGGATTAACTCTTTGTCGATAGATAGGTCCTGGTTTTTCATGGTACTATGTTATACATAGTACATCCTCTGGATATCGTTGTCAAGATACGGAAAAAGGGGGTACAGGACTGGTCATTTTCTGTGTTGGGCGCTATTATACAACGGTGTCCGCATGACTGACGCAAACGGGGAGTACCCCGGGGAAGTGCGGACTGTCGCTTGCCGCGCGTCTGGGCATATCCAACACAGAGTCTTTTTTCTCTCGTATACTTGTGGGCATCCCCACGTACACAAAAGAAACAAAAGACATAAGGAGCGAAGATATGAGCGCACTGGAAAAGAATGATCTTGAAATTTTTAAGCTGGTAAAGGCCGAAGAAGCCTATCAGCGCGCGACGATTCGGTTGATCGCCAGCGAGAACTACACATCCAAGGCAGTCCTTGAGGCATGCGGGACGGTGTTTCAAAACAAGTATTCAGAAGGCTACCCCGGCGCCCGGTTTTATCAAGGTCAGGTAAACTGCGACGCACTGGAAACAGTTGCCATTGAGCGGGCCAAGAAACTTTTTGGCGCCGAGCATGCAAACGTTCAGCCCTATTCTGGCTCCCCGGCAAACCTTGCCGTTTATCTAGCCTTTGCAAAACCTGGCGACACTGTACTCGGTCTTAATCTTTCTCACGGTGGACATCTGACCCATGGATCCAAGGCAAGCGCGACGGGTAAATGGTTTAATGCCGTGCATTACAACTTGAATAGCGAAACAGGTTTACTCGACTACGATGAAATTCGCGCTCTTGCTTTAGAGCATCGGCCCAAGATTCTTATTGCCGGCCATTCCGCTTATCCTCGTCAGCTCGACTTCAAGAAGTTCCGCCAGATTGCAGATGAGGCAGGCTGTATTCTTTTTGTGGATATGGCTCATTTTGCCGGTCTTGTTGCCGGTGGTGCGCATCCCAATCCAGTTCCTTACGCAGATGTGGTTACCACTACCACTCATAAAACGCTTCGCGGGCCCCGTGGCGCGCTTATTCTGTGCAAGGAGATTCACGCCAAGGCGATCGACAAGGCAGTGTTCCCTGGACTGCAGGGTGGTCCGCATAATGCGACTACTGCAGGAATTGCCGTTGCCCTTGGAGAAGCGATGCAGAGCTCCTTTGCCGATTACGCCACAAAGACCGTTTCGAACGCAAAGGTGCTCGCTGCGGAGCTTGTGGCGAGAGGTTTTTCCCTCGTTTCAGGCGGTACCGATAATCACCTTATGCTCATTGATTTGACGAACAAGGGCGTTACGGGAAAAGAAATGGCAGTTGCCCTGGAGAAGGCGGGGATTGTTCTTAATTACAACACCGTGCCCGGGGAAACACGCAAGGCCTCAGATCCTTCCGGTATCCGTCTTGGCACCCCCTCGGTAACGAGCCGTGGTTTTGGAGAAGCCGAGATGAAAAAGATTGCCGCCTGGATGGATGCGGTCAGTACCCATATCGCCGATGAAGCCTTTCTTGCGGCAACAGCAAAGGACGTAGAGGCTCTGTGCTCTCGCTTCCCGGTTCCTGGTATTGATTCATAAGCTGTATTGACAGCGATACTAAAGACGCGCCCCCTGTGGGTCGCGTCTTTTTTTTTCTCTCTGTGGGGGTAAAAAAAAAGCAGCTCGACTCGTAGTCGAACTGCCTGTTATTGCTCCGCGGCGGTGATTCGAACACCGGACCCAGTGGTTAACAGCCACTTGCTCTGCCGACTGAGCTACCGCGGAAAGCGCCTGCCGTGTGGCAGGCGAGGGTTAAATTATCCTAAAAACAAAAAAAAGTCAAGCGACGCCCTGTGTCCTTTTTTATTCGCTGATGCCGCCGGCTTCTCGAATCCGGGCGCGAACTTCCTCAAGCACGCCATCGTATTTCCCTTCCAGCATCCTCATGTTCTTGTTTAATGTCGCCATAAACTCGGGATCCTGGGTGGGTTCAAGGGGAATGTTCTGTCCATATCGACGGGAAAGCTCCTGCTGTTTTGCCCGGAGCTTTGGCATAAATTGCTGCTCAAGGGCCTGTTTGAGCTGTGATTTCTCACCAAGAAACTGATGGAGTATCTGTTGAAGCTGGTCAAAAAGTTCCTTCATTTCCCCTTGCGGTATAATTATCTGGAGCGCTTCTCCTATTCGAGCTACCTTGTTCAGGTCTTCCTCTTGCGCGGGAAGCCGTAGGGCTGCCATCAATATGGAAAGGGCACCTTCAATCAGTAGAAGCCCCTCTTCCTTATTCGCAGCCTGCATTGCTTGCTGTAACAGTTCCCCATCAGCAGTATCCAAAAATGCGCTTCCCGCCCGCTTACCCCGGTTTTTTATCTCCCGTTGCGCAGAGCTGCTTCCGTCGCTATCTATATGTGCGGTTTTCTCAAGGGCTATATCAATTGCCGATCTGATCTCTCCCATCAGTAACTCCTTTTTGCGAATCTACATAAAATATACTTCCGTTTTCATCGATTAGGCAATCAACTCGCTCATCATGTGCCTCTTCGGGAAGTGCATCCACAATTTGTGAACTCAGGCAGATTCCAGCAAGGGTTACCCGCCCGCTAAGAGATTCACGTTTGCGCAGGTCACAAAGAAACCGGTCGTAATAGCCACCCCCGCGGCCCAGCCTGCCTCCCTGTCGGGTAAAGGCCAGGCCGGGTATCATAATAAGCAGGGGAAGGGGGAAATCCCCATCAGGGTAGACTTCGGCACAGGATAGTTTTGGCTCACGTATGGAAAAAGAGCCAGTCTCACATGAGTGACAAAGGTTTTCTACCTTCCTGAATATCAAGCTTCGATTCTCGATCCGCGGGAGGCCGATGAGGATTCCCTTTGTATGTGCTTCTTCCAGGAGTAAGGCAGGGGAAAGCTCGTATCCAAGTGCCTGATAGGCAAAGATGGTGCGATACTGGTGTATAAAGCTGAGCAGTGTCGGGTTCGGATGCACCGAAGCAGGACCTTGGCCCAAGAGAAGCGCCCTACGCTCCTTACGAAAAAGGGCTTTATCCTTCATGCCCGCCCTTTTGTTTTGAGTCCAGAAGTTCGCGATATTGTTCTTTAAGGATAATGACGCAATCTGTTTTTTTAGCCATACCGCGTACTATGTCTTCTGCCAGGGCATGGCAATTGGGTGAACCGCAACAGCCGCAGTCAAGGCCGGGAAGCGCTTTATGAATCTCTTCCATTTGTTCCATCATGGACATAGCTCTATGAAAGTCCTTGTCAAGAAGCAGGGCAGGGCGGGGCGGAAACTCAGCAGATCGCAGGCATGCATCTTGTTCACAGACACATTCAGGGGGAAGGTCTACTGTGTTGGTAAAGAGTCGTTCTCGTCGTTTCAGGGTGTGGGCAGCGATTGAGGGATTGATTGCGGTAATTGCCCCGCCAACACATCCGAGTGGGCATGCCATCAGTTCCAGATAGTCTATATCGGTAAGTTGTCCATCCTCTACCGCTTCCAATATCTTGATACACTGGTCCATGCCGTCTATGGCCAGATAGGAATCCTTGCCCCCCGGAAAGGTTGCTTCTGCCTCTCCCCCAGAGCGACCCCAGGCAATCTCTGAAGCTGCAGCCGGCAGAATTCCTGTGTAGCCGCTATTACCCTTTTTTAGGGCTTGAAGCAGGGGTAGATATACATCATGCATAGAAAAAACGCCGTCTACCGAGGTTTTTTCTCCTCCCAATGGTGCAATTGCCTCGGTGATTTTTCCCGGGCACGGAGAGATAAACCAGGCCTTTATCGGTTTCCCTGCTATACCATCAAGTAACTGCTTTGCTACCCGTCCTGCAAGCTCCATGGGGGCAAGAACGGGCAAGATGTGATCGAGAAGACTCGGAAAACGTATTTGCACAAGATTTACTATTGTCGGGCAGCTTGAGGAAATAAGCGGTCTGGGGATGTCGGGATGCATTGCACGGTCCAAAAATGCGCATCCGGCGCGTGCGATGGAGTCGGTAACCGCAGCAACCGGGAAAACAGCGTCAAAGCCGAGCTCAATCAGTGCGGCGTGGATATCGGCAATGCTGTATTGATCGGGAAATTGACCATAGAGGGAAGGGGCCGGTAGCGCAATCTGTAGAAGATTACTGTCAGAGCGGAAGAGCGAAAAATCGTCGCATTGAGCTTTTTTTGCCCGATGCGGGCAACGTCTGATAC
>JAFGIM010000012.1 GCA_016929605.1 Spirochaetales bacterium | reverse complement strand
TTTTTATGACAGGAGGTCTTTATTTAGTTTAAGAAATTGTCTAACTGTATGTGATTGGGTTTGTTAATTTTATTTTGAGAAATAACATCTGGTTCCATATCTACCGGGGTTGGGGTTATATGAGCACGACCCAAAGCACGATAATATTGAGTTGGTTCTTCCTGATGCGTATAACTCTGCAAATTATACTGATGTTGTCCCAGCCGGTGTTGATTGTATCGGATTTGCACAAAGAGCGGCGAGTTATGATGGGAATACATATCAATGGAATGATTTACCAAAGGATAGAGTAGAAGGCAATGGGGCACCGGGAATATATAATGATGAAAGGGAGTATCCATTATCTGGAGCAAAAAGCGATCGTATTGTAAATTATATTGATTTTCGAATAACTCCAGAGAAACTGAAGAAGATTAAACCTGGTGATATTGTCTATTACGGTACTTCTCACATAGGAATAATTCAATCTGTATCTGAAGAGTTACTAAATAAAGATATGAATGGGATAGACCTTTTCCAGATAAATGAGCTGCTAAAGGAGCTAATTGTAATTGAATCATTCTACTGGGCTGATATAAATTATGTAGCTGGAACAAGGTCGATTAGTGATTTTCACTTGAACGAGAAGCAATGGGAGATTGTGAGGTTACGACAATGAAAATATTATTTAGGCTTGTATTTTTTGTAATAGCATTCAACCTTATTGCAGAAGAAATTATCAAAAACCCAAAAAGCGAGATACTGTTTGAATTTCCAGTAGGAATGAGTGGAGGTTCCTTTAGTTATAATAGTGATGGGAATGAACCGGGATGTCCTACTGACATAGATGTCGATAGTGATGGAAATTATTATTTTGTTGATTTCCGAGGGTCGAGAATTGTTTTGGTAGACTCAGATTTCAATTTTTTTCAAGAGGTTAAAACAACCTGGGTATACACTGACATCGAGTTAACCCAAAGGGCTGGAATTGTATATTCATTGAGTCCATTTAGGTTTGCTTACTTTAAAAAAGTGGATACCGGGATTGAGATTTTGTTTGAATCTGGTAATCGGCAGGACATAAAAAAAAGTTTAAGCGGGTATGATCTTCATTTAAAGGGCGATTTTATCATAGGTGTCACTGGAAGAAACAGTTATTGGAGTCTTCAGTTAATTGATGAAAATCAAGGTCTGCAAATTCAATACAGGAATGAACGAGAAACAGCCGATTTATTTTTAGCAAATAGCGACCCAAGTTTTACTTTGATGGATAATGGTATTTTGAAATATCAAAATCAAATCATTTCTTCTGATGTTAGTATTGTTGAATATGCATTTGGTAAGCCAGTTATTTTTAGTCAAAAGAATGGTACCCAATTTATTGCCGCAGGAAAGATCCAAGGGTGGGATAGAGAAGGAAATATGTATGGTGCTGAATATGGCTCGCTCTATATATATGATAATGAAGGTAACTACCTAGCTGGAATGAGTTTGGATAGAGGTCCTGTTCATTCTCTTCGGTATGGTATTACACAGGATGGTAACATACTGTTCTTATCAAGTTCAGAAGCCGGACATAAACTACGTAAGGTCAAGCGGTTCTGGTAATCAATTCTATATATGTTTTGTAGTAAATGTTGTTTTATCGTTTTTATTCTTTCTTGTGTAGTTGCCAAATTGTAGTTACAATACTATAATTACAGTATGGTCTTTGAATGGGACGAAGAAAAGGACACCATCAACCAGAAAAAACACGGCATCTCATTCAAAGACGCGAGGTATGTGTTCGCCGACCCGTTTGCAGTAACCCGTGATGATTTTACGGATTCTGAACATAGAAAACAAATAATGGGACATATCGGCGGCACACTGCTTGTTTTAGTGGTGTACTCCATGAAGAACAGGCAGGGAAAGGATGTATTTCGAATCATATCCGCCCGAAAAGCGACGGCGGCGGAAAGGAGGAACTATGAAGCAGGAAAATGGTTTTAGTCCGATGGACGAGGATACGAAGAAAAGACTGGCTGCTCTTGCCGAAATGTCCGACTCTGATATTGATACCAGCGATATTGGAGAATGGACAGATGAAGATTTTTCAAAGGCGGTTCCTTTTCATGATATATACAGACCCAGGAAAGAGCAGATTACAACTCGGATAGATGCTGATGTTCTTGTGTGGCTTAAGAGTCATGGGAAAGGGTATCAAACGCTGTTGAATGATCTATTACGAAAAGAAATGATGGAAGAGCTGGAAAAAACGGGATAGAACTATGAGTTTGCTCGAATGAGGTCATCCAACGTTTTGAGGATGACCTTTTTTTTATACTCCGGCAATTGATCGATAGTCCGCATTCTCTGCATGACGCGGCGGTTGGCTTTGAAGCCTTCGATTTCTGTTGACTGAATACCGAGCAGTTCATCGGTAGAAACATTCAGGGCATCGGCGAGTTTGATAATGAGCTCATCGTAAAGCCTGAGTTTCCCGCGCTCATAATCGGTAACAAGGGTTGAGGAAATCCCGACCTTGTCAGCCAACTCTTTTTGAGTAAGTCCGGCTGCTTTCCTGAACTGCGTTAACCGTTTCCCGAAACTATTATTTTCCATGAACACATAATACATGCGGTTTTTCCTTTTCCTTTAGTAAGTATACACAAATCGCTTGACAAATACGGTATATAACCGAATAATAGGAGTAGGTAAATAACCGAGTAATGGAACTAAATAATTCGGTTAAATTGCTTGACATGGTTTTGTAAAAACCATAAAAAACCGCCTTCCTTTAGAATCTTGGCGGATCCGGGAAGGCGGTAATTACACAACGAGGAAGCCTCGTCATGAGCTTAAAGCTATTCTACCATAATTCATCAACCAGTTCCATGATGTTGTTTCTCTCGAAAAGGAGCACACAGTGGAAAAAACACAGGTTACCGACCTGTACCAGGCGAGTTACTTACTTTTAAACGGCTGCGAACTCACCGGTATCGAATGCATCCCAACGGGAAAGGCCGTCAGCTGTACGCTGCATTTCAAGGGAGATGAAGTACAGTCACGCCTTGAACACTGGTATGAGAAGAACGCGACTGTAAACCTCTGGGATTTTCGTACCGCCTATAATCAGATCAATTCCTTTATCCACCAGGCGAAGAAAAGCTACTCACGACGAGAACGGGAGGTGCAGTAATGAACCGTATCCTGTTTACCAACCAGAAAGGCGGCGTGGGGAAGACGACCCTTACAAGAGAGATTGGGCTTTCGTTAGGAAAAGAAGGCTTTGAAGTCCTGTTCGTAGACTGCGATCCTCAAGGGAATTTATCAAAGAGTCTCATTGAAGAGAACCTTCAAGCGGGAGGCCTCTTTGAAGCTCTCGATGGTGACGGCCTTGAACTCAGATTCGTGAACGAGCATGTCCGGCTTCTCTCCGGCGGTGTGAAACTTTCATTGCTTGAAAAGCGCTTACTTGGTGAGGTTGATGCATATTCACGGTTGTCTGAACTGTTCGAGGTTGAAGAGCTAAGGCGTTTTGATTTTATGCTGATCGATACGCCGCCGAGTCTTGGTGTACTTACAATCAACGCGCTGGCAGCAAGTGAATACCTGGTTATTCCGATGAGTCCGGCCCTGTATTCGATGCAGGGAACGAACGACCTGATGATGACTGTTTCCAAGGTGAGGAAGTCATTGAACCCAGACCTTGAACTTCTGGGGGTAATCATCAACGCCTTTGATTCGGTGCCAGTGATTACCAGACAGATACGAACTGAGATCGAAGAAGCCTTCGGCGAAAAGGTATTCGAAACTGCATTGTCAAAGAGCATCAGAATTGAAGAAGCAATCGCAAGAAAGAAGGGGATTGCCGAGATCGACGGGAAACACAAGATCGTTGGCGAGATCTCATCCATTGCCGAAGAGCTTCTAGTCAGAATCGGGAAAACATTATGAGCGATGTCAAATCTGACCGGCTGGGCGGCCGGAAGACCTTGAAGGTATCCGGCTTTCTGGATGAGTTTGAAAAGGACGAGATCAAGGACAAGGTTGATATTGTCTCGTTGTTTGCCTCCTTCGGCGTTGAACTGACGAAGAAAGGATCCTCCTTTGTTGGGTTGTGTCCATTTCATGACGACCATAATCCGAGTTTGTCAGTAGACCAGGGGAAAGGACTGTTCAACTGCTTCGGCTGCGGGGCAAGCGGCGACGTGTTTGAAGTTGTTGAGCGGATCAAAGGAACGGATTTCAAGGGCTCATTGAAATATCTGAAGGAGTGGATCCCCGGGAAGGCAATCAAGAAGCAGAAGCCAATAGGTGAAAAGAAAAACGGCCATGATAAGAAAATCCCTTCCACCTCCTCACTGCCTCTTGAATCAGGGAAAACAACCATCAGCCTAGAAGACGTGGCCCGTCATTATGAAGCCCGGCTTGCACAAACCCGTGAAGCGATGGACTACCTGAAAAAGAGAGGCTTACATGATACACGAATCTGGAGCGGTTTTTTTGTAGGTTATTGTGATGGTTCTCTTGTTGAAAAATTGAGTGCTGACCAGGTATCAGCCTTGAAAACGACGGGAATAATCAATCAAAAAGGGCATGAACACTTTAAAAACTGTATCACTGTTCCTTTGTACGATGAAAAGAAAAAGATAGTCGGGTTCTACGGTCGGAGAATTAACAATCAGAAACCGGAACACTTATATCTTCCCGGCGGCCACAGAGGCGTGATGAACCGGGAAAGCATAACGGTTTACCGTGACGGAATCATTTTCACTGAAAGCGTAATCGATGCCTTGTCTCTGCTGCAGACAGGAATTGAGAATGTGGTTCCCAGCTATGGTGTGAACGGCTTTACCGAGGAACACGCAAAACTCTTGAAAGAGAAGAGAGTCAAGGAAATCATCATTGCCTTTGATTCTGATGAACCGGGAAAGAAAGGAGCAGAGAAGCTTTCTTCAAAACTGGTTGATGACGGCTTTCGTGTACGTTCCATTTCGCCAGAAGGATTAAGCCCGGCCACAAGTGACCGGGCTCTTAATGAAGAGCTTAAAGACTGGAATGACGCACTTCTCTCCGGAGTTACCAAAGATAAGATCAAAAAGCTGATCGATGAAGCTCCTGTATTTCAGCAAGAGAAACAGGAACAATTATTCACTGTCGAAAAAGATGGCCCAAAGTACCAGTTTTTATTTGCTGATCTCTCTTATCGAATCCTTGGCGCAAAAGAAACCTTTGTTTCATCGTTACGAGTAAATGTCAGAGTCGAACGAAACGAAGACAACAAGAGGTACCTGGATAATGTCGATTTGTATTCAACCAGAAGCAGGGGAGCCTTCGCCCTGTCTGCTTCGGTTCATTTTTCTCTTGAGACTTCACGGATAGAAAGAGATCTTCTTCTCATCGTTGACCATTTGGAAGAAGAACGGGACAAGGCGTTGTCGCTTGAACCGGAAGAAGAGTATGTTCTCACGCCACAGGAAGAAGTGGCTGGAATGGAACTTCTCAAAAGCCCTGATTTGATTAGCCGGATTATTACCGATACCGAAACCCTGGGCTACGTCGGCGAAGATACAAACAAACTCTTACTGTATATCGCCGCATCGACAAGGAAGCTGGCCGATCCATTATCGGTGATTGTGATTTCCGAATCAGCGGCCGGGAAAAGTTATCTGATCGACACGGTGAAGAAACTGATGCCGCCGGAGGACGTGGTGTCAATGACATCCTTGTCAGACCAGGCGTTGAACTATCTGCCGGAGAACGGC
>JAFGIM010000097.1 GCA_016929605.1 Spirochaetales bacterium | reverse complement strand
GCGGGGAGAGCGTAAGGGTCCATCAACCTCGCATTGTAAATGATGCGCGTATTCATGAATCGCGGTATACACAAGCTGATTGTCGTCCGTAAAGTTTTTGTTATGCAGCAGTATCTCCCGGGAATCAGGCTTATACAGCCCATTAACCTTCCGGCTTTTTTTTCCGGTCATGGTAACCGTAAAATCCAATTCAGTATTTTCCAGTGCGAGGAGCATATCCTTAATGTGATCTTGATTCATACATCTCTCTCCATAAGACCCGAAACGGCCAAGGTTATGGACGCAGCAGCGCACGCAGCTGTTTCCGTTCTAAGAATTCTTTTCCCCATAGAGCACGATGAATAACCGTTTTGTGCAAACAATGCACGCTCGTCATCTGTCCATCCACGCTCGCTACCCACGGCAAGGGATATACCACAAGCTCCCCGGGAAGGAAATGAATAAGAGGCAAGAGACCCTGCCGGCGATACGTTATCCAGAAGCACCCGAGAGGCTGCATCTGTATATAAGGCTATAGCCTCTTGCACGGTTTCTGCCTTTTCAAGTATGGGGAGCACTGTTCCCCCTGCTTGCATACATCCTTCGATCAAGGCTTCGCGCGCGGCCCCTCTACTTACCAAAGAAGAGTCACGATAGCTCTTCTCTCCAAGTGCGGTTCCAGTAAGACAGATACGGGAAACGCCAAGACCGGAAAGATCCCGCAACAAGCGTTTAAGCTGAATTGGCCTGGGGAAGCCAATTATCATCCATAGCGGGAATAGCGGACGAGGAGGGATGCGCTCTTGAAAAGAAAAAGCAAGACCTTGCTCATCCACCGACTCAATAACTGCAATACCTTCGGGTCCATCAATCAACCCTGCCCTAAAGGTGTCTCCCGGCCCTTTTTTAAGAATCTTTCGAATATGTGTGTAACGGTCGTCCGAACGGTAAAAAACCCGCTCTCCCTCAAACAGGATAATGTTCATGCGTATTAAGGAGTATACCAAAGCCGTTTGACAATTCCTACCGACGGGCGTACATTTTATCCATGAATACCGTCCATACCATCGAGCACTCTGCATCAGTTACCGTCAATCAAGTACTAGCCCTAAAAAAGGGAGAACAATTCCTTATCCTGACCAATCCGGATGGAGATCAATTCGAAATAAGCATGGCCCTGTACCGAGCCGCACAAGATGCAGGGGCCGAGGTAACCCTTATTATTCAGGAAGAAAAAACACAGCTCGATTTTGCGAATCAGGCTGCGCTTGCAGCCTTTGGCGCCCATCCCGACGTCTGCGCGTCTATCTCCGCAAACAAAATGGGTAAGGATCGACAAGCCATCGCAAACCCCTGGATTGGCAAAGACGGAAAAAAAATCGATCACATCTTTCATTACCTTATGGACGAACAAAAAACGCTTCGTGCTATTTGGACGCCCGGTATTACCGTGGATATGTTCAGACGTACCGCGGGCATTGATTATGAACTTCTCCAAAGAAGAAGCGACGCAATCATAAAGGCAATGGCCGGAGCTGAATCCATACACGTTAGCGCCCCTGGCGGAACCAACATTACCGTTCCAATAACCGGCCGAACGGCAATGAGCGATGACGGCAAATTTACTACCCCAGGAGCCGGAGGCAATATCCCCGCAGGAGAGGTGTTTATAAGTCCTCTCCCCGGTCAAAGCGAAGGGGTAATTGTCTTTGACGGCTCCATCAGTCTTAATGATGGAGACATGATTGTGGAAAACCCGGTGCGGGTTGTGTATTCAGGCGGATACATAACCGACATATCCGGCGGCAAAGAGGCAGAACTTCTTAAAGCATCCATCGCGGCAGGAGAGAAAAAAGCACGGGAGTTCGAGGCGGAAGGAAAGCTCGCCAAGGGAGAAGGTGAAGAATATGCGCGAAACGCAAAGGGGCTTGGGGAACTGGGCATAGGCTTAAACCCCCGAGCGGAGATTCGCGGTAACATGCTGGAGGATGAAAAAGCTTTTCACACCTGCCACTTCGCCATAGGAAGCAATTATGACAACGACGCCCCAGCAATGATTCATCTTGATTGCCTGGTAAAAAATCCGACTATCACCGTCAATTTTCCTGACGGTGCATCTGTAGTAATAGAAAAGGAGGGCATTCTTGTCGCTCCTTTTGGGGAGATTGAATGACACATACCGCAACATCAGAGCAACTGGTAGAAGCGCAACGCGCCTACTTTAATTCAGGCGCTACCCGTCCGGTGGCATTCCGCATCGAACAACTTACAAGGCTTAAAAAGGCAATCCTCGCCAGGGAAAAAGAGATTATTGCGGCAGCAAAGGCCGACCTGGGCAAGGGAGACTTTGAAGCCTTTACCACCGAAATGGTCCTGGTTCTCTACGAGATCAACTATGTAATCCGCAAGCTTCACGGATGGGCAAAGGCACGTACCACCAGCCCCGGACTTTTTAACCTTCCCTCTAAAGCGCGAGTTCACCATGACCCGCACGGGGTATGCCTGATTATGTCCCCCTGGAACTATCCCTTTCAACTATCACTGATGCCCGTCGTCGGAGCCATAGCCGGTGGCAACACCATAATCCTAAAGCCTTCGGCATATTCTCCTGCAACCTCGCATCTGGTTGCCACTCTTATAGGAGATACCTTTCCTCAAGAGTATATCGCTGCCATCGAGGGCGGAAGGCAAGTTAACCAGAATCTTCTAAGTTGCCGCTTTGATTATATCTTCTTTACCGGAAGCGTTGCGGTGGGAAAACTCGTTATGGAAAGCGCAGCCCGGCACCTAACGCCTGTTACCCTGGAGCTTGGCGGAAAAAGCCCGTGCATCATCGATAAAAGCGCGGATATAGACATGAGCGCCAAGCGAGCGGCCTGGGGAAAATGCATTAACTCAGGACAAACCTGCGTAGCGCCCGACTACTTCCTGGTCCACCAGGATGTACATGAAGCCTTTATAAAGCGGTTTTTATTTTATATTGAACGCTTCTATGGCAAGGATCCTCATCAAAACGATGAATTCCCGCGAATCATAAATGAGCATCATTTTAAGCGCTTATGTACCCACATAACCGAGGCTCAAAAAGCAGGAGGAACGCTTGCAGGAGGAGGAAGAAACAATCCGGAAGCACTCAAGATTGAACCGACCGTTATAGATGGCGTTTCCTGGGATAGCCCCTTGATGCAAGAAGAATTGTTTGGACCTATTGCCCCGATAATCACCTGGACAGACGAAAAACAAATGGTACAACAAATTCTGGATCGGCCAAGGCCACTTGCGCTGTACCTGTTTAGCACAGATTCAAAGCAACAAAAGCGTATCATGGCAGCAATCCCCTTTGGTGGAGGCTGCATCAACGATACAATCATGCATGTAGCCACTCACACCGTCCCCTTTGGAGGAACGGGAGAAAGCGGCATGGGCGGATACCATGGCAAGGCAAGTTTCCTTACCTTTACCCGTTCCAAACCGGTTATCGAAAAACCTTTTGCTATTGATGTACCCCTGCGGTACGCGCCCTTTGCCGGCAAGTACCGCTTCTGGCGCAAATTCCTTTTTACAAAGTAAGGGTCGGCATCGCCTGGAAGCCCTTCCGGTCGATGCCCTCTATCCATTTTCTTGCCCAGGTCTTTGCCTCGGCAAGATCATGGTCCTGCCAGTTACCGCACATCACCGGATCAACTCCGGGGACCTCTTCGGTATCTTGCCATGACGCAACCCGAACAAGAGTTGCACGCACCCGATCGGCAATTTCTTTTTCCCCTGGCTCGCCAAACACCGACAAATAAAAACCCGTACGGCATCCCATTGGGGAAAGATCGATTACACCGTCTATCTCGTCGCGGATATATTCCGCCATCAAATGCTCAAGGGTATGCATTCCAGCAGTCCCCATATAGCATTCATTTGGCTGACAAAACCGTATATCAAACTTAGACACCGTATCTCCATGAGGCCCGGATTTTATCCCGGCAAGTCTAACATACGGAGCTACTACCCGAGTGTGATCCAGGCTAAAACTTTCTACGTTTCTCGCTTCCTTCATCCATCAACTCCTTTCAGCAAGCGCTGTCATCATCGCGATTACAAGTCGAGCGCTCACGCGCGAAGCCTCGCGCGAAAAATCTTCATACGAAACGGTTGCCTCGCTGCCCGCAAGATCAGATACGCTGCGGATAATAACAAATGGTATCTCGCTAACCTGACACACCTGAGCAATCGCGGCCCCTTCCATCTCCACACACAAAGGACTAAAAACATCCCTGATGCGCTCGCGAAGCTTCTCGTCCGCAACAAACACATCCCCCGAAGCTATTCTGCCCTCAAGCATCTTAAGCTCTACGTTTGAGTCTGGCCGGTGCTCCCGCAAGGCCATAAACGCAACAAGCGCAATTTCACGTAAAAGGGGATCAGCGGCAAAGGAAAGACTGTCCATTCCCGGGATTCTCCCTGGCTCATACCCAAAGGCAGTAGTATCAAAATCATGCTGGACCAAATCGGTAGACACAACCAGGTCATACACTGCAAGACGCTCATCAAGGGCGCCTGCCGATCCGGTATTAACAATCCGCTCTACTGCATACGCAGAAATAAGAATTTGTGCGCAGAGCGCCGCATTAACCTTTCCAACCCCGCAACATACAACCACTACCCGCTCTCCGGATAAAACCCCCTCGCGGAATTCCAGGGAACCCTTTCGCGAGATTTTAACCGGGTGTCCAGAAGCCGAAAGCGCTTCAAAAAGCAACTCTACTTCCTGGGCAACCGCCCCAATTATGCCTGTCTTCATGTAGTACCCTCCGGTTTACCCGCATTAGCTTTTGTAATATACGCACCGACTCCGGAGAGTACTGTTTTAAGCGCGTCATGAAGGCGCACATATAGTGTATGTACCGCCTCGGTATCGCCTTTCAAAATCGCACTCTCTGCTTCCCTTGCAAGAGAAGACACTTCCATCGCCCCGATATTCGCACAGGCGCTTATCAGTGAATGAACGGCGATTCTTAACACCGCAGGATCTCCTCCGGCATGGGCGCTCTCAAGCTTTTCCATAAGAGAAGGGCCGGTGCGATTAAACACCTTAAGAATCATCTCAAGGTTTTTCTCCGATCCCGTATAGCTCAATCCAACTTCCCGGTCAAGACCCTCAATCCACGTATCATTTTTTTTTGCTTGTTCAGCTGGTAAGGCACAGGCATCTCCCGTATCCACATCTGTAACGCGCTCTTCCGGAATCCATCGCCTAAGGCAATGTACAAAGGAGTCAAACTCGATTGGCTTGGTAAGCGTGTCGGTCATTCCCGCATCCCGATATCGCTTCTCGAATTCCTCTCCCGCGTTGGCAGATAGCGCGATTATCGGTGTATCCTGATACCCCTTCAACTTACGCATTAATACGGTTGTTTCGCTCCCGCTCATCCCCGGCATGACATCATCCATCAACACCAAATCAAACTGTTTCTCTGCGGCTTTCTTTAGGGCCGCTTCTCCAGAATCCGCCTCGCCTACCTGTATATCCAAGGCGGTTAAAAAACCTTCTGCCACCTTGCGGTTAACCGCATTATCATCCACGACAAGGGCTTTAACATCGCGTGCATGGAAGTAACGGGAGGGGACCCCCAGTGTAGACGTCATGGGAAGGCTATTGGTAAAGTCCACTCCTTCGCCACGCAGGAAGCGGGCAAAGTCTGCCACAAGCAGGGGCTTAAAGATAAACGATACACGGGGGTCTTTTCCCGAACCCAAGAAATCGGACAAGGACAGTAACGCAAGCCATGAGACCCCGGGCAATGTATCGGCCGTATTGAGCACAAGTTGATACGCGCTTGAGTATTCAAAAATAACATGGGTTCGATCAAAGCCCGGCCGGGAAAGCCAGGCGGAAAACTCATCCGCAGAGGTGCAATAAATTGCCTCCGCGCCCGCCGCGCGTGTCATAGCGCGAACTGAACGGACTGCCGCATCATCGCGCTCAAACACCAAAAGCCGTATATCACGTGAGTCCGGAAATTCTGCAAGCGGTCGCGCAAGTTTACCAAAAGGCAGGGTAATGCGTGCGGTAAAGGTTGTGCCCAAGCCTTCCTCGCTTTCCAGATCAAGCTCACCCCCCATAAGGGTTACCAAACCCTTACAGATAGAAAGCCCTAAACCGGAGCCCTCGATCGGAGATGAAGAAGAGCCTTCGATTCGGGAAAACTCCTTGAACAACTCAGCTTGCCGCTCGCGGGGGATGCCAATACCAGTATCCTTTACCATAACCGTTAAAGAAATATCACGCTTATTATTGGCAGGAGATGCCATCAAGGTCAAACTTACCGAGCCTTTCTTGGTAAACTTTACCGCATTGTTAAGCAGATTGATAAAGACCTGCTTAATGCGTGTCTCATCCCCTATCAGCGTATCCGGTAACGAAGGATCAAGGTCTACCGTAAAGGACAACTCTTTTTCGTTTACCTTAACTGCCACAAGATTGATAACATCCCGAACAAGCGAAAGGGTAGAAAAAGGTTGTGGATTCAGGATCATCTTCTTTGCTTCTATTCGCGAGAAATCAAGAATGTCCCCGATTATCGCCAACAAAAGGGTTGCAGAAGAGCGGATATGCGACACATAGTTTCTCTGCAATGGCGCTAAACTGGTTCTACTTAACAGTTCGTTCATACCGATAACCGCGTTCATCGGCGTCCTGAGCTCATGAGTCATATTGGCCAGGAAAACAGCTTTTGCCCTGACAGCATCCTCTGCGCGCTCCCGCGCTTCCACCAACTCCGTCAAGTTGGACGCCATAGCCACCGCGCCAAACGGTTCATCCTGATACGAAAGATTATTAACCCGACAACTCAGGACCTGTCTTCCATCAGGTAGATCCATGGTTATCATTTTTTGAGGCGCACCCTCGGTTAAGGCTTCAAAAAAATCATGATAGCGTTTACCTTTTGCGCCCATATTTGCAAAAATATACTGCCACTCGTGTCCAATAAGGATATGCCAACTTGAAACCCCGGTCATACGCGCCAAGGCCTGGCTCGCGTACATCAGTCGTCCCTCAGGATTAACAATGGCGATTAAATCTGCACTTGTATCCATCAGAGACTCAAGAATAGCGCGTGGTTGAATCTGACCGGTAATATCCTGCTTGGTCAGAATGTATCCATACACACCGGCGGAAGATCTGATTATCCGTAAATCAGCGTGATACCATCGGATAGAACCATCGGAGGCATTTGTCTTCAAGGTTCTAACTACTGGTCGCTCATTCAGGATTAGATCCTCAATCATGCGTTTTATCAGAGGAACATCAATACCGGGTAGGTCTGCAAGGTTCTTGCCCGTCAGTCCGGTCCAGGAGGTTAACCCGCACTCCCGCGCAAGCTCTTCTGTTCCCATAATAAGCGTTAAATTACGATCAAAAACCGCCACGCTTACGGGCAGAGAGGAAGCAAGGCTATCAAGGATGTTTTTTTGCAGGCTCAGTTCACTTATATCCCGTGCGATAAACACCTTTCCAACGATCTTTCCATCCCTGACGATTGTAGAGGCCCGTAAAGAAAACCAGGTAAACATCTTGCCATCGGGCAGAACAAGGGGAAATGACTCATTGATTTCCTCTCCCCGGCCCAGGGCGCTCATCCATCGCTTGGCCAAAAGGCGTAAT
>JAFGIM010000096.1 GCA_016929605.1 Spirochaetales bacterium | reverse complement strand
TATGTACGTCTTGATGCCCTTGCCGCGGCTAAGGCTAAGGCCAAGGATATATCGATTGCTCTTGAGCAAGCCAAGGCGTATCGCGATTCGGTCTTTACCGCCATGGAAGCCCTTCGCGAAAGCGTAGACCGGCTTGAAAAGCTCATCCCCCGGGATGACTGGCCAATCCCGGGTTACGAAGAGCTCTTGTTTGAACTGTAAGGCTTAACCCTTATTCGCCTCCGCTTTAGTGGGGGCGTTTTTTTTTGCAGCCTTGATAAAGGAAGCGAACAGGGGATGGGGAGATACGGGACTTGAGATAAACTCTGGATGAAACTGTACCCCGACTCCCCAGGGATGGTCTGGCCATTGCACGGATTCAACCAATTCTCCCCCTTCGGTTAAGCCCGAAAGAAGTAGTCCTGATCCTTCCAAATCGGAACGATACTGGTTAGAAACCTCATAGCGGTGACGATGGCGTTCAAAGATTCGCTCGCTACCATAGGCTGCTTTGATCAATGTACCTTCCTTGAGTACCGAAAGGCTTTTCCCCAAACGCATAGTTCCGCCGTATGAGGTAATGCCTCGCTGCTCTTCCAAAAGGGAGACAACCGGATGGGATGTGTTGCTGTCGAATTCGCCGGAATGTGCATCCTTCCAACCGAGTATCGTGCGCGCCCATTCAATTACCATAATTTGCATGCCAAGGCAGATGCCGAACAGGGGGATTTTTTTCTCTCGTGCAAGACGAGCTGCTTCGATCATTCCCTCTATGCCTCGCTCCCCAAAGCCTCCGGGGATAAGAACTCCGTCAATGCCGGCAAGGGGATCTCCTGCCTCATCACAGCCGTTTTTTTCAAAGCGCGCGGAATCTAGTTTGATGATGTCTATGGCAACATCATTGGCGATACCGCCGTGAACGAGGGATTCATAGACCGACTTGTAGGCATCCCCCAAGTCCATGTATTTACCAACCACTCCAATGCGAAGTCGCCCCTTTGGATTTTTCAGGCAATCTACCGTTTTTTTCCATGCGGTAAGGACTGAGTGGCGGCTTTCTATTCCCAATTTTTCCAGGATGATCTGGTCTAGTTTTTGCGCGTGAAATACCAATGGAAGCTCGTATACCGAAGGGGCAACGTCGTATGCAGAAATTACCGCGTCAAAGGATACGTTGGTAAAACTCGATATCTTCTTCCGCATACCATCGTCAATTGGCTCGGATGACCTACACAGGAGGATGTCCGGTTGTATTCCCATTTCTTGCAGTTCTTTAACGGAGTGTTGGGTAGGTTTGGTTTTAAGTTCCCCTCCCGAAACTTGCGGAATAAGGGTAAGATGAACGGTTAGGCAGTCTTTTTTGCCAAGTTCGTGGATCATTTGGCGCGCGGCTTCCAAAAAGGGAATAGATTCAATGTCGCCAACGGTTCCGCCAACTTCAACGATGGTGATATCCGCGTCGGGATCAAGGAAGATCGCCTTTATCCGCTCTTTGATGTTATCGGTTATATGGGGAATAACTTGTACGGTATGACCGAGGTAACGGCCTTCCCTTTCTTTGGTGATGACATCCCGGTATACCTGGCCGGTAGTAATGGAGTTTGCTCTGGATAGTGGCGAGTGGGTAAATCGGGCATAGTTGCCCAAATCAAGGTCTGTCTCGGCGCCATCGTCGGTAACATAGACCTCTCCATGCTGATAGGGGCTCATGGTTCCTGCATCCACATTGATGTAGGGGTCTACCTTGATCATTCTGACGTTCAAGCCCCGCGCTTCCATCAGGGCTCCCATGGAAGATGCGGCAACTCCCTTTCCCAGGGAAGAACATACGCCGCCGGTGACGAATATAAGTTTCTTCATGGGATTACATTATCCAAACAACTGCCTGGTAAAGCAAGTGTTTACCCCGACTGCCACTGGATAAAATATGAGCATGTTCTGATGGAAATGCGGGCATTGCTAGCCAAGATTCCCGGGGATTTGATACACTGCCATCCATATGAAAACCAGCTCCGCTCCACGATTAACCTTACGGCATCTTTCCTGGCCAATGTTCATTGAACAGATGACCGGGGGCTTATGTGCCTTTGTTGACACCCTTTTTTTGAGCATGATCTCCGATACGGCTGCCGGCTCAGTTGGCATGCTTGGGCCAATAATGATGGTGGGTTATTTTGTGCTCCCACAATTTACCTCGGCCGGAACCAGCGTTGCTTCCCAATATTTGGGAGCCGAGCGGGAAGATAAGGCGATCCCTTCCTGGATAGCGAATATTCTTATCAGTACGTGCATCGGCCTTATTATCTCGATAGCTCTTTTTGCTACCTCCGCTCATGCCGGACTCTGGCTCGGGATGACGGCGGAGCAAAACAGTTATACCTCTCAGTATCTTTCAGTGTTAGCAATAAACTTTGTGTTCGTTGGCATCAGGTTTTCCTATGCGTCCATACTTCTGTCAAAGACCCTTACCCATTGGAACATGATCGCCTCTGTGGTGACTAATCTTATTAACATCCCGCTTAACTGGTTTTTAATGCGCGGGTTTTGGATTGTTCCTGCTCTTGGTGTCCGTGGTATTGCCCTTGCAACAGTGTTGTCCTTCGTTATCGGTTTTCTCATTCTTTTTTACATGGTACACGGTAAGCTCAAGATTAGTTTCCGTATCGAAAATCCCGTTAAGCGGGTACGTGCGGTTATTACACCCATACTCAAGATTGGCGTGCCTTCGGCTCTTGAACCCTTTAGCTATACAATGCAGAACTTCTTTGTAACGTATTTGATCGTTACTCTTGGTATAACCGCCATGAGTGCGCATACTTACGTAGATCGCCTTATGTTTGTCGACATGACCGTTTCTTGGGTAATGACCTTTGCGGGGCAAATATTGATGAGTTATCATCTGGGGGCGGGAAGGGAGGATAAGGTCGCCTCTACCTATTGGCGGGTTGCCCGTATTACCGTTACCTTCGCTTTTTTTAACTTGCTTGTTTATCTGGTCTTCCATCGCTTCTTCTTCGGAATATTCACTCAGGATGAGGCAATTATTTCCACTGGCTTTAAGATATTCCTTATCGCTCTTTTTATGGAGCCGATTCGATCAATTAACGTGCTCGGGGGTGTTGCCCTTAAGACCGTTGGGGACGGACGCTTCTCGGTTATCATGGGTATCATTTTTATGTGGGGCCTGGTTCCAGTGTTGTTTTTTGTGTCGTCGCTCGGCTTTGGCATCATTGGCTTGTGGGGATGCCTGCTTGCAGACGAGACAATTCGCGCTGCGATAAATCTGTGGAGATGGAAATCAGGGCGTTGGCTTGGCAAGACGGTTATTGAAAAAGAAACCGCCCCGGCATG
>JAFGIM010000095.1 GCA_016929605.1 Spirochaetales bacterium | reverse complement strand
GGATGTGGAAACCGCTGGGGACGTTTTTGACTTGATTCGTACCCTTGATCCTTTCCCGGGGCGCTCTCATGCAAGCGATATGCACTCTTATGTTGTTCCCGATGTAATTGTCAACCGAACCGAAGATGGTTATTCGGTGGTGATAAACGAGGAAGAGATTCCGGTCCTTGGTCTTTCTCCCTTTTTTATGGATTTGGAAGGTCTTGAAACAGATAAGGCTGCTCGGGATTTTGCCCGCGAATCGGTAAAAGAGGCACGGTGGTTTTTATCTACGCTCGAACGTCGGAATTTGACTATTCTTAAGCTCGCACGGGCTCTGATTGTGTTTCAGGGTGATTTTTTTGCTCATGGGCCTTCGCATCTGGCCCCTTTGCGTATGAAAGATGTGGCCGAGGAGGTTGGCCTTCATGAGGCAACCATTTCTCGTGCAGCGAATGGAAAGTATCTGCAGTGTGAGTGGGGCCTTTTTGAATTACGGTATTTTTTTAGTAATCAGGTTGGCTCCCTTCATGCTTCCGCATCCCGCTCAAGCTCAACTCAGTCAAGCAAGGACATCCCGTATTCGGCCGGGCGCTTTTCCAAGCAAGGCGTTAAGGAAATTGTCCGGGAAATTGTTGAATCTTCCTCCGAAAGCCTCTCTGACCAAAAGATTGCCGATCAGCTTGCTCTGCGAGGGATTCATATTGCCCGACGGACTGTTGCCAAGTACCGAAACGAGCTTACTATAAAATCTTCATTTGAAAGATAAGCGTTTCCGTATTATGATTGACGTACCCGATCAGGCTTTGCTCCGGATCGCGCGTCTTACATCATAGAGGGGAGGTTCAAGATGAACATCAATGTACAGGCAGTTAAATTTACCATGGATGAGGAACAGCGGGAGTTTGTGGACCGCAAATTCGAGCGGATTAAATACGCCGAGGAACTCATCACCGACGTCCTCTGCACAATTAAATACGACAAGAAATTTTCTTGTGATACCACAGTTAACTTTCGTTGGGGTGGCAATGCCCACGTTGGCGCCGAGGATTTTGATTTTGGTGCGGTGGTTAATAAAATGATCGATGTTTTGGATCTTAAGATTAAAAAAGAAAAGGATAAGGTACAGGAAAAGAAATAAGTGCTGCCCTGGGCCGGTGAACACCGAGCGGGCACAGGAGCCCCTGCAGTCCCGGCCCTTCTCTTTACAGACACGCCACCTGAGGGGTATAGTCAAGTATGGCTGTAAAACGCTTCTCCGTGCTTGATCTCCTTGGATTGGGCCTTAAGGAACACGATTCCCTCGATTTACGGTGCATTTGCGGTCGCCGCGGCCTGGTTCGGGATATTACTATCCCGGATTTAAACCGTCCTGGCCTTGCTCTTTCCGGATTTTTCGATTCCTTTGCCTACCAACGAGTGCAGCTTTTTGGGCGGGGCGAGGTGGCATATCTGAACAAGATTGCCGGAGAGGGACGCCTGGATACGATTCAACAAATGTTTTCGTATCCGCTGCCTTGTTGCATTTTTACCCATCACCTTGAACCGGCTAAGGAATTCCTTGATCTCGCAGAGGAAACGGGGTGTCCAATATTGCAGACAGGACTGGATTCCAGCGAGTTATCATCTCGCTTGCTTCGTATTCTGTCCAATATTTTTGCGCCCAAAATTTCCATTCATGGGGTTTTGGTAGAGGTGTATGGACTTGGTATTTTGATTTTGGGTGATTCCGGCGTAGGTAAGAGCGAAACCGCTCTTGAGCTCATTGAACGGGGACACCGACTGGTCGCTGATGATGTTGTCGAGATAGCCTGTGTCAACGGTAATATCCTTACCGGACAGGGTGCTAACAAGATTATTGGTCATCACATGGAAATTCGCGGATTGGGTATTATCAATATCACCCAACTCTATGGGGTCGGTTCTATTCGCGAACGAAAAGAGGTCCAGCTTGTGGCAAAGCTTGAAGAATGGGATGCCAACAAGGTGTATGATCGATTGGGAACCGAAACGCTCACCATGGAAATTCTTGGTGTACAGGTCCCCAAGCTGGAAATTCCGGTTAAACCGGGACGAAATGTTCCTATCATTCTTGAAACTGCCGCGATGAATGAACGGCTCAAGAGTATGGGGTATTTTTCGGCCAAGGAGTTTAACCAAAACGTACTTAAATGGATTGAAACTGATGCTGAACGCGCGCCGTATTATGGCGTTGACGATTCCTATTAAAGGATAGACAGGATGACAACAAAGAACGTTACAATACGCAATCGCGCCGGAATTCACGCGCGTCCTGCAGCCCTCATCGCCCAAACGGCGAACCGATTTGCCTCAGAGATTCTGATAGAACGCGACGGAACCCGTATTAACGCAAAGTCGATTATGGGTATTATCACAATGGCGGCCAGCTATAACAGTGTATTGACCCTCTGTGCCGATGGAACGGACGAAAAAGAGGCAATTGAAGCTTTGGATTCGCTGTTCATCAATAAATTCGAGGAAGATTGAAACTGATTCGACGAAGTATCCCTTCGGTCCTCTTTTCTGCTCCCTTTTTGTTCTTCATCTTGGTCCTTATAGCCCTTGCCTCCTTTCTTTTGGCAAACTCAGGCTTTGAGGGCCTTCTGTCAACACACTTGTTTACCTCTCCCCAGGGCTTGCTGGTGTTGGTCATCGGTCCGTTTGCTCTGTTTGTGCTCTTAGGATTGTTGTTATATAGCGTGGTATCCCATGCTCTTCATACCGCCCAAGCCACACGTTTTGGACACAAGCTCTTTGTAACAATGGCCGTGTTAATTGCCTGCGCCTCTATTCCCTCAGGCATTATCGTCAGCCGGTTTGCGACTACGGTTATTGGTTCCTGGTTTGACCGGGAAGTGTCCCGCTCCCTTTCATATGCGGCCGAAATGGCTGATTTATATACAGCCGAGCGAATTCGAGATATCGAGAAGGTTGCTTCGCGCTTCTTTAACGGCCTTGCCATCGCGAACAATCGCAGTCGCCCCGCCGACTGGATGAGTGATATTCGGCTTATCGATGCCTATGCGGCAAGTTGCCAGGTATATGCAATTGAAGGAGATGGGTTTTTGCCGGTGGTAGAGTATGGGGATTCATCCTTGTTTTATCCCCGTTCTGCCCTCGATCGTGTCAGGGACGGTTTTTTTGTATGGCAAGAGGATGAATCGGTGTTTCGCTATGGTAAAACTGTCCATTACAGTAACAGTGTGTATGTGTGTGTCTATACATCCCTGATCCCTTCTTCTTTTCACGATAAATCTCGGTTGATTCAAGATGCCCGTATCAAGGGCGACGTTATCCGGATACTCGAACCCTTTTTGCCATTTTTAGGGGTGTGGGTGTATTTTTTGTTTTGTTTTCCCTCGGTAGTTATGACCATCATTTTGGCCTATTACCTCAGTGTCGGGTTGAGCGCCCCGGTCGCTTCGGCTGCGGAGGCTGCTACTCGTCTTGAGCAAGGCACTCCTTCGCTAAGGCCTATCGTAACGGGAAATGATGAGGTTGCGGGCCTTTGTAATTCACTTAATCGCCTCTGTGACGCTGCAGACGGTTCGAAAAAAAAGGACAAAAAGGCGGTAATTCGGCTATAATTGCCGGCAAGTGAGGAACTTCTGATGGCAGACACCGCTCCGGTATGGCTATTCACCGGCCCTGAAATTGGTGAAAGAAACGCCGCGATAGATGACATCCGTCAAAAAGCAGTAAAGGTCCTGGGCGATCTTGACTATCATTCGTTGTACGCCTCGGATACCCGAATGGGTGAGGTGATATCCCTTTTACAAAATGGCTCTCTTTTTTCAGGTGGTCGCTTTATCCTGCTCAGGAACGCCGAAGAAATCAAGAAAAAAGAGGATGTTTCCATGCTTGTGGATTGGATTACGTCCGCTGCCTCGATTACCGATGCATATCTGGTATTGGTTTCAGAGGATATTGGTATTGACCGGAAGATCGAAGCTGCCATTCCCCAGGGACATAAGCGGGTGTTTTGGGAGATGTTCGAGGATCGAAAGGAACAGTGGATTGTCAATTACTTTCGTACTTCCGGGTTTGCTATCGATCCTGATGCGGTCGCCTCGATTTTGGATTTGGTCGAAAATAACACGGAGGCGCTTAAGTCAGCGTGTTCCCGTTTTACCCTGTATTATCCCGCCGGGCATCGGATAACGGAAAAGGACACGCTTGATTTTCTTGAGCACAATCGCGAAGAAAGTCCCTTTACTCTTTTTGATTCTCTTGTCCAGGGCGACTTGGAGCAGGCAATCGAGATTATGAATAAATTGACTCTCTCGCGGGAATCCTCTCCCGTCCAGACGATTGCCGGTCTCACCTGGTGTTTCAGGCGGCTTGCAGATTGGCACGCCTTGTCGGACAGCGGCATGACCGATGATTTTTCGCTAAAAAAAGCGGGATTTTCCAGTAAAAAGGCAATTACGCAGTATCGGCAAGCTGCTAAACGATGGGACAGTATGGACAGTCAGCGCCTCCTCGCCCTTCTTGCAGATACCGATCTTGAGATTCGTCGGACGGGAACGGCTGTGCAAGATACGCTTGTTCAGGGAGCCCTGTACTCGATCTGTTGTAAACGAGGGGTCCCCCTGGAAGGTGTTGAGTATCGTTAGTTATTTGCCAAAATAGCGGGCAGCGCCCGCTTTCCATACCAGTTCATGATCAACCCTTCCTTTAACATGGGCTGCGTTCAGAATGAGCCGGTAATCGACATCCCCTTTGAGCGACCAGTTTTTTCCAACCGGCCATACCAGGGAGAGGGCAATTACATGAGAGTGTTTTCGGGTGTTTCCGAGTAGGCGATCAAGTTCGCCCTCGCTTGTCCAGGAATCATAATCGTAATACACGGGAATATATCTGGTTTCGCCCTGTACCTGTATCTCTTCAATTCGTCCCAGATACACCGGGCCCTTGGATATCCAGGTATAAGAAGCTTCTATTTTTTTACCGTTGCGCGTCATGGCGACAAAGCGAAGTCCTATTTGGTCTACATCTCCGCCTTCTGGATGACCCAGCGGTATATCAAGTCCATCCCAGCCTCCGGTAAGAACCTGTCGTTGATACATTGTTAGATAGGGTTGCCAGCGATTATAGGTCCACTTATCTGCGTGGCTATACTCCAGGTTGACCGTGAATCGCCAACGGGGATTAGTCAATGGAAGAACCCAGCTTGTCCCTGCTTCCCAGGCCCAGCAGTTTGGTTTTGACTCGCCGGACTCGGAGGCAGATTTTGAGTCATCCATGACGAATTCCATCCAGAGGAGTAACCCGGCAAAGGGAACGCTCCAGATATCTGCCATGGCCATAACATTTGTTGTCCCCGGTGTGTAGGTGTTATGCCAGTACACCAGGGGGAGCATGTTCATCAGTTCGGGATTTTTACCTCCGATCATTTGCATCTCGGACACCCCAAGGCCCAGGCGGGAAAAGGGTGTAAACTCAAGACGGTGATAGGTGAACATCTTGACGGCGGCTACTGCCTGCGAGGATGCGTCGTGGTTGTTTTCTGTGTCCCAGCCCCAGCTCTTGTTATTTCCCTCTGTATCTTCCATCCAGCTTTGGACAGCCCATTCCCGCGCAGAAAGTTGGGAAGACGAGGTTCCCCAGAGGGAAAAAAACCGGAAGGAGTCGGTCCACCAGGAGAATTGGATGTGGTCGTACCAGGGTGCCTGGCCGTTAAGGAAGAGATTCGATTGGCCAAGGCCAATGCCGGTTTGTAGTCGTCCTGCGCTTACGGTGGTCCAGTTCGAAGACCAGGACATATAGGCAAGGGTTGGAAAGGTTACCCAGGACAGGTATTCATCCGGTTGCCAAAATCCTAATAGCCCCGATTCATCGGCGTATTTTAGTTGAGAATCGCTGGTAAAATCGATTTGACTCGTCGCATACAGTGAATCCCAACCAAAGGACACGCCGATCATCAGGATTGGTTCTGCCAAACTGAGGCGGGTCAAGAGCGGAAAGTCCTGTACTCTACGGGAATCGTCATCCTTCCACTGGGAACTTTCAAGGCCGCTCCAACCCAGGGCAAAGGGTTGGATAAGGGCTCGGGGAGAGAGAAAGGGTTTTGACTCTGCCTCCGGGGCAGGCCTTTGCGAGGGGATAAGTCCATAGTATGCCGCTTCTTCGGCGGAAAGCGATTGGACGGTTGTGGGGATGTTTTGTCCTGCCCGTATCCGTTCAATGTAAGACCAGGAAAGCTCCTGATCGTTACGGTTAAGCATTCGTCCCGACTGGGCCTGGGCACTTAAGCTCAGTGCGGCGAGTACACAGATAAAAAGGGTACGTGATCGTTTCATGGTGTTGCCTCATTGTTTCCCGTGCGTGTGGCGCGTTGTGCCAGCGAGGCTATCTCGTGGGAAGATGTACTCGCCGATCGTTTGTGTCGCTCATCAATTCGTTTTTGTATCAGAGCGGGAAGAGCTTCTCTTATCGCCTCTGCGGTGTCGGCGGATATGCCCGCTGTTTGAGTGAGTTTGTGTATCCCCTCGCTGTTGGTTAAGCCCTGATAGAGCGCTTCCAGGCTGCCCCATGTTTTTAACAAGGTCGCCGCTTTTTTAGGTCCTATTCCCGGTAAATCTTCAAAGGCCAGGCGGGTATTTTCTTGGGTCCTAAGTTTTTGGTTTCTGGTCGTGGCGAACCGATGGGTTTCGTCTCGCAGACGCTGTAACAGGCGCAGGGCGTCCGAGCGGCGGGGCAGGGTTACGGGTGTGGAATTGCCGGGAAGGAAAATCTCCTCGTCGCGTTTGGCAAGGCCAATGACGGGGATGGATAGATCAAGGGCCTCAAGGATTCCTTTAACTGCGTTTACCTGGCCGATACCGCCGTCAATGAGCAAGAGGTCTGGAAGTTCCTCCCCTTCATTGAGCAATCTGGTATAACGGCGGCTTACCGCTTCCCGTAAAGAGGCAAAATCGTCGATGATGCCATCGGTGGTTTTAAGGCGAAATATCCGGTAGCCCTTGCGATAGGGATTTCCGTCGTGAAAGGTTATCAGGCTCGCAACCGGAAGTCTTCCTCCAATATGGGCAATGTCAAAGCCTTCGATTCGGGAAGGGAGTGTGGAAAGTTTGAGCAGGTTTTTAAGCTCTTCAAGGGCAGGAAAATCCCCTCTCTCCCTTAAGCGACGGGAAGCGTCTTCTTGCGCGTTAAACTGGGCCATCGCCATGGCTGCCCGGTGGCGACGATCTTCCTGGCTCGTTTTTTCTTCCGCCAGACGGTAGTCGCCCTGGTTGGTAGATGGGGAGGCAGCTTCTTCTCCATCCTGGCTCGGTGTGCTCCGGCAGATGGTCAGCTCTGTTTCCGCTCCAAGGCCTTCGCAGAACCAACGCCGGGCAAGAGTAAGCCCGTTTTCTGTGGGCACAAAGATACGCGGAGGAACTTCGGCTGCCCGGGTGTAGTAGGCCATTAAAAACTCGGGAAGGATTTCTTCTTCGTCTTTAAGGCTTCTCGCTCGATACAGGTCGCGGGCAACAAGGCGTCCCGAGCGCATCTTTAAGACGGCAAAGGTTACCATTATTCCTTCGGCTGCCCAGGCAATGTAATCCCGGGATTCTCCATCCATATCAACTACCGCGTTTTGTTCCCTCAATTCATCAATAGCTAAAAGTCCGTCCCTCAGTCGTGCCGCTTTTTCAAAATGAAGATCGCTTGCTGCCTGCTTCATCGCCTGGCGAACTTTTTCAACTGCTTCTGCGTTGTCCCCTTGTAAAAGGAGGAGTATCTCTTCAAGCTGGGATTGGTAGCTTTCAGCGTCGATTTTTCCAGCGCAGGGGGCGCTACACCGGCCGATGTGGTAGTATAGGCAGGGTGTAGCCCTCTTTTTAAGAACACGGCATTGGCGAAGGGGATAGTGGCGTTTAACAAAGTCCAGGAAGGTATCTATCGCGTTCAGGTTGGGAAAAGGGCCAAAATACGAAGCGCCATCTTCCTGTATCCGGCGAGTCCGATAGATTCGGGGGAAGGTTTCCCGGGTTATCTTGATTACAGGGTATGTTTTCCCGTCTTTCAGGTTTATATTGTATCGCGGACTGTGTTGCTTTATGAGTGTGTTTTCTAAAAGGAGCGCCTCATATTCATTGTCGCAGGTGATATAATCCAGAGAATGAGCGCGCGAGACGAGTATTCGCGTCTTCAGGTCGCGTGTCGAGGAGAAATAGGATGCAAGCCGGTTTTTTAGGGATTTTGCCTTTCCGACGTAGAGTATCTGTCCGGTTTCATCCTTCCAGAGGTATACGCCACTGGTTTTTGGGGCATCGAGAGCGGCCGCATGCAACTTTTTGCGTATTTCCGTCTGCTCTTTCATTGGATTTATCATATCATTCTGCCGATATTCTGATAAGTACTTCTATGCGTGGTATGAAAATGAGAAAAATTGGACTTTGTGTATTCTTAATGTGTCTCTTTACGGCTATAGCCAGCGAAAGCAAGATTCTTCTTGGTGGAGAGGCTTCCTGGCCCCCCTTTTCTGTTTCCCGGAGCATAGCGCGCACTGCCGGTTGGCTGGGATATGAGGGCCTCTGTCTTGATTCTCGAAGTACACCCACCGAGGCAGATCTGTATCTTTCCTTTGACGAGAGTGTCCCGTCGGTAACATCGGGTGCGTACACGATTCGGTCTAACAGTCTTTCCCGTGTTGCATCCCCCCGCTCTCGCCACGGCTCTGGCTCTGCTTTGGCAAGTACCTCCGGTTCTGCCCTTGTGTTGGAAGGTGAGCATGGAACCCTCTTTGCCTCTCCGGGGGTAGCCGGTTCGTTCAGCATTGAGTTTTTTATCAATCCTGCCGTTACCGAAAACGGGAGC
>JAFGIM010000094.1 GCA_016929605.1 Spirochaetales bacterium | reverse complement strand
ATTGGACCGACGGGGGTTGGTAAAACCGAATTAGCCAGAACCCTTGCAGATTTTCTGTTTAACGATGAAAAATCCCTTACTCGTATCGATATGAGCGAGTACATGGAAAAGCATTCGGTTAGTCGCCTTATTGGCGCCCCTCCCGGATACGTTGGCTATGATGAGGGAGGCCAGTTAACCGAAGCGATTAGGCGCCGACCGTACAGTGTGGTTCTTTTTGACGAGATTGAAAAGGCTCATCCGGATGTGTTTAACGTCTTGCTACAAGTACTCGATGATGGTCGTTTGACCGACGGGCAGGGCAGGGTTGTCGATTTCCGTAATGTTATCATTATCATGACGAGTAATCTTGGTTCAGACTATATCTTGACGGCACGGGATATGAGCGAGATAAAACCAAAGATTCAGGAGATTCTTAAAGCGAATTTCCGTCCCGAGCTGTTAAACAGGATTGATGAAATTCTGACGTTTAATCGTTTGGCTCAAGATCATATTCTGTCTATCGCCGATATTCAGCTTGCCTCTGTGGCTCGACGTCTTGAATCTCGCCGGCTTACATTGGATGTCTCCGATGCTGCTAAACGGTATTTGGCACAGATAGGCTATGATCCCCTGTATGGAGCGAGGCCCCTTAAGCGGGCGATTCAGTCGGAACTGGAAAATCCGTTGGCAAAAGAAGTCCTTGCAGGGAATTTTCCTGACGGCTCTATTATACGGGTGGTTCGGGAAAAGGGCGCCGAGGGTCTTTCCTTTATAAAAGGGTAAGTTTTCCCTTTCGGGTAAAGTTGTGGTATACTGCTCCGGTATGGACATGCATACCGGCACCCTCTACAAAAGTCTTGGCTTTCCTTCGGTTACCGTTCATGAAACGAATGGTCATTTTGATTTTGTTGAACCGTCTCGTACCATCCTGGTTATCGGTCCCATGGGTTCAGGTAAAACGGAATATGCGGCTCGCTTATGGCGCGATGCCGCGGTCGCCCGACGTAAGGGCTCTTCAATTGCCTGGCTCACCAGTGGCGGAGGAAATCAGAAAGAGCTCTTTGAACCTGAAAGCGGCATCGGGAGCGCAGATCGCAGAAATACCTTTTTTGTACGATATAGTCTAGATAAAACCCGATTCGCCGATTATCCCGAAGACGCCCTTGCCTTTCGTGGTGGCTATGAGCGTTGTGGCAACAATATTGCCACTATTTCAAGTTCCTTTGATTTAGAAGAATTGATTCGCCACAATCCAGGGATAGGAACATGGATAATCGATGAGGCGGCTTTTTATGATGAGCGCTTAGCGTATCTGGTTAAAAGGGAATCTGAGCAGCGCGGCCTGGTCTTTGTTATGCCCACCCTCTTACTGAATTTCAGGGGAGAACTGTTCAATGCAACGGCTCGTCTGTTAATGGAAACTTCGACCGATATCTATCCCCTTTCTGCCTATTGCGAACATCGGGAATGTTTGGAGAACGCTCATAACACCTATCGGTACTATCTGGTGGATGGTCAGGAGTGTCCGGCCTTGTTTTTTGATCCTTTGATTATTGTGGGGGGAGACCGCGCTTCCGATAATCCTGCCGAACCGAATTATTGCACTCGATGCGATTCTCATCATTATTTACCCGGAAAGCACTATACCTACTTTACCTTAAAACCCCTGGGACAGCGGGCGAGTATTGGGGATATGTCTGCTCTGGAAAAAGAGCTACGGGCAATAAAGGAAAACAGTGATTCAAGCGAGCTTGTCCGTTCGTTTAGATCCACGTATCTTGAAAGTGGCAGTCCCTCCTCGGAGCATATGAATGCCCTTAAGGTGCCCTTTATCGCCGAGCGGGCGGTAACCTATTTATTTGCTGAACAAAACCTTCTATCTGCTGAACAAACCCGAGCCTTGGTTGATGGACTTGATTTAAACAGGGAGTATCTTTCTCGCAGGCTTTCGGACAACAAGCGTCCCCTTGCCCTATAGTGTACCCCGGCGCCGGAGGAATCGTATGCGTGTCCGAACTCTTCTTTATAGTATGCTCTTGGGTATTCTCTTGCCCCTTTCGGCTCAAATCGATTTCGCTCCGATTGATACCCACGCGTATACCTGGCTCAAGATTGACACAGAGCATTTTGAGGTTATCTTTCCGGATTTTCTTGAAGAACAGGGGCGCTATACTGCCGCGGCCCTGGAGTATTCCCGTCAATTTCAGCTACACAGTCTTTCTCCCCACCGTACCCATCGCTTTCCGGTTGTTTTAAACCCGGATCACATGAGCCCCAATGGATACGTCTCGATTCTTCCCAGACGAAGCTTTTTTTATACCACTGATAATTTGGAAGATGCCGAAGACTGGTTAACCCAACTGGCGATTCACGAGGGCCGGCATATGGTTCAATTTGAGGCCTATAATTTGGGTTCTGTCCATGCTGCTTCCTTCTTTTTTGGGGAGTATGCAGCCCTTCTAGCTTTTATGGCTCCGGTTTGGTGGCTTGAGGGTGACGCTGTTATGGCAGAGACGGTGTTATCTCAGTCGGGAAGGGGCCGAAGGCCTTCGTTTACCGCTCAAATCAAGGCCCTTTTTTTGGAAGGTAAGGTCTTTGACTATTCCAAGATGGTGCTGGGTTCCTCTGTTGATTATACCCCCTCGCCCTATGAATTCGGTTATTTGATGTATGCACATCTACGATCTACCTATGATTTTTTGGCTCCGCAGATTCTTGTTTCCCGACTTGCGCGCCTTCCCTTGCCGGTAATTGGCCCCCATGCGGCAATTCGCCGGGTAAGCGGAAAAAGCGCTGCCGAGGTATATCGGGAAGCTGCTACCCGGTACACCCGTTTTTGGGAGGAACAGACAGCCTCCTTTCAATATACCGACCGGCATGTATACTCCACACCCACAAAAGCCTCTTACAAAAAACATATCGACCTTACCCGCGCTCCCGACGGAACACTTTTTTCGGCCATCTATGATCGTGAAGCTGGCTACTGGATTGTCGAGGTGTCCGATCAAAAAGAGACCCGTGTGTGCCGCGCGTATCCGCAAAATTCCTTAAGTGCCGGCGGACAGTATCTTATATGGGATGCCCTGAGTCCCAAAGCCAAGTTTGACGGATCGGGCATGAACATCGTCTTATATGATCGAGCGACCCGTAGCTGTACAAATCTGTTCAGTCGCTCTCGTTTTCGTAGCCCAACCCTCTCTCCTGATGGAACAAAGGCGGTTCTTGTTGAAGACAGGCTCGATGGGCAGAAGGTCTTGACGGTGATATCAATTCCCGACGGAAGTGTTCTTGATACTGTTGTAATCCCATCAGGTCAGCGCTGGTCATCTTTTTCCTTTACCAACGAGGGAGATGCGCTTGTTATGATGGTTTATTCGAATGGACGAGACGGACAAGGGGAGGGGATGCGTATTGAACGGCTTTCGCTGAAAACCGGCTCCCGCGAGCAATTGTATATAGGTCATCAGGAAGGGCTTTCTTCTCCAGTTCTGGAAGATGGCGTGTTGTACTTTGTCTCTGATCGTAGCGGCATCGATGCAATCTGGGCTCGTACGCCGGATGGAAGGCTGTATCAGGCGGTATCCCGTCCAATAGGTACGTACAGTCCCTGTATCGCTCCAGAGGGACTATTCTTTGTCGATTATGCAAGCTCGCGAGGAACGGTTGTTGCCCGCTCCTCGATTGATCAGGAACAGTGGCTCTCTGAGTCTGAGGTAACCCCGTATCGAGAGAATTTTTTTGAGCCTGTTGCCGATCAAGATCCTGGCAGGGAAAAGGTTTTGCCTGAACATGTTCCTGACCTCACGGCTGAGGCCCAGCCCTATACGCCCTTTTTCTCCGGGAATTGTATTGATTCCTGGGGGATTGTTCCGGTAAGCGAGGGAGATATCGGTTGGATGGCCTTTATTCATTCTGCTCATACGACTGGCCTGATGGACCAGACCCTTTCGGCATTTTGGGACGCAACCGACGAGACCTTTGGCGGAGGGTGGTCTTATAGGTATCGCGGGTTCTATCCTGATAT
>JAFGIM010000093.1 GCA_016929605.1 Spirochaetales bacterium | reverse complement strand
TTTACTGTCGGCTTCGGAGTTTCACCGAATCTGCTGTGCGTTTTAAAAACGCCCTGCTCGCGGGCTGTACCGCCGGTGGGGAATTACACCCCGCCCTGAAGAGTAGCTTTCGGATACTATCCTATGGCCGGAGGATAATTGTGTCAAGTATTATGCGATTGCGGATTCTTTAAGACAGGTTTGGAATGCATCAAGAATTCGACGATCAAAGTTAACGTCAACGAGCTTTTCCAAATACGCCACGGCCTGCTCTGCGGTATACGCGGTACGATATGGCCGATCTGATGTTAAGGCGTCATAAATGTCGGCTACACTGATAATCATTGCCTCCCAGGGATAGTCTCCGCTGTGCTTGGCATAATATCCGGTCCCGTCCATTTTTTCGTGATGATACTTGATCAAATCCCGAATCTCGGTAAAGAAGCTATTTTCGTTAACGATGTCATACCCGATTTCGGTATGTCTTTTTATCTCATCGAATTCACCCTTGGTCAAGCTTGATGTTTTTGTGATGATAGAATCACTAATACCAATTTTACCGATGTCATGAAGGATGGCGGCATATCGTATTCGACGGACTGCCTCGGGAGAAAGTCTAAGGGCGTGAGCAGTTCCAACCGCATATTGCATAACTCTTTCTGAATGGCCGCGAGTATAGTGATCTTTTGCTTCCAGGGCACGGGTAAGAGAAGATACTGTAGAAAAATAACTTTGCTCGAGTTCATCATAGAGCATGCGGTTGTTAATCTCGCTTGCCACAAATGCTGCGGCAATTTCAAGTGTATATCTGCTTTCCATAGCAAAGCCTTCGCCATTGCCACCTTTACGGGAGAGGGTTACAACCCCAATAACCCGTTTGTCTGTGTGAATGGGAGCTGAGATAAAAGAGCCTTCGATAAACTTTTCTTCGTTCATCATGGCAAAAGATGGATGTTTAGATCTATCAGGAACCCAGAGAGGCCTTCGCCTTTCTATGACCTGTCCTGATATGCCACATCCAGCTTGAAGAACTTGAGGCTCTTTTTTAGTGCCTGTCCAGGCAATGGGAATGAGCTTTTCCAGATATTCTTCGTATTCGTAATACACACCACAGGTAAAATCGAGTTCCTTTTTTAGATCATCCAGAAGGTGTTCGCTTAAATCTGCGACAGATCGGCGAGCATGTAGTGATGCGGGATATTCCGCAAGGCGAAGTAGTTCCCGTTGACGCTGATCTGCAATTGAAGCGGCATATAGATTGATTCTAAGTCGGCTCGTTAATTCAGCCAGAAAGTCTTTTTGCGATTGGTCTGGAAGGCGAATCTTGGATTCGGGAGTGGGTGCGCAGAGCATGATAAATGCAAGAAGGCTAAAGCGGTGAACAACCGGGATTATGTAATAGCCGCGGTATACGGTTGTAAGAAGCTCTCGTAACATATCGTCGTCTGGAACATAGTCCTGAAAAATGGTGTTAAGCGGTATACCGGTTTCGCACATGGCAAGACAGGCTATAAAGATGGAATCGTCGGGGATGCTGGCAAGTCCTTCGCGGTCAATTTCCCGATATTCTCGGGCTTCGGGCATATGAACAAAGATATGCGTGTCTGCTTCGCGGACCCTTCTGCGAATCATGGACATTGCTGATTCAACTAGGCCTGTTGAGGTGTGCCAATCGTCAAGTTCGTCCAACGAAAAACTGGTTTCAAGTTCAAGAAGGTCATCTTCATTGGAAAGGGCAAAATCTTTCATATATGGGTAGATTGTATGACGCTCTAGTAAAATGTGTCAATAAAAATCTATCGATATAGACTATCCCCTTAATTTGGGGATAGCCAGGTAAGTGACGTCGGGTTATCCAATCCAGAGGCAAGGTATTTGCCGAGCCAAGGTAAAAAGGCCGTAATATCCTCATCGAGTTTCCATGGGGGATTAATAACAATCATTGCCGAACCCTTAAGCCCAAAGCCTTGTTCTGCCTCGGGTGCTGGCACTCTACATTGGACGTGCAAGATTGAGGGAAAGCCGGAGTAACTGATGGTGTTCACTAGCAGCTCTATCTCTCTTTGACGCCGATCCAGCAGGGGATACCACAGGGCTAGTGTACCCGCGGCCCATCGGCGCCTTACCTGTAAAAAGGTTTCTGCGGCTTGTGTCCAGTCAGCGTGTGTCTCATAGCTTGGATCTATAAGAGCTAGCCCCCGGATGGGATCAGGTGGGGTAAGGGCAATCAGTCCGGAAAAACCATCCCGTTCGTGGATATGTATACGCTTGTCCTTGCCGAATAGCTGTCGTAGATGTTCTGCTTCAGCTGGATGCTTTTCCATCAAGGTTAGATGTACCGATGAGTCTGTTAGCTCCCGTGCTAGAGCGGGAGAGCCTGGATAGCGTTTGCCGCTCTTCCAGTATGAACGACAGAGATCAAGATAGTCTTGTAATACTGGAGGGTATTCTTGTTCCGACAGTAGCGGAATGATTCCTCTTTCTGCTTCCCCGGTTTTTTCAGCCCATTCACTATCCAGAGTGTATTCTCCGCCGCCTGCGTGAGACTCTACATACGAAAAAGGTTTTTTCTTGCCTGAAAAGCGGGCAAGTATACAGGATACAACGGCATGTTTGAGAACATCTGCGTGGTTTCCGGCATGGAAGCCGTGTCGGTAGCTGAGCATGGGCTATTGTAGTGATCCTGTCGTTTCGGGTAAAGGGGATAATTTGACAGGGGGAGGGGGGGGAAACTAAACTTTACACATAGGCTTTTTTCAAGGAGTGAAGTATGAGGATGTTACAGCGACTTGCCGGAAAGATCGGCGGTGGTTTTATAGTTGTGTTGATATTACTGGTGTTAATCTCCGTTTTGGGAATTATGAGCCTGCGCTCCTTAAGTACTATTGGAAATACAAATAATGAGACGTCCCGCATCCTGGAAAACATGCAAAACGGGACGATCGCGGGAAAAAACTTTGTAATCTATCGAGACAAGGCGTATTGGGATACCGTAATAAAGCACATGGACGAAATTACCCGTACCGCCGAGGTGCTTCGGGATGCCGATTCAGATACTAAAGTTAAAGAAGCCTATCAAGGGATTGCAGATGGCTCCCGCGACTACAAGAAATATTTCTCCGAGTATGCTGAATATGAGGGACAGAGGGCACAGCTGGAAACAAAACTAGCGGACAAAGGAATAGAGGTAGAAGCGGCGATATCTGCGGTCTATGACCGGCAAGAAGTGGATTTTGCTGCTCTTGTTGCGCGCCGAGCCGGATCGGTCGAATTGACTGATAAAGTAGATAAGATTGATCGGAGCGGAGGAATGATCCGCAATCTGCTTCATGCCCGGATAAATTTAAACAAATATATTTTATACGGGGACAAGGGTTCTCTTGAGAATGTAGAAAAGGAAATAGGCTCTATGGTAGAGCAAGCTCGTTTTCTGTTACCGCAGTTCCGGCAACGGGCTAACATAGATGCGATGAACCTTGTTATTGCCGGTGCGGCGGAATATCAAAGAGAAATTAATGATTATACCGATTTGCAAGCCCGTCAGCGTGCGGTACAGCAAGTTGCCGCAGAGGCGGGGGCAAAAACAGTTCGGCTTGCCATGGAGATTAGTAATACTGTGGCCTCCGAAATGGACACCCTGATGGCTGCAACCACCGCATTTATCCTGGTTTGTTCGCTTGTCTCTATCGTGGTTGGCATCATTCTGTCCATTGTCATTACCCGACTCATCACCAGACCTATAGCAGTGGCGGTTCGTCAGGCAGAAGAGATAGCCGGCGGAAATCTTACCCGGGATTTACCCAAGGAATATCGTGGTCGAAGTGATGAAATTGGTGATCTGGCTCGTGCTCTCCAAGATATGATGGATCGCCTTAGACAGATTATTAGCGAGATTCAATCCGCGGTGTTACAGGTATCATCCGGAAGTCAGGAATTAAGTGGTACCGCCCAGCAGATGAGTCAAGGTGCAACAGAACAAGCTTCTTCGGTAGAAGAGATTTCGGCTTCCATGGAACAGATGACGGCGAATATCAGGCAAAATGCCGAAAACGCCCTGCAAACAGAAAAGATAGCGCAGAAGTCCGCTGTATCGGCGGAAGAAGGTGGAAAGGCTGTTGGCGCAACAGTGGCTGCGATGAAGGAGATTGCGAGCAAGATTGGCATTATCGAGGAAATAGCTCGTTCAACTAACATGCTCGCACTTAACGCGTCGATAGAGGCAGCCCGTGCCGGTGAATATGGTAAGGGTTTTGCGGTTGTTGCTGCAGAGGTTGGAAAACTCGCCGAGCGAAGCCAAAAAGAGGCAGGAGAAATCAGTACACTGTCCTCCGAGAGTGTCACCATAGCAGAAGATGCGGGGTCCACTATTTCGGCTCTAATTCCGGAGATTAAACGAACAGCTGAACTTGTACAGGAAATTAGCGCGTCAAGCAATGAACAGAACTCTGGTGCAGGACAAATTAACTCAGCCATCCTTCAGCTTGACTCTGTGGTACAGCAAAATGCTTCTGCCTCCGAACAGTCCGCCTCTATGTCCGAGGAACTTGCAAGTCAGGCAGAGCAAATGCAATCGGCGATGGCGTTTTTTCATCTTGCACAAGATAACGAAGCGATTAAGCCCCCTATAGCGCATAAAAAAATACCGCAATCGGTTGTGTCCAAGGCAATACCGAATAAGGGCGTCCTTCGCCCGGATACCCCTGTTACAAAGAAAGCTCCGGAGGCAATTGTTGCTCCGGAAAAAAAAGCAACCAAGCAATCCACAAAAGAAACCAGGACTCCGAAACGAACACCCTTAACCGGCATTCATCTTGATTTGGATAGCGATAATCCTACGGGTGGACGGGATGATCTTGATAGTGAGTTTCAAGAGTTCTAATTGATATTTTGGCAGGGGGTATTGTTATGGTAAATAAAGCGGAGATTCGTCAGTACTTAACATTCAAGCTTGCGGACGAGCAATATGCTATTAACGTGGCCAATATAAAAGAGGTTCTGGGGATTCCCAAGATAACCAAGGTTCCCCGTATGCCTCCATTTATGACTGGTATAATAAACCTTCGCGGATCTGTTGTTCCTATCCTTGATTTAAAAAAGAAGTTCGCGTTGGGAGAAACAATTATCGGAAAAGAAACTGGCATTATCGTCATTGAGCTTGCTGGGAAGGATGGAGAGGGGAATGACGAGCAATTGGTAGTTGGTATTTTTAGCGACGAGGTGCAGAAGGTAATTACCATCGAAGAATCCGAAATAGAGGGCCCCCCGCAGATTGGTATTGCGATTGATACCGCATTTATTCAGGGTATGGGACATGTTGATGGCGGTTTTATTATTATTCTAAATATCGATAAAATCCTTACCGACAGCGAGATTCATGCCATAGCCGAACAAGGCGATCAATCGGAGTTGGCCATGGAAAATACTGTGGAGGGAACGGATGCATAACGATACAATCGAAAGCACCGAGATAACCCAGTATCTGACCTTTAAACTGGCTGACGAGATATACGCAATTAACGTTGGCCACATTAGGGAAGTTCTTTCTGTGCCGCGTATAACCCGCGTCCCGCGGATGCCCTCGTATTTAAGCGGCGTAATAAACCTGAGAGGAAATGTAATTCCTGTATTGGATATACGCGAAAAATTCGGCATGGGCAAGACTACAATTACTGGCAATACAAGTATAATTGTAACCGAGATAGAAGAAGTGTTTGTGGAAGAAGCGGACAGCTCGATGGTGATAGGAATTTTTAGCGATGAAGTCCAGAAGGTAATAGATCTTGATCCATCTCTTATAGAAGGGCCTCCCCGGATAGGATCGACGATAGATACATCGTTTATAGAGGGGATGGGAAAAACCGATGAAGGCTTTGTAATTCTTCTCCGGCTTGATCGCATCCTGTCGGATGCTGAACTTTCGGGAATTACCGTGGAGGCTCGCGATGCCTAAAAGCACTGTGCTTTCTTTTCCTTCTGTAACCATTGGTTCGGTTTCTACTGATCGTCTTGCTCTTCTTAAAGCCTTTGATAGTGGAGATCCTGTTGTTGTTGATGTGTCTGCGACGGAAACAATTGACCTTGCCGGTTTTCAGCTTTTAGTTGCCCTGGTTAAGGAGGGCATAAAGCGTGGTGTGCCGGTAACCTTGACGGGACAGATACCGGTTTCCCTTCAGGAAAAGATTAAAAAAGTAGGGCTTTCGGATACGGACTGTACCAGAGGCGAAGATTTATATGAACAGGTTTCACTGGATCTGTAATCCATAAAGGAGAAGAAATGTCAGAAAATCAATTTATGGAAACTTTTCGAGAAGAAGCTTTTGAGCTTTTGGGCACATTGGAATCAAATCTTCTTGAGCTCGAAGAGCGACCAGATGATACAGAATTGCTTTCTGCAGTTTTCCGCGTAATGCATACCATTAAGGGTTCTTCCGCCATGTTTGGGTTTGACCGTATCTCCGCGTTTAGTCATGAGGTTGAATCAATTCTTTCTGCTTTGCGTGATGGAAAGATTGCAGTTACCGCAGAGTTGATAGGTAATACACTTGTATCGCGCGATATGATCCTTGAAATGTTGGAAGGTACGGTTGAAAGCGTGGGCCCTCTTTCTCCAGAAATGAAAGAGTTTCTGGAACGCTTTAAGACTGTTACGGGTCTTTGTGGCGCAGAACAGGTTAAGCCTGCCGCTCTTATGGTGGCACAAGAAAAGAAAGAAAATGATGCGGAGAAGAACTCCTGGCATATTACTTTTTTTCCTGATAAGGATTCATTCCGTAGAGGCGTTAATCCACTTGCAGTACTTGCTGAACTTAATGGTCTTGGAGAGATGGTATGCTTCGCATTGTTAAAAAACATTCTGCCGTTATCAGAGCTTGATAGTGAAGACTGTCTAACTGGTTGGGAAATTTTTCTTACAACTGATGTTGACGAGAATCGCATCCGGGACGTTTTTATTTTTGTAGAAGATGGCGCTGTGATTACCATCGAATGTCTTGGGGATTTGGTTGACGAAAGTTCTGTAGCAGGAAAGCGTCTTGGCGAGATTCTCTTAAAAAGAGGAAAGATAGACAAGAATCGTCTTGAATCAGCCCTAAAGAGCCAGAAGCGTATTGGGGAGGTTTTAGTGGAAGAAAAAATCGTAAGCCCCGCAGACCTCAAAATAGCATTGGAAGAACAAAAGCAGCTTCAGAGAATACAAAAAAGCAGAGCTGCTCAAACAGATCTAAGTACAATCCGTGTAAAGTCAGAAAAACTTGATCAGCTGATGGCATTGGTAGGAGAGCTTGTCACCGTACATGCAAGAATACTGCAAACAACCCGTGTGGTGTCTGATAATGAAGAGCTCGTTTCTGTTGTTGAACAGTTTGGCCGCCTGACGGATGAATTAAGAAACAACACCATGAGTATCCGTATGGTACCTATTGGGACTACCTTCTCGAGTTTTAAACGTTTAGTAAGAGATTTATCTTCCGATCTTGGTAAAAATGTTGAATTGGTGACAGAGGGTGGTGAGACCGAGCTGGATAAAACAGTAATTGAAAAGCTCAATGATCCTTTAATTCATATTATCCGAAACAGCCTTGATCATGGTATTGAACAACCCGACGCGCGCATCGCGAAGGGAAAGGATGGAACGGGGACGATCAGACTTCGCGCATCGCAAACAGGTGCTTCTGTATATATCCAGATTGAGGATGACGGAAAAGGTTTGGATGTTGAGGCGATTCGTAAAAAAGCCATTGAACGTGGTCTAATTAACCCGGATGAGGTGTTAAGCGAAAAAGATGTATATAAATTAATTTTTGCACCGGGTTTTTCCACCAATGAAGTTGTAACCGAGGTTTCTGGACGGGGCGTTGGAATGGATGTTGTCAATCGTCAGATGGAGTTAATTGGTGGAACGGTTGATTTGGAAAGTGAACCCGGTGTGTATACACAGGTTACCCTTAAAATCCCGTTAACCCTTGCTATAATTGATGGACTTCTTGTGCAGATTGGCGAGGAATCCTATGTTATTCCGCTTGCTTCGGTTGTTGGCTGTCTTGAGTTTATTCAAGCGAAACAAAAAAATGAAAACAGGATTGTAATTTTTCACGACAAGCAACTTCCTTTTATTAACATGCGCGACTTTTTTGATATAAGCGGGACTCGCAGGGCAATTGAGCAGATGGTCGTTGTTAATGTTAAGGATCAACATGTTGGCATCCTGGTGGACCAAGTAGTGGGCAGCATCCAGACAGTTATTAAGCCAATAGGGAAAATCTTCAAAAGGGCTGATGGTGTCGCGAGCGCTTCCATATTAGGCGATGGATCGGTGGCCCTGATCCTGGATGTGGAGCGAGTCTTGCACGCCTCGGAGCGAACAGGTTCATGACAAGTGACACCTTTAAGAGGTTTAGCGAGTATATAGAATCCACTGTTGGTATACGTATGCCTCAAACGAAAGAAGTAATGTTGGAAGCCCGCCTTTCCAAGCGGGTTCGCGCACTTGGTTTTTCTACTCATGAGGAATATTGCGACTATGTCTTTAGCCCGGAAGGACACGATCGTGAAATCCAACAACTTATTGATGTTGTTACTACAAACGAGACGGAGTTTTTTAGGGAAGCGAAGCATTATTCGCTTTTGTCCGAGCGAGTCTTGCCCGAACTTGTTGGAGACGCCCGATCGATTGATTTGAATTTGTGGTCGGTAGCGGCGGCTACGGGACAAGAAGCGTATACACTGGCGATAATTGTAGAGGAGTTTTCGCGCGTTCAAAATGTAAAGATAAACTACCGTATCCTTGGCACTGATATATCCGAAAAGGTCTTACGTGTTGCCGAAACAGGCGTGTATACGGAGCGGCAAGCGTCCAAGATTCCCTTAGAGTATAAGAGGCGGTATTTTCTAAAAAGCAAAAACCCCGCAGAAGAAACAGTGCGCGTACGTCCGGAGATTCGCAGCAAGGTTGTTTTTAGAAAACTTAATCTGATGGACGATCTTTATCCGGTAACAAAAAAGTACCATATAGTATTCTGCCGGAACGTGTTTATTTATTTTGACAGGGAGACCCAGCACAAGGTGCTCGCTCGAATTTATTCCCACATTATTCCGGGTGGTTTTCTTTTTATGGGGCATTCAGAGAATATCGGGCGAAGCGCTTTACCGTTAGTCTCGATTGCTTCCGCGGTGTACCGAAAGGAGAATCGCACATGATCAACGTGATGATTATTGATGACTCTGCCGTGGTACGACAAACACTGTCGGATGTGTTGTCTTCCGAAGACGATATTGTTGTTGTGGAGACCGCTGCCGATCCATATGATGCTGCAGAGAAGCTTAAACATCTTGTACCGGATGTTATTATTCTGGATATAGAAATGCCCCGAATGGATGGCCTTACCTTCTTGAGAAAACTGATGAGCCAACATCCTCTACCGGTAATAATTTGCTCAAGTAAGGCAGAGGCAGGATCGAACAATGTATTCCAGGCCATGCAGTTCGGCGCCGTAGATATTATTCAAAAACCAAAAATGGGAACGCGCCAGTTCATAGAAGAATCCCGTGTCATGATATCCGATGCAATACGCGCCGCACATATGACACATGTCAAGAAATTGACGCCATCTCGACCACTGGCTTCTCCCAAATTAACTGCTGATGTAATTTTGCCCCCCGTGTCCGCCCACCATGTATCGATTGAAACTACCGAGACAGTCGTAGTTATTGGCGCCTCTACCGGAGGCACAGAGGCCTTGCGGGTGTTTTTGGAAAAACTTCCCGTTGACTGTCCGGGCATCGTTATTGTTCAGCACATGCCCGAGCATTTTACTCAAGCCTTTGCAACTCGACTTGATAGCATTTGCGAGGTGAGCATTAAGGAAGCAGAGGATAATGATTCGGTTCTTCGCGGCCGTGTATTGATTGCCCCCGGAAATCGGCATTTATTGCTTAAGCGCTCAGGCGCCCGCTATTATGTAGAGATAAAAGATGGGCCTTTGGTGTCCAGACACAGACCCTCTGTAGATGTTTTATTTAGATCTACTGCTCGGTATGCAGGCAAAAACGCCATCGGCGTAATCATGACCGGGATGGGAGATGACGGGGCAAAGGGCATGCGGGAGATGAAAGACGCCGGAGCTTTTACTATTGCCCAGGACGAAGCGAGTTGTGTGGTCTATGGAATGCCCAAGGAAGCGGTAAAGGCCGGGGCTGTGGATGTTACCGTTCCCTTGGAAGCGATTGCGGACCTGGTGATTAAAAAAGGTGCGATGAAGTAAATTAGTTTGCGTTTACCTTAGGGTATGGCTACAATACTAACAGCTGCTAACGGTTATTACTTGAGAGGGAGGAATGAGTATGGGTTCAACTATCCTTGTGGTTGATGATTCTGTTTCTATCAGACAAAGCGTTCGCTTTATTTTGGAACAGAGTGGATACACAGTTCACGAAGCTGCAGATGGTGCGGAAGGACTTAAACGCCTTGGAGAGCAAAAGGTTGATTTGGTTATATCAGATATAAATATGCCCAACATGGATGGTCTTACCATGATCAAGCAGATTCGGGAGACCGACAAGATCAAGTTTTTGCCCATATTGGTACTAACTACCGAATCGCAAGGGACTGTCATTGAAGAGGGTAAGAAGGCTGGCGCGACCGGATGGATCGTTAAACCCTTTAATGATGTTAAACTCATCGAGACGATCAAAAAAGTCCTTCCTTGAAACTAAACCCCCAGTTCGATAAACCGGAGCAATACATCGGGCCGGGGGATTACTGTGTAACCGGCGAGGATATTGTTATTTCCACCCTGTTGGGATCGTGTATCGCTGTCGCCTTGTATGACCTGGAAAAAGCCATTGGTGGCCTTAATCATTTTATGCTGCCGTTCACCCGAACCCTAGATGCGCACAAGCCCGAAGATAGTGCCCGTTATGGTATAAATTCCATGGAAATGTTGATAAATGGGTTGTTGAAGATGGGCGCCCGTCGCGAGAAATTCTATGCTAAGGTTTTTGGTGGCAGCTCAGTACTTAGATATCAACAAGAGGCCACTTATAATATTCCAAAGATGAATATTGAGTTTATTTTTAATTTTTTGGATATTGAGAAGATACCGATAGAATCCTACTCTGTGGGAGGGCCTTTCCCTCGTAAGATATACTATTTTCCCCGAACCGCAAAGGTTTTGATGCGCTATAGCAAACAGGATTCTTCTTCGATCTTTTCCCGCGAATTTCGTTATTCAAATGAATTGTACGAGAAAACGAAAAATGTTGGCAAACCCCTCCTCTTTTCATAAGATGGTTGCGAAAATCGGTAAAAAGGGCCATAGTACAGATATGAAACGAAGTGTACTGCTGTCGATTTTATTTTTTTCTGTTGTATTCTCTCTTGCTGCACAGGAAAAAAAGGACGCGCTCAAGCTTTTTCGCAATGGCCGGGATCTTGAGGCTATAGGACGGACGGAAGACGCCAAGATTGCGTATTCTGAATCAATAGAGGTATGCAAACAGGATCTTGTGGATAATCCCCGAAACATGGATGCATATACTATTTATAGCTGGGCTTTGTTTCGGCTTGGGAAGTATCAGGAATCCGTCAATATCTGCCTTGAAGCCCTTAAGTTGGTTAATGACTCCAGAATTATTGAATCGCTTGCCGAAGGATATTTTTTCCTGGGGAATTACAAGGATTCTTTAAAATTTATGGAAAAATATATTGATGCGGCGCCTCGTGGAGAGCGATTAAGTACTGCGCATTTCTTTGTAGGCGAAATTTATCGAATCAACAAGCAATATAACCGGGCTGATATTGCATATACGGCAGCCGTTCACCTTGAGCCGGGAATCTCTTTGTGGTGGTATCGCTTGGCAACTGTTCGTGAGAATGTTGGTGATAAAAGCGGAGCTCAACAAGCCTATGAGCGCGCCTTAAAGCTCAGACCGGATTATAAGGATGCTCGGGACGGACTTGGTCGTGTCCGTACATAAGAGCGTCAATTGATGCTACCAGGTGTTTCCGGCTGACTGTTGACCGATGTTCGGTAAGATAGGCGAGAAACGCAAGGGTTTGACTCATCAGCGCACCTACCGTGCCGGGGAGTCGGGGCAGGTGTACTAAAAGCCAACGAGAAAGAAAGATCATGCCCTCGAGTACGAGGGCTTTTTTTATTCCTGAATACAAGGCTCCTTCTGTAATTGGCAAGCCAAATGGTTCAGCCAAGACGCGACCAAAGGGAAGTAAGAGATTAAAGAATAGTATTCCCGAGGTTATCGTAATTGTGGGCAGGATGCGGATTTTTTTACCAGAAATACAAAGAAGAATCGCTGCACACAGTGTGGTCACTGATTTAATGAGTAAACTGTCAGAAAAAAGTAAAAAACCCGCAAGAAGCAAGGAAAAAGGGATTTTTAGTCGTTGAATTGCCTCTTCTCGGCGATTCTGGGGAACTTCTGGCGGTAGAAGATCGATGTGCTGCGGGGGCCACCTTCCTTCCAGGGTTTCCTTATACCATGAAGAGGAAGCGGTATATATTCCAGTTAACGCGCCAAGCACACCGCCGGAAATAAGTCCCGCGAACAATATAGGCGGGGCCATATACATTACCGATTCTCCAAATATCAAGAAGCGGGCCAGAAGAAGCTGTGCCGCATTTGAAGCGCTCGCCCCAGCTACGCTAATGCCAATGCTACTGATGTGATGACGGAATAAACGGCTAAGTATAAACATACTGATGGCGGAAGAAGCGGTACCTGCTGCAGAAAAAAGAAAAATATAGGAGAAGAGAGTTCCGCTTATAATGGCCTGACCCACGGTTTTGATTAGACAGAGGGCCAGATATCCTGTTGGGCTAACAAGATTTAGGGCAAGAATAAGCGGAGCATTGGCCAAGCCAAGGCGTAAAAAGGGAAGTGGTTTTGGTATCAGGAATTCAATTGTAGAAAGGAAAAGGCAGAGGGCCGCAAGGCGGGAAACGAGGAGCGCCTCGCGCTCCCCGCCCCTAAGGCTTAGTGGCCGCAGCTGCATCCGCCGGAACCGCATCCACCGTCTTCACAGTCGCAATCGTCGCCACAGTCATCCCCACAGCCGCAGCCGCATGAACTCTGTAGACCAGATTTTTTTTCTTCTTCGGTAGCTGCACGAACGGAAACAACCTTAACGTCAAAGTGAAGGGTCTCGCCAGCTAAAGGATGATTTGCATCAACGGTAATCGAATCACCATCGATGGCTGTAACAGTTACGACGCGGGAGCCGTCGGGGCTTCCTGCTTCGAACTGCATTCCTTCGGTTAATTCAACATCGCTGGGGAACTGGGATCGGTTTACTTGAACCACCAGTTCTTCCTGCCTCTCTCCGTATGCTTCCAGAGGTGCTACAGTCGTTTTGAATGTAGCTCCGGCAGACTTGCCTTCGAGCTCCTTTTCAAGTCCGGGGATGATGTTTTCGTGTCCGTGGAGATATTCAAGAGGTCCGGAACCTTCAGATGAATCGATAACTTCGTTTTGGCTGTCGGTGAGGGTGTATTCAATCTCAACGACGCTGTCTTTGGTAATGGTCATAAAAAGTCCTTCCATTAAGATACCCCGAAAATAACACAATCAAGGCCTCGGGGCAACTGGTTTCGGCTGTAGACGTGAAATAACTATTTCTGATGGACAAAGCTACTTTTGGGGGCTATACTAAAAAAAAGGAGTTATTACGGTCATGGATAATAAATCGATTCTGGTTCTGTTTGGGGTGCTCATTGTGGTCTTTGTTTTGGCCTTCACCCTGTCTATTGATGCCATTGCGAACGGAAACGTTATGTACGGGATCTATGCCTTTGCCGGATTCCTTATTCTGGTGCTGATTTCTCTCTTTGAATCCATGATGATAAAGAAAGAAGGAGGGGCCATGTCTTATTGGTTCCGGGTTCTTTCTGTCATTTCCCTTATTGTATTGGTGTGGTATTCAACCCGTATCGGGTCTCATGCTGGCTGGTGGTAAGTTACCCTAAAAGTGTAGATAAAGGAGTTTACGAAGCATCGTAAGCTCCTTTTTTTTATGTCTTTCGACCTTTGTGAACCCCGCGCCCACCCAGAAGGATCTTTTCTGCATCCTTTCTTCCCGCTTTTTCCAACGCTTCCCGTACAAGTGCCCAGTTTTCTTTTTTATTATATTGCATTAATGCCCGATGGAGTGCCCTCTCACGTGCACCCTTGGGTACATACACTGGATTGCGGGTGTATGGATCAAGGCCGGTATAATACATACAGGAGGACAGTGTTCCTGGGGTCGGATAAAAATCTTGAACCTGATCTGGTATAAAACCGGATGCATGCAGGGCTAAGGCCATGTCTACCGCATCCGAAAGGGTACAGCCTGGATGAGCGGAAATATAATAGGGAACCAGGTATTGTTTTTTTCCAAGCTCCCGATTAACCCGCTCGTAGGCTGTTTCAAAAGCTTTGTACATTGCCCGATTGGACTTTCTCATCAGGGTAAGAACGGAGTCGCTCGTATGTTCTGGGGCAACCTTAAGCTGACCGGAAATGTGGTTTTCGCACAGCTCACGCAAAAAAGTGGGGTCGCTATCAAGCATAAGGTAATCAAAGCGAATCCCTGAGCGGATAAACACTTTTTTTATTCCAGGGAGAGCGCGAATCCGGCGGAGCAGGGTAAGGTAATCACGATGGTCGCTTTGTAAGGCTGGACATGGGGCGGAACCGAGGCATTGGCGGTCTTTACAGGAGCCGCGGGTCCGCTGTGCTGCGCACGATGGTTCCCTAAAGTTTGCTGTTGGACCGCCAAGGTCGTGTATGTATCCCTTAAAATCGGTAAGAGAGCTTAGTAATCTGGCTTCTCGTTCGAGGGAATCATGGCTTCTGGTTTGGATCTGCCTTCCCTGATGAAAGCCTATTGCGCAAAAAGAGCACGCACCAAAACAGCCTCGCGCACTTACCAGGGAAAATTTTACTTCTTCTATAGCCGGAATTCCGCCTGCATCTTCATAATCCGGGTGCCAGGTGCGTATATAAGGAAGTTCCATAACACGGTCAAATTGCGGGCTTTCCAGGGGCATAGCGGGCTTTTCTTGAACCACAAAGCGCTCTTCGCTTTGTTCAACTAAAACGGATGCGTTAATGGGGTCGGTATGTTGTTCCTGTAAGAGAAAATGATCGCAATAGGATTGTGCTGATGCAGATATCTCGGTAAAAGAGGGTAAAATAAGAGCTCCGGCTGGAATTTCTTCCTTTTTGCCGGTCCGCCACATGGTTCCCCTGATTCCCCGGAGGGAACGGATAGTATCCGCGAGCGAAAGGTTTCCTTCCTCTTTGATTTGCTTAAGGGTTAACGCTATGTCGGTAAGCGGGTTTTCTCCCATGCCGTATACCAACAGATCCGCCTTGGTGTCCAAGAGGATTGAGCGGCGGAGGGTATTGGACCAGTAATCATAATGAGCAAAACGTCTTAGGGATGCCTCTATGCCACCAACAATAATTGGAGCCTGGGCACCAACAGCGCGTATACAGGATGTATAGGCTAAAAGAGCTCGGTCTGGACGAAATCCGGCTTTACCTCCTGGTGAGTAGGCATCTTCTGATCGGGGTTTATTGTTTGCAGTATACCGGGCAACCATAGAGTCCATGGCACCTGCGGTGACTAGCCAGGCAAGACGGGGCTTGCCAAGTCGCGTGAAGTCTTTTTCGGATTGAGGGCCTTGCCATTCTGGTTGCGCGATAATTCCTACCGAAAAGCCCTGGCTTTCCAAGAGACGGCCCAGGATGGCCGCCGCGAATGAAGGATGGTCGACGTATGCGTCTCCAGATACAATGATAAAATCGCAGTCATCCCAGCCCCGGGAAGCTAGATCGTCCCGGGAGACGGGAAGAAAGGCGTTTCTGTTCATCAAGTTTACGCTTGGACAACCTCAGTAACGCCGGGAACGGTCTTTTTAAGGTGAGCTTCAACACCCATTTTAAGGGTCATTGTGGCCATGGGGCATGAGCCACAGGCTCCTGTGAGCCTAACAAGCACCTTTCCGTCTGCGCCAACAGAGATAAACTCAATATCCCCGCCATCTGCTTGAAGCTGGGGCCGTATATCCTCAAGGGCTTTCTTTACCATTTCTTCCATAATAATTACTCCTAAAAAACCATGTGTGGTTTCGCAAAAGATACCAGCGGGAGGCTGTAAGGGTCAAGTTCTCTATTGTTTCCCGCCTTCTATTTCAATATACTTTCCACAGGAGATAGACATGTCTGATAAACAATTTGATTTTAGTATCGCTTCTCTTGGACCCTGTAAGGTAAAGTCGCCGATTCAGTTGTCCAGTGTTGAAGGCGATTTTATCGCGAATTACGTTACGGACGACGAGTTTATCCGTTATCGACTCGATACAACAACGGACGATGTTGTTGGCCCCTGTGCTCGATCCGAGCTTTTGGAAAAAGCCGGTCCGAGAGAGAATATCTTTTTTAATCCGAGCCATGTGCATGCGGCTATTGTAACCTGTGGCGGTCTGTGTCCTGGGCTTAACGATGTTGTACGCTCAGTTGTCAGATGTTTGTGGAACCGGTATGGGGTTAAACGTATCAGCGGGATACGCTTTGGGTTTAAGGGATTATTGAGTGAATATGGCTTTGAGACCTTGCCGCTTACGCCGGCTATTGTGGACGATTGCCATAAGAATGGAGGTTCAATCCTGGGAACGAGCCGCGGTGGTGGAGACCGGGTAATTGAAATCGCTGACGCAATAGAGAATATGAACATAAACATGATCTTTATTATTGGAGGCGATGGGACTCAGAGAGGCTCCCTTGAAGTTGCGGAAGAGATTGAAAAGCGAGGCCTTAAGATAGCCGTTATTGGTATTCCTAAAACAGTTGATAACGATCTTTCTTTTATTCAAAAATCCTTTGGATTCGATACCGCGGTGGTAAAGGCAGCCGAATCGGTTGCGGCTGCTCATATGGAAGCGCATTCACAAATCAATGGCATAGGGCTTGTTAAACTGATGGGGCGAGAATCCGGCTTTATAGCCACGCATACGGCAATAGCAAGTCACGAGGCAAACTTTGTTCTTATTCCCGAGGTTCCGTTTGAGCTTGAAGGACCCAATGGCTTTCTTCATCATCTTGAACAGCGACTGCGCAAGCGCCATCACGCGGTAATTGTTGTTGCCGAAGGAGCAGGGCAGGATTTACTAAAAGCCGAGGAAGGGACCGATGATTCCGGCAACAAGAAGCTTGCCGATATTGGCGTATTCTTGCGCGACAAGATGGCAACTTATTTTAAGTCTATCGGGATGCACATTAACCTTAAATACATTGATCCGAGCTATCAAATTCGATCTGCCCCTGCAGCTCCCATTGACTCGATTTACTGCGAGCGATTGGGGAACAACGCGGTACACGCAGCAATGGCTGGTAAAACAAAATTGATTATTGGACTTGTGCATAATAAGTTTGTGCATTTGCCCATCAGTGTAGTAACAAGCAAACGCAACTATGTTGATCCTGAGGGATCTCTGTGGCGCGATTGCCTTGATGCGACAAGCCAGCCGATTTTAATGGTGAACGACAGGGATGCGTTTCTAAAGAATAGCTTGAATAGAAACCGGGGAAAAAACAGGTAAGGATTAGGGAGCGTCGGCCGATCGGTGAATATACTGAAGGGTCGGCGCTTTGTTTTTATCCATAAGGTGCATGTTGCCTCGGCCAGGACGAACAAACGAGGTTTTTTTCAGAAGACGAATAAGGTCTGCTTCAAAGCGGGATGCGATATCGTTAGCAGGTTCTTGTCCCTGAACTTTTGTTATTACTGCGGAAAAGGGGAATTCTCCTGCGGCGTTTGGTTTTCCTGCCTTCCATGTTCCTTCAAAGGTATATGAACCAGTTGTCCCCGAAAGAGTATTGTTTGCCTGAAGGATTAATCGTGCGGATGAGCCATGACCTGGTTCAATTGGCAATAAGGTTCCAGTTGGGGCATATCCTGAAATAAGCCACACCTTAGTGGTTAGGGCTGTAGCCCCTTCAGATTTCTTGGGCTGTGTCACGGTGGTGCAGGTGCTTAGTGTACTGAGGGCTATGATAATTCCACAAGCAATATAGAGATGATGCTTCATGCCTCAGATACTAGCACGCCATAGCTTGAAATCAAATTATTTTTCAGCTATATTTATGCCCATCAGCGGGGAATTAGCTCAGTTGGTAGAGCGATTGGTTCGCAATCAATAGGCCAGGGGTTCGAATCCCCTATTCTCCA
>JAFGIM010000092.1 GCA_016929605.1 Spirochaetales bacterium | reverse complement strand
TCCTTGTTGGTCTGGAGCGCTTCTTTGGGATTATCGGCAAGCACCGTTATAACTTGGCTCTACTTATTATATTTGCACTCAGCTTTACCTACTGGTCCATTGTTGAGCCGGACCTTCATATACGCAATCTACTCGTTCCTTCTTGCATGGCAATTATTACCGGACAAATCTCATATCTGACACTTATAAAGCTAAAACGCCCATCAGATTCCGGAACACGTTTGATCGGATATATTATGCTACTTTATACACTAATTAATTGCGCCCGATTTCTTAGTCATCTTGTCCGACCAACCGCCAACAACGATTTTTATAAAACCACTGCAATGATGGATATCTTCGGATTGATTGCCTATTTGTCCCTTTCTATCTTTCTTGTTTTTTCGCTCTTGATGATAATAAACCAACGACTTCTTAAAGACGTCCGCGCTCAAGAAGAAAAATTCGCTAAAGCCTTTCATTCTTCTCCCTATGCCATTATTATTAGCCGCCTTGATGACGGGAAAATATTCGAGGTTAACGAAGGGTTTGAACGAATCGCAGGGTACACCAGAGACGAGGTACTTAATAAAACGGCCAATCAATTGCAACTTTGGGGCAATGATACAACCAAGCAGCAATTATTAAACACCTTAGCGGAAAAAGGCGTTGTACGAAACATGGAAGGGGTTTTTCGTACCAAGGATAATTCTCTCCTTATCTGTGTGCTCTCGGCCGAATTACTTCAGATTGCCGGAGAAGCCTGTGTCATATCCTGTGTAGACAATGTAACCGAGCAAATCAAGATGCGCGAAAGACTACAGAAACTGGCGACCCATGATGTCTTAACCGGCTTACCGAACCGGATGCTCTTTTTTGACAGATTTAACCTTGCACTTGCTTCCGCCCAACGAAATAAGTCAACTTTGGCGATTATTTCCCTTGATCTTGATTTCTTTAAAGAGATTAACGATGCACATGGGCATGAGTTCGGAGACCTTGTTCTAATAGAAGCAGCACGCAGGATTCAGGATTCCTTACGAAGGACAGACACAGTTGCCCGCTTTGGCGGAGACGAATTTGTTTTATTGGTAAGCGAGATTCACACTCATCAGGACATTGTCGAGGTAGTGCATAAAATCCAATCAGCCCTGGCACAATCCTGCACAATACAACATACCCCGGTAACGATCCATGCAAGTCTGGGGGTAGCCTTGTATCCAGACCATGGACAAGAATTACAAAGCCTGCTCCGAAAGTCAGACGAGGCTCTTTACGCAGTAAAATCAAATGGCCGAAACGGCTACGAGATTGCACAGTAATAAAAAGCATTTTTTCAACATGACAGTTATTCAATTCAGGTCTATAGTATTATGTATGAATACTAAAACAACAACACTCGTTTTTTTTACAACCTTACTGATCTTATCATGCTCCATTGGGAATCCCCGTCTGGCAATTAAAGAAGTAGTCGTACGGGGCGGCTCTACAGTAATCGGCAATGACATCGACTGTTCAAGCTACAACGCTCATATTCCTGATCTGCACGTTGCGGTTTATGAAACCAATTGGGACACCTTTGAAAAAGTTATCAATTACGGCATAACAAAAAAATATGTTACCATCAAGAATGGAGCTATCTTTCCCCTTACCGGCCTGTTCCCGCAATACAGCAACTTGATTGTGGACACGACAATATGCCCCGAGGTAACGGCGATAGATGACCAGAAGATCGTCTGCGTTGAAACAGAGCGTAATAAACCCGTGCGAAATATTAGCTGGTACGGCGCCGCCATTTTTTGCAATATCTTGAGCGAGATGAACGGCTACAAGCCTTGCTATGACACTTCCTCATGGGACATCATCCCAAAGACAAACGGCTATCGCTTACCCACCTTTGAAGAATGGGAATACCTTGCTCGCGAAGGATCTTTAAAATCCGATTACCTATATTCAGGATCCAATGATCCCTTTACCGTTGGATGGTTTGCACAAAACTCGCAGGAGAGAACGCACAACACAGGAGAGCTAACTCCGAACAAACTAGGCCTTTACGATATGAGCGGCAATGTAAACGAGTTTTGCACTGAAACCTATAAACCCGTCATCACCTCCAGCAAGACTCAAGGGTCAGCTCTCCTTACAAGTAATCGTATCTGGAGAGGCGGTTCATACAGCAGCGACGTTATGCATGTGTACGGTTTCCGTCAAAACATTAACAATCCGGAATACTATATGCCGTTTGACGATGTAGGCTTCCGTATGGTCAGACAGTAAAACCATATTCCTTCATTTTACTTAAAAGAGTGCGACGGGTGATGCCAAGCTCTTTGGCGGTATGTTCTCGATGGCCACTATTTCTTTCCAGGGCATCGGCAATAACCGCACGTTCAGCATCTCGTATGCTCATCGGTGCATGTTGTTTCCTATCGATTTGATTCTTGGGGAAGCCCAAATCAGCAGGACCCACAAGACTTCCCTCGGATAAAATCACGGCGCGTTCTACCGCGTTCTCAAGTTCGCGGATGTTTCCTGGATACTCATACTCTGTTAACAAGGCAAGCGCTTCCTGGGTAAAACCAGTAAGCGCCTTACCTGTTTCGAGCGAGAAGCGCGAAAGGAACATCAGCGCAAGAGAGACAATATCCGCCTTCCGTTCTCTCAATGGAGGGAGCGCGATCCTAAGCACGTTTACCCTAAAGTATAAATCTTCCCGAAAGCGGCCATCCTTTACCATGGCCTCAAGGTCGCGATTTGTCGCAGCTACTATGCGAACGTCTACCGGTACGGGTCGGGTGCCACCAACACGGGTGATAACAAGATCCTGCAATACACGAAGAAGACGCACCTGAGTGGACAGTGGCATTTCACCCAGTTCATCAAGAAAGAGTGTTCCACCACAAGCAAGTTCAAAATACCCCTGACGTCGCGCATCCGCACCAGTAAACGAGCCTTTTTCATGACCAAACAGCTCGCTTTCCACAAGATTCTCCGGAAGCGCTCCAAGGTTCACCGGAACAAAGGGGCCGTCTGCGCGGGAAGAACGGCGATGAATCTCTCTTGCCACAACTTCCTTACCGGTACCGCTTTCGCCAGTAATAAGAACAGTTGAGCCACTTGGAGCAACCTTAGTAACAAGAGCGTCAATGGCACGCATCGACGGAGATTCACCGAGCCATGCTCCTCCCGAGAGGCGCTTCCCAAGTTCGGCAATATGCACAAGATTCCTGGCGGCTACCGCCCGGGATAAGCGCACCGCAAGTTCGGCCGGGTCAAAGGGCTTAACCAGATAATCAATGGCGCCTCGCTTCATCGCTTCGACGGCATCGCTGATACCACCGTGAGCACTCATCATGATCAAAGGGAGGGAAGGCCATTGAGAGAGAATCGCCGATACTAAATCAAGACCATCCATCCCGGGAAGTCTTAGATCAATAACAGCCGCGTCAAAGACGTTCTGTCCAAGAAGCGAAAGGGCAGATGTAGCATCTTCTGCAAGAGCGCATGTAAAGCCTTCAAGCGCAAGATACTCGGCGATCGATTCTCGCAAATTTTTTTCGTCGTCCACTACGAGGATTCTCGACCTCCGTTCAGCCTCCATGCTCGACCTCCCTCTTTGACTGCCCCTTATCAAGCGGAATGCTTGCAATAAAAAGACTTCCACCGCCTGGTCGCTCAGCCCATTCCAATGATCCACCGGCAAGGGTTATAAAACGACGCGAAAGGGCAAGACCGATTCCAGAGCCCTTTGGCTTTGTAGTAAAAAAAGGCGTAAAAAGACTCGTGCGATGCTCGGGGGCAATACCGCTTCCTCGATCCGAAACGGTACACACAGCATACCCCTGCCGTGTTTCAAGCGACAGGAGCGGCATCTCGGTGGAATGTGACTCAAGTGCGTTTACAAGTAAATTGTCGAGTACCTGTACGAGCCGATCAGGATCAATCCAGAT
>JAFGIM010000001.1 GCA_016929605.1 Spirochaetales bacterium | reverse complement strand
GGAAGGTTCGGTTATATGCTTCCAGAACGGTTTTTCCCAGGGCGGCGCCACAGGGGGTGTTGTGCTTAAGGGCTACACAGATAACAGGAGCGCTATCGTGTGTCAGTAAGTCTGTTGCGGGAAAACCTGCAGGAAGTTTGGTAAGATATTCACCATAGGCACATGCGGCCTTCCATGCAATATCCAGGTCTCTCATGTTGTTATACGAGAGTTCTTTACCCTGTAGTTGTTTCATCCCGCCAAAAGCACCTTTTGAATCTGCATTCAGATAAAGCGCTGCTTTTTGATGGCCGTTTTCTCCATAACGCAACGACTGTGCCAGCGTAAGGGGGACGGTGTAGTAGGTGGGCCAGAGGTTTGAGTGCTCCGACACCGGGAAGCCTGCCTCGCCAAGCATAAACCGGGATACTGCCGCGTCGTACGCGCTTGTCAGGTTAAATACCTTTCCGGCAAGTCGTCTTTTAAGATCGAGGGGAATCTTGGACGTATCCTGCTCGGCAGCGGTAAGGGCGGTTTTTACTTCCTCGTAATCTGCTACATCGGTTAGCACCAGAACATCGGCATGATTTTTTGCTGCCGAGCGGAGCATGGTGGGTCCACCAATATCGATAAACTCGACAGTTTCGTCAAAGGAAAGGCCTGCTTGTACTTTTTCAAAAAAGGGATAGAGGTTAACGCATACCAGATCGATGGTGTCTACGGAAAGCTCGCTCATTGTCTTCATGTGTTCGGCGTTTGCGCGAATTGCTAACAGCCCCGCGTGGATTTTGGGATGGAGGGTTTTTACTCTACCGTCCAGGCATTCTGGAAAGCCGGTTACGGCGCTTACATCGGTTACCGGTAAGCCTGCGTCTGCCAGGTGCTTTTTTGTTCCGCCGGTAGAAAGAATCTCCCAGCCCTTTTCTATAAGATACTGTGCGAGTTCAAGTACGCCGTCTTTGTAAAAGACGCTGATAAGCGCTCGTTTTGCCATGCCGTTTACCCCTTTTGTATAGATACCCCACAATATACGAAAAACAGGGTTCCTTCAATCAGGATATTGGCCTCTTATGGGTGCTCTCGATTATTCAACAGCCCGGTTTCGCCGTCTCAATTTTTTTCGTTCAACTGGATCAAGTCGTTGCTTTTTCTTTTTTCGGTCCCCAAGAAGAATCATGGCAACCAGGGAGGAGGCAAAACAAATACCAAGTACAACAGCAAGGGCATTATAGTTATTCCAATCACCCATAGGCAGTTTAATGTTCATGCCAAAAAGGCTTGTTATCATCGTGGGGATCATCAGGACCAGGGAAATAACGGTTAGTCGCTTCATTACGATGCTCAGGTTATTCGAGATAACCGAGGCAAAGGCGTCCATCATACCCGAAAGTATATTGCTATAGATGTCGGCCATCTCGATCGCCTGTCGGTTGTCGGTTGCCACATCCTCGAGCCATTCCCTGTCTTCTTCGTCCAGATTGATCAAGCGGGTTTTCATAAGCTTTTCAAAGAGTAGCTGGTTACTCTTGAGCGAGGTGGTAAAGTAGACCAGGGATTTTTCCAGGTTAAGGAGCTGGATTAACTCAAGGTTTCGCACCGATTTTTGTAATTCGGTTTCGATGCTGTTTGATCGACGGTTTATTTCTTTTAGATAGCGCAGAAATATCAAGTCCGCACGCGCAAGCACCCTGATAACAAAGGCTGGCAGGTCGTTAAGGGTAAGGCTTCTTACCCGATTATTGGTAAGATCGTGAAGAACCTCGCAATCGGCCCAACAGATGGTAAGAATCATGTCGGGAAAGAGCAAAATACCAAGGGGGATGGTAAAGTAACTTACCTCATTTGCAGAGATAAAAATGGGCAGGCGGACGATAATCAGGGTATAGTCATCTTCTCGATCTATACGCGACAACTCGTCCTGGTCCAGGATGTCCATGATAATTTCGGTATCAACGCCATATTCGGTTTCAAGGATGCGAATGTCTTCTCGGGTAACGTTTCGCGCGTCTACCCAAATTGGTCCGTCTTCTCGGGTTCCCTCTACGAGTTTACGGTTTTCCTGCTTCCAGATGGTAATCATGGGATTGGTCTCCACTCAAGCTTTGTGCGTTTCGCAAGCGGTGCGTATCTCGCTCCGCCTGTCCGGCCTCCACCTGGGGAACTCGTATTGTCTGAATGTCAGAAGATGCGGGTTGTACGGGGAGGCATATGTGTGTCAGGTTGATATTCGTATCTACGACTACCAGGTTCCGTATCCATGGGATACTGCCTCCTCATTGTAAGGGATGTGTTTTACAGAGAATACCATACCGGATGGACTGTGGCAAGTAAATTAGGGTTTAGGTTTGTAGTGACCGGGCTAGAAGAATCGTTCCTTCCAGCACAGCCTCATGTTCTACTGCATGGATCCTGTTTGCAAGGCTTTCGGGAGTGTCCCCACTCAGAACGGGAACTTTTTTTTGCAGCAAAATTCGCCCGGTATCACATCCAGAGTCAACTAGATGTACGGTACAGCCCGATTCGCTATCCCCGGAAGCAAGTACTGCCTCGTGCACGTGGTGGCCCCACATGCCTGGCCCTCCAAACTTTGGCAGGAGGGCTGGATGCAGATTAATCATTCGCCCGGCAAATTGACTGATGAGGTTTCCGCTCATAATCGTCAAGAAGCCAGCAAGGACAATCGCTTCAACTTGATATGCTCCCATTATCTCCAAGACTCGATCCGAGACTGCCTGTCGCTGTAGCGGGCGGTTAAGTCCTTTTGGGGGAAGGGCGAGTTCATGCGGTATACCATGTCGAATTGCCCGCTCTATCGCTCCAGTGCCTTCCCTGTCCGCGACGACCACAGCTATGCGATAGGGAACAGGCTCGTCTCTTTGTTCGCTTGCGTCTATTAGGGCTTGTAAGTTGGTTCCCCCGCCGGAAACAAGAACGGCAATAGGGAGGCGCTCTTGGTTGGTGTTATTCAAAGATAACGTCTTCCGTGCCAAGGGCTACTGTTCCAATTCGCTGTGCGGGAAATCCTTGAGCGTTAAGGAAGTCTATGGCTATCTGCGCCTGCTGCGGAGGAAGGGCTACGATAAAACCAATACCCATATTATAGGTGTGGAACATTCTGTCGGGATTAGCTCCTCTGCGAACCAGTTCATCAAAGATAGGAGGAATGGTCCAACTGCCTTTTTGTATCTTGGAGACGAGCCTTGTTTGTGCATCGCCTGCGCCATCAGGTCCCCCAGCGGGGTACATGCGCGGGATGTTCTCGTAAAATCCGCCGCCGGTTATGTGAACCATGCCGTGGATGTCTACTTGCTTCATGAGCGCTAAAATCGGCTTAACATATATCTTGGTCGGCTCAAGAAGGGTCTCTCCGATAGGCTTTCCGTTAAAGGGTTCGCTGTAGTCAGTGATTAGTTTCCGAACCAGGCTAAAGCCGTTTGAGTGAACCCCGCTCGAAGAAAGACCCACCAGGACATCTCCTTCCCGGATTTTGGAGCCGTCGATAATCTCCGACTTTTCTGCGATACCCACGGCAAAACCGGCGATGTCGTATTTCCCCTCATCATAAAAACCGGGCATCTCGGCGGTTTCGCCTCCCATCAGGGCGGCCCCTGCTTGCAGACATCCTTCGGCAACACCCTTTACCATGTCTCCGGCTACGTGGGCATCGAGTTTGCCACATGCAAGGTAGTCCAGAAAAAACAAGGGCGTAGCTCCATGGCAAAGAATGTCGTTAACACACATGGCAACACAGTCTATTCCCACTGTATCGTATTTTTTAAGGGCAAAGGCAATATCCAGTTTGGTGCCAACGCCGTCAGTTCCGGAAACGATAACTGGCTCTTTGTATCCGGCGGGAATCTGGAACATTCCGGCAAAACTGCCCAGACCGTTTAATACTCCCGGGATCATAGTGCGTTTTGCGCTGCTCTTGTAATTATTAACCGCCCGATATCCTTCCTCAACGTCCACGCCTGATTGGCGGTAATCTATCATTACAGTCTCCTTGTTATCGTGTTATATGCGTTTTTATTGTGCTTAGCGCTTACCCAATTCCCCGATCATCGGCATTGGATATTCACCCAGGAAGCACCCTTGGCAGTATCCACAATTGCTGGCGCCCGAATCTCCGTTTTTATCATTGGCGGCACGGGACGGTTTTTTCTCTTTTGTGGTTTCTTCTTCCCATTCACAGGATTGCAGGGCTTCTATCATGCCGTCCATAGAGATAAAGGCAAGGGAATCCGCGCCAATCGCTTGACGGATTTCTTCTATCTCGTGGGTTGCAGAAATGAGCTCAGCTCGTGCGGGGGTATCGATACCAAAGTAGCAGGGATATTTTACCGGAGGGGAAGAAATCCTGAAGTGAACCTCTTTGGCACCAGCCTTGCGCAATATCTGGATAAGGCGACGGCTGGTAGTTCCGCGTACGATTGAGTCATCGATAATAACCACTCGTTTGCCGTCCAGATCGCTTTTAAGGGCATTGAGCTTAACAAACACCATTTGCTCTCGCTCTTCCTGGCTGGGAGCGATAAAGGTCCTGCCTATGTACTTGTTTTTAACAATGCCCATTGCGTAGGGAATCCCGGACGCTCGGGAATACCCCATTGCAGCCCCAAGACCCGAGTCCGGCACGCCAATAACAACATCTGCGGTAACCCCGGATTCGCGAGCCAGGACCTCTCCCATTTTAATGCGAGCTTCCAATACACCAATACCGTCCATGATGGAGTCCGGACGGGCAAAGTATACATATTCAAAGATGCATGTTTTTTTTGCTGTCTTTTCTCCAAAGTTGAACGAAAGCACCCCGTCATCATTGATGATAACAATCTCTCCCGGTTCAATATCCCTCACCAGATCCCCGCCCATCGCATCGATTGCGCAGGATTCGCTGGCAAGAACCCATCCGTTTTTGAGCTTGCCCAGACACAGCGGTCTGATACCGTTAGGGTCTCGCGCCCCGATAAGGGTTTTTTCGGTCATTACCGCCAGGGCGAATGAACCTTTTATGAGCTGGATGGTATCGGTAAGCGCTCGCTCAAGTCCTTTTTTATAGTTCTTTGCGATTAACTTGATAATAACTTCTGTATCGCTTGAGGAGGTAAAGGTTGAACCGGTCTCCTCAAGAAATTCCTTCATTGGTTCGGCATTAACGAGGCTACCGTTATGAGCTATAGCCACGTTACCGAGTTTGGAGCGCGACACAAAGGGTTGCGCGTTTTCGATAGTGGCCTTGCCCGAGGTTGAATACAACACATGGCCGATGGCGATGTAGCCCTTAAGCGCGGCAAGATTGTCGTTGTTGTATACATCGGCAACCAAGCCGAGCTCACGGATCTGATCGAGCCGCTCCCCGTCGGATACCGCGATACCGGTTGATTCTTGTCCCCGGTGTTGGAGAGACTGAAGTCCATAATATGCAAGCCGGGACGCATTCATTTCGTGATCGGTCAGGTATATCCCGATAACGCCGCACTTTTCCCGCAGCTTTGTCTCTGTCTCACATTCCGAATGTGTATTCATGATAACCCCGTTACTTGTTTACTTTGAAATGCGATTGAATATCTCGACGTAGGCTTCCTTAACGTTTCCCATATCGCGGCGGAAACGGTCCTTGTCGAGCTTTTCGTTCGTTTTTGCGTCCCAAAGCCGGCAGGTGTCAGGCGAAATCTCGTCGGCGAGGATAATCTTTCCGTCTGCGGTCTTGCCGAATTCCAGTTTAAAGTCGATCAGACGGATGCCGCGCGAGGCGAAAAACGCGCTAAGAATACGATTAATGCGTGCGGTCATCTTGTAGATGGTTTTTAGTTCTTTCCAGGTGGCCGCGCCAATGGCTACAGCGTGGTAATCGTTGATAAGTGGATCACCGAGTGAGTCGTCTTTATACGAAACCTCAAAAATAGTTGTTTTTAGTTCGGTGCCTTCGGCTACCGCAAGGCGCTTGGAAAAACTTCCTGCGGCAACATTTCGTACGATAACTTCAAGGGGAATGATGTGTACCTTGCGGCAAAGCATCTCGCGATCGGAAAGCTTGGCGATAAAGTGGGTTTTAACTCCCTTTGCCTCGAGTAGTCCAAAAAGACCGGAGGTAATGCTGTTATTCAAAACGCCCTTTGACTCGATTTGTCCTTTTTTCTCGCCATTAAAGGCGGTCGCATCATCTTTGTAGTCGATTACGACCATATCGGGATAGTTGCATGTAAAGACTTTTTTAGCCTTTCCTTCATACATCTGCTCTCCCTTTACCAGATTGCGAACCAGGTTGTCAGTTTTCTTGCTCATAATACGTTTCCCCCTCCGAGATTTTCCGCGATATCTTGGGCCAGTTTCGCCCGAAAGGCGACCAGCTTCGCTTTAAGATCAGGATACTTGATTGCCAGAATGGAACAGGCAAGATAGGCGGCATTTGCCGCGTTATCAAGGCCAACGGTTGCGACGGGTATTTGTTTTGGCATTTGTACTATAGAAAGAAGTGCGTCGAGTCCGCCGACCTTGCCCCCGTTCAGGGGTACACCGATTACGGGTAAGACGGTCATAGAGGCAATCACGCCGGGAAGATGCGCGGCAAGGCCTGCACCGGCGATAATAACTTCTCCACCTTCGCTTTCAAATTGCTCAACGGTCTGGGCAAGCAGTTTGCCCGCGCGATGAGCTGAAATGGGGTAGGATGAGAATTCAACGCCAAAGTCCCTGAGGACATCGGCGGCCTTCTTCATTATTGCTGTATCTGATTGTGATCCGAAAAAAATGGCGACTTTCATAATCGAATCTAGCATAGAAGGGGAGGAGGTTTCAAGACGGTAGAGGTATGTTTGTGAACATACCTACTGCTCGCAGGATTGTTGGTACTTTTTTACGCTTTTCGCTTCGTGAATGCTTAGTTGGACCGTAGGGAAGCAATCTCGGTTTCGTCGATTCGCTCCCAATACTGGCTTCGGCCAATACCAAGGCCGATTTCCCCGCGCATCTCAAGAACTTCTTTGGTATACTTCTTTCCATCTGCTTTACGAAGGGTAATCTTGCACTTGTACATCTTTCCGTCCTTGGGATCGATGATGTTGCCGTCTGACCACTGTCCTTCGCTCTTTTTCTTAAGACCAAAGATAAAGGGCGTGTGTACAACTGTCATCTTGTTTACCTCTCCGGCGACAGGAAAGCCTTTGTAGCTACTCTTACAATCTTTTGCTATGGTAGCGTCGTCCTGATTGGGCACCGTTACAATTTCGCCATACAGAACAGAGTCCTTTTCATATATGCGCCAGGCAGCAGTTGTTTTGCCTGTTTCTTCATCAATGCTCTTCCAAAAGCCTTCAACGGGATCGGCTGCATATAATGCAATGCTCACCAGCGCGAACAAGAGGAATGCGACATGTTTTTTCATTTTCTTCTCCCTTTTACTACCGGCGTTATTTTACTATACTCACCTGCGTGCAACACAAGGAACGTATAGTGGGAACACCGGTTTTATACCTTTTCAGGTCCAGCGAATTATTTGTAACACAGTATAACACATTGCCGATTGACTATCCGGATATTGGCGAGGAATCCCTGCTTGATTCCATGGATATTGATATTGCGGGTGTGCCGTCCCGAATCCTATTATTCAAGGACGAGGCAAGCCGGGCTGCGGTCGTATCTGCCTCTGTTTGCGGACCACCTGCATCATCAGATTCTTGCGGGGGAGAATCTTCGGGAAAGTGGATTCGTCTTAGAAGCATATTCGCATCGGATGATCCGCTTCTTGCATCCCTGGCCTCTCCGGCGGCCCGTGCTCTTGGTTTGATAAACTGGCATAACTCCTGTCGTTTTTGCGCACGGTGCGGAACGGCGGTAATTGACAAGCCAGGCGAGATTGCCCGTGTCTGTCCTGTTTGTTCTGCGATTTACTACCCGCGTATATCCCCGGCGATTATCGTTTTGGTTCATAAGGGAGATACGGTTCTTTTGGCACGCCATGCCGCTCGGAATCAGGAGGTGTACTCCTGTATTGCGGGCTTTCTTGAACACGGAGAGACTCTGGAAGAATGCGTGGCCCGTGAGGTGTTTGAGGAAACCGGCATCTCGGTCACCGATATTTGTTATGCGGGAAGCCAAAGTTGGCCCTATCCCGATCAACACATGATAGCTTTTCACGCTCGGTGGGCTTCCGGTGAGGTTACGGTGGACCCAAAAGAGATTTTGGAAGCCAGATGGTTCCCCCGCGATGCCATGCCTGCCACTCCTATGCCCGGAACGGTGGCCTGGCGCCTTATTTTTGGTGACTGGGGCGATGATTTTCGTTAGTCAAACCCTCGCCTGCGCAAAAAAGAGACACTTTCAGTTGACCCCTGTGCCTGCTCGTTAGTATCTTCAGTGCGAGGTTATAGATGAGAAAAAACCCTGAAAATGAAACAGAACAGATGACAAACGGGGAAGAAGTACCCGTTTCCGCCGCGGCAGATGCCGCTACTACCAGCGGTCAAACCGCCGCGCCGGCAGATCCGGCTCAGGGAGAAGGCTCTCAGTCGAATGGAGCGGTGGAACAGAGCGCGAGCGATCGCATAGCGGAGCTTGAAAAGCTGAATGCTGAGCTTCAGGATCAGTATCTGCGCAAGGCCGCGGATTTTGACAATTATCGCAAGCGCATGATACGCGAGAAGCAAGAAGCAATTGATTTTGCCAATACGAACTTGCTTGTGGATTTGGTGCAGACCCTGGACGACTTTGACCGGGCAATTTCCGCCTTTGGCGAGGTAGAACCGGGAAGCCATGCAGCATCATTTGTGGACGGGGTTGTCATGATCAAGAATCAGATGGCTTCTATGCTTGAGGGTAAATATGGGCTTTCCTATTATCAAGCAAAGGGAGAGCTTTTTGACCCCAATATTCACGAAGCTATTGCGACTAACCCCTCATCTGAGGTTCAAGAACCCACTGTGGCAGAGGAATTTCAGAAGGGCTATAAGCTAAAGGATCGGGTAATACGACTGTCCAAGGTGATGGTACAGATGCCCGCAGAAAAGAGCGAGTAATAAGGAGAAATTAATATGGGAAAGATTATCGGTATTGACCTTGGAACCACCAATTCATGCGTGTCTGTTATGGAAGGCGGAGAACCTGTTGTTATTCAAAACTCGGAAGGCGGCAGAACAACTCCTTCCATAGTTGGTTTTACCTCAAAGGGTGAGCGAGTCGTTGGACAGCCGGCAAAAAATCAAATGATTACCAATCCCGACAAGACTGTCTATTCTATCAAGCGTTTTATCGGTCATCGGTACGGGGAGCTCTCCGGAGAAGCCAAACTTGTTCCGTACAAGGTAGCCGCACAGGGTGATGATGTGCGCGTAGATGTTGACGGCAAGTTGTATTCACCCCAGGAGATTAGCGCTTTTATCCTTCAAAAAATGAAGAAAACAGCAGAAGACTATTTGGGCGAAACGGTTACCGAAGCGGTAATTACCGTTCCTGCCTATTTTAACGACGCACAACGCCAGGCAACCAAGGACGCCGGTAAGATTGCCGGTCTTGAGGTTAAGCGCATTATCAACGAGCCAACCGCTGCCTCCCTTGCCTTTGGCTTTAACAAGGATTCCAAGAAGGAAAAAACCATCGCCGTTTATGACCTTGGTGGCGGTACCTTTGATATTTCGATTCTCGAGCTCGGTGACGGTGTTTTCGAGGTTAAGTCTACTAATGGTGATACTCACCTTGGTGGAGACGACTTTGACCGGCGTATTATGAATTGGCTTGTGGATGAGTTTAAGGCTGATTCAGGCATTGATCTGTCACAGGACCGCATGGCCCTGCAGCGGCTTCGCGAAGCAGCGGAAAAGGCAAAGGTTGAGCTTTCTGCGGTTACCAATACCGAAATCAACCTGCCCTTTATTACTGCCGACGCCTCAGGTCCCAAGCACTTGCAAAAGAGCCTCTCCCGGGCCAAGTTCGAACAGATGTGCGATGACTTGTTTGAGCGAACCAAGGAACCCTGTCGAAAGGCTATCAAGGATGCTGGAATCAGCATCGACCAGATTGACGATATTCTTCTTGTCGGCGGTTCAACCCGCATGCCCAAGGTGATGCAAATCGTAAAGGAATTATTCGGTAAGGAAGGCTCCAAGGGTGTTAACCCCGACGAAGCGGTTGCCGTAGGTGCTGCCATTCAGGGAGGTATTCTTGGTGGAGACGTTAAAGACGTTCTTCTCCTTGACGTTACCCCGCTTTCCCTTGGTATCGAGACAATGGGTGGTGTATTTACCCGTCTGATTAACCGAAATACCACCATTCCGACTCGAAAGAGCCAGGTTTTTTCAACAGCTGCCGACGGACAAACCGCTGTATCCATTCACGTTCTTCAAGGAGAGCGCGAAATGGCCGGTCAGAACCGGACCCTTGGCAAGTTTGACCTTGTCGGTATTCCTCCCGCTCCGCGTGGAGTGCCACAAATCGAAGTAACCTTCGATATTGACGCAAATGGTATCGTTCATGTTGCGGCAAAGGATTTGGGAACCGGGAAGGAACAGAAAATCCGTATCGAAAGCTCCTCCGGTCTCTCCGAAAGCGAGATCGATCGCATGGTAAAAGAGGCTGAGGCGAATGCCGAGGCAGATAAGGCCGAGCGCGAGAAGGTAGAGGTTCGTAACGAGGCCGACTCGATGATCTATACCACCGAGAAGACACTTAAGGATATGGGCGACAAGGTGTCTGCTGCCGACAAGCAACAGATCGAAAGCGCTGTTGCCGATCTTAAGCAAGCCCTGGAGGGCGGAGACCTTGAGGCAATCAAGGCAAAGACAGAGGCGCTCAAGCAGGCTTCATACAAGATTGCCGAAGAGATGTACAAGCAGCAAGCCGCTTCCGGCGCTGCCCCGGGAGGCGAGGCCTCTGATGCTAGCTTCTCCGGCTCTGCCGAAGGTGCTTCCGCCGGTCCCAATAAGGGTTCGGCCGATGACGTTGACTATGAAGTAGTTAACGACGATAATAAATAATTCTTAACTGACAAGGGGCCCCGGTTGGGGTCCCTTGCCTATCCTGTATGTGGAGTCCCCTGTGGCAACGAAAAGAGACTATTATGAAGTTCTGGGCGTACAAAAAAACGCTTCCAAGGACGATATAAAAAAAGGATACCGTAAGCTCGCTATTCAGTATCATCCCGATAAAAACCCCGGAAATAAAGAAGCCGAAGAGAAATTCAAGGAAGCGACCGAGGCCTACGAGGTGCTTTCCGACGATCAAAAACGTCAGGTGTATGACCAATATGGACACGCCGGCCTTGAAGGCATGGGTGGTCCTGGCGGTCCCGGTGGCTTTGATCCAAGCGCGTTTCAGGGTTTTGAGGACATCTTTGGGGATTTTTCCGGTATCTTCGAGAATCTTTTTGGCGGCGGCGGTGGCAGTCGTCGGCGCTCCTCATCATCACCCAATCAGGGTTCAAGTCTCCGCTACGATCTTCAGATTAGTTTCCAGGACGCGGTCTACGGAACCAAGGCAGAGATCCAATATAACCGCAACGAAGCCTGTTCAGCGTGTAAGGGAAGCGGGGCCTCGGGGGGAAGCGGCCGCAAGATGTGCGCTACCTGTCAGGGCGCCGGCCAGGTGCGTCACAGTTCAGGCTTTTTCTCCATTGCATCCCCGTGCCCTACCTGTCATGGGGAGGGTACCATTATCGAGAACCCTTGCCGAGAATGTTCGGGAAGCGGCCTCCAGAAGAAGCGTCAAAAGATTCTGGTAACAATACCCGCCGGTGTAGAGGACGGCAAACGTATTTCTATACCCCGTCAGGGTGACGCAGGCCCTAACGGCGGCCCGTATGGCGATTTATTTGTCTTTATTCGCGTTAAAGCGCATGCCTGGTTTGAACGATCCGGTTCGGATCTCTATTGCGCGATACCCATTTCCATGACCCAGGCCGCTCTTGGCGCCGAGATTCAGATAGCGGCCCTTGATGGCAAACAGCTTAAACTCAAGATTCCCGCAGGAACTCAAAACGACAAGCTCTTGCGAATCCGGGATGAAGGGGTTCCTGTTGCGAATGGCCGTAAGGGAGATTTGTATATCAAGGTGATCGTTCGCATTCCTTCCAAGCTTTCTCCCAAGGCTAAGCAGCTGTTGGAAGAGGTTTCCCGCATGGAAGGCGAAAACGCAACTCCCAGTCCCATTCCGCTTGCAGATTTACGCTCTTAACTGATACATACCCCGGGATTATCCCCGGGGTATTGAGCTATAGCGCTCCCTGTCCAAATTTATATTCTCAAATGTTCCTTTATATGATAGAATATACTGTGCCGGTTATGTCACATCGATACGTACGGGCGTTTTTCCGGAATCTAATGCCTTTCCGGATACCTTCTCTTCTTCAAAGAGGTGCATCAGCATGATTCAATCCAGAAAACGACTAGCCAAGCTCGCCATTGATGCCTTGGTCGGTCTGGTTTTTTCCTTTTTCATGTTTATTATTTTGCCGCAGTTTTCTTTTACCGGCAGGTTCATTTCCGCCGCGGTTGTTTTTTTTGTTGTTGCCACCTCTTCTTCGCTGTTGGTAAAAGAGGTGTGGCAGCGTCTGGAGTTTCAGGCTTTTAAGGTACGCGACAGTCGCCTTATGGCAACATTTATCGAACGGCTCCGGTTTTCCTACACCATTGAGGATCTGTTTGAGTCTATACAAACTGTTCTGGAGCATGAGGCCGATGCCTCGGTATTGTATGTTAACTCCGAAAACTCCTATGTTATGTATAATAGCCCCACCCGCATTGCAACAGACCCGGATACACTGGAAGTTCTTTCCCGTAATTTTCCGGCAAACTGGCCAGAAGGTTTCTATTTAATTGACGAAGAACTCGGTCTTGTATCCGACTTTTATAATGCCCGTGGTTTTTTCCTGGTGTACGACAAGCTTCACTTCTACGTGATGTGCCGGTACATGAAGGTATTCGAAAAGAGTATTTTCGACACCATGATGTACGAATTCGCGAATTTCCAAAAGAGAACGCGCACAATAACCCAACTTACCGCCATTTCCGAACTTTCCAAAGAATGGGACATGGTTGCTCAAACGCAAGTTTCCTTTCTTCCGCAAAGTATGCCCAATATTCCCAAGCTCGATATCGCAGCTTATTTTCGCCCCCTCGTTAACGTATCAGGTGACTTTTACGACATTATCGAGCTGGATAAAGACAGAACCTTTTTCCTGCTTGGCGACGTCTCCGGAAAGGGCCTTGCTTCCGCGCTTATTATGGGCGTTATCATGAATACCGTTAAGATTATCGAAAATAAAGAGGATCTTCCGGGCGTTGTCAGAGCCATTGATACCGCGATCAAGTCGATGCGGCTTCAGGATAAGTATGCAGTCCTTTTTATCGGTATTATCGATACTCGGGTTATGAAGATTCGCTATGTAAACGCCTCAATGGCTGATCCAATTATCATCACAAAGGCGCCCGGCGGGTACAAGATTAAACCCCTTCAGTCTACCTGCTCCCTGGTCGGTATTATCGATCTTGACGAGGTAATCCAGGAAGAAGCTCCTTTGTACCGCGGAGATGTGGTTCTTATGGCTTCCGACGGTGTATCCGAGGTTATGGATGAATCCGGTGTGGAACTTGGGGACACCGAGCTTTATTTGAATACGGTTAAAAATTGCGCGCACAAAAGTGCCAAGCATTTTATCAATGACATCGCCGATCTTGTTCTGGAATACAATGGCGACAAGAAACTTCGCGACGACGTTACCATGCTTGTCGCAAAGATCGAGGAGTAATCATGAGCATGCTCATCTTTAGTTATATTCTGGCTGGTTTTCTCTTCGCCTTTTCGTATTATCTGGATTCGCGTACCGAAGGTAATACCGGATCGTTTACCGGCATGACCATGGTGTCGGCCTTTATCGCCCTGCTTGCGGGACTTTCGGCCAACTTGATCTATACCGGAAATCTTACCATCAGTCTCTTGCTTTTCCGGTTTTCTCTGGTCTGCTTTTCCATTCTGTCCACTTTTTTATTCCGGTATGCCTTATCGATTCCCTATAATACTTCGAACAAGTTTATCCGCTTGCTTGGCTGGCTGGCTGTCGCCGGTGCCGGGTATATGGTGTTTACGTCGATTAAAGCCGTTGGTTTAACACAGGAAGGTTTTTTTACCATTTCTTCGGTCCCCTTTTTTGGCATTGCCAATGGCTTCCCTCTTTTTGTTACTGTGTATTTGGTGGGAATCCCTGCCCTTACGGTTCTGATCTTGTTCTTCAGGGCTGCCGGTATTAGAAGCCGTATCTTCCGTCAGCGTCTTATCTTTGTTGCTGTGTCTATTTGTAGCGGCTTTGCTGTCTCTTATTTCCTTTTTAGACTATCCGCTTCTTTCCCCTGGGCCTTGCCTCTGGTTCCCTTTGGCTTGGCGGTAATGCTTGTATTGGTCAAACAGGCAATTTCGGTTACTACGCTGTATGATCGTTCTTTGGCCACTGCTACTATTATCAACTTTGTTATAATCAATGGCGCCTTTAGTGCGCTTACCGGTTTGGTTGCAGCAGCTATATTGACTTCTGTGTCCGACATACGCCTTGCACTTGTGCTGGTAGTCCTTGTTACCATAATTATGCTGTTTCTTAGGGAAGTGGTTTTTACTCGCTTGCGAAAGTATATTCGTGTTGGCGTGGATTATGAGGCCGATCTGGAAGCGGCTCTTGATTCCCTTGACTATACCTCCGGTGGCCAGGTGGTTATTGAAAAGGCTGTTGGTCTTTTATCTCAGTATGTTGAATGCGCTTCGGTAGATGTTTTGGTTTCTGATGACAAAGGAAAACTTTTTACTGTTTTCTCGAGTCAAGGTTCAAAGAATGAACTTGTTCTTGCAGAAAACAAGGCAATCGATTTTCTTTTGGGGCACAGTGAATCAATCGTACTCAAAACGCAGGCGGTAACGAATCATTTATATACGGATATTAAACCTGACTTACTCAAGATATTCGATCTTGGCAAGGCAGATGCGTTAATTCTGCTTCGGGAAGGCCATCGCGTTGTTGGTATTATGCTCCTTGGTCCAAAAAAGCGCGGTTCGGATTATACCGAATATGATTACTCGGTATTAACCAAGCTCTATTCAAACTTCTTCCTTATCATGTACTACCTAAAAAACATCGCAAACGAATCGGTTGTGTTAACTGTAGACCGCGAGATAGAGTTCTCTGGCCAGGTTATCACTTCCATACAGGACAATATTGATCGCATCAATCATGAGAAGGTAGAAGCTGACTTTATTACCCGATCCGCACGAAAACTTGGTGGCGACTTTATTGACTTTATAAAATTGAGCGACGAGAAATACTTGTTTGTAATGGGAGACGTTTCCGGTAAGGGTCTTAACGCCAGTATGTCAATGATCATCCTTAAATCTGTGCTGCGCACCTTCCTTGCCGAAACCAAGGACTTTAAGCAATTGGCGGTTAAGGCGAACCTGTTTATCAAGAATAATTTACCAAAGGGAACCTTCTTTGCCGGTGTGTTTGGTTTGATGGATTTTACCTCCAACACCCTGTACTACCTGAACTGCGGTGTACCTGCCATGTTTTTGTATACTGCTTCCTATAACAACGCAATTGAAATTCAGGGCGACGGTAAGGTCTTGGGCTTTGTTAAGGATATCGGAAAATATCTAAAGGTTAAGAAGATAACCCTTAATCCTCAGGACATCTTGTTAATGACCACAGACGGATTGGTAGATGCAACGAATCTTCGGGGAGAGCGTTTTGGCAAGGATCGTGTCCAGCGCCTGTTAATGGACAATCGCTCCTATCCGGCAGGACGGATGGCCCAGTTTATCTGCGATAACCTTGGTGAATTTGTTTCGCGCGAACTTGAAGATGATATTACGGTTCTTGTAATCAAATACCTGAGCAAATAAGGGGTCGGCACACATGGAAAGTATTTCGATAGTCGAGAAAAACGGGCCGAATTACGCGCTGCTTGAAGTAGCGGGCACCATTAACTCGTATACATACACCGAGTTTCAAGACAAGGTGTATTCTCTTATCAAGGAAACAAACTTGGTGCTTGATCTTTCCCGGGTAACCAATCTTTCGTCGTCGGGCTTGGGCGTTATTATGGCGGCCTTTGACGATGGTGAAACCGTTGGCAACAAATTATATATCATGAAGCCATCCGAGGTTGTGCGCCTTGCCATTGAGTCAACTGGTTTTAGCGAGATGTTTACCGTTATCTATTCGCTCACCGAGGTCGTGTGATCCCGTGGACGGTCGGCATTGTCAAATATTCCTCGTCCCTGACTTTGCCAGCCTTCCCCAAATGGAAGCGTTTATACTTCAATGCCCCTTGCTTACCGGCGAAAATGTTTCTCGCGCCATGATCTTGGTCACAGAGTATTTTGATAACATCGTCATGCATAATCGATTCCCCAAGCAGCTTCCGGTAGCGATTTCCATTACACGGAAAAAAGATATTGTCATTTCCCTGGCGTACTATTCATGTAACTTTGCCAGTTTAATCCGCTCTGATCGGGACGCGATTCCTTACTATGATCCGGTAACTCGCCGGTATAGGGGTATAGGGCTGCGAATGTGCCATGCCCTGGCAAAGAGTATTCGCTATCGCAGGGGCTTGCTCAAGAAATACATACACATTAGGCTCGACTCATGCGACGTGAAGTAATTGCTTTTTTTGATGTTGATCATACTATTTCCCGGCGCGCGACGGCGGTTCCCTTTATCATGATCTGCATTAAGCGCGGGTATATTCGCTGGTGGACCTTGCTTGCCGCTCCGTTTTTGTTCATAGCGTACCGTTTTTTCAGCGTCAAGATGGAAACACTCTTTAAGTTAAGCTTGCCGTATTTAACCGGGCTTTCCCGGGCTACCTTTGATAGCATAGCAGAAGAGGCGTATCATCGCTTTATGGAAAAGAGTTTGTATCCAGGAGCCTTACGGGAGATGGAACAGCTCAGAAAAGAAGGCACACGGGTTATTCTGGCTACATCTTCCCCCTTTGAGGCTGTATACCCCTTGGTTAAACGATGTGGCATTGGAGCTGCGGATGTTATTGCAACGCAATTCGCATACGATGCAGAGGGAAAATTTATGGGCAAGCTGGTCGGTATGCCCGTTTTTTCCCGACACAAGTGTTCTATAATACAGGACTTCGCTGAGCGCAGCGGAGCCGATTTACACTACTGTTCGTTTTATTCGGACAGCATACACGACCTTCCGCTTCTTAATTCGGTTGGGCGGCCTGTCGCCGCAAATCCTGATCTTCGCTTGCGATTTTTAGCACGGAGGAGGGGGTGGGTTATAAAGGATTTTACAAAATGAGAACATCGTACATCGCACTCTTCCTTCTCGTTCCGCTTGTATCATGTACAGCGCAAAAGAAAGATGATACCCCTGCAAGCACTGCTCCGCAACAGCCGGTTTTTATAGCTCCTTCGTCTATTCCTCGCCCTATTCTTGATCGGCTCAATGCCGACAAGGATGTGTTTGTTCCAGCCCTGGAAGCCCTTATTGAAAAGGATACCGAAGGCTTATTAACCCTTGTCGATAAAAAACACCTGCTTGCTTCAGATATGGTTCCATCTGATTTGGTTAAACTGACAAAGGGAAAATCCTACACCCTGAGCCGTGACGGTTTTTCTCTTCGCTCTTCCGCAGAGGCATCTCTTGAGCGAATGGCCACTGATGCGCGTAAGGAAGGGATTACTATTCTGGTCAGTTCTACTTACCGCTCCTGGGAATACCAAAAGGGTTTATATGCACGAAACGTGCGGGAGTTGGGACAGGAAGTGGCCGACCGGGAGTCTGCGCCTCCTGGAGCGAGTCAACATCAAACCGGTACAGCCGTTGATTTTGGTACAATTACCGACTCATATGCCCAAACGCGCGCGGGTAAGTGGCTTTCTTCCAACGCATGGAAATATGGCTGGTCCTTATCGTATCCTGATGGGTATGAGCAGGTTACCGGTTATAAATGGGAATGTTGGCATTACCGATATATTGGGGAAGAAGCCGCAGCGTTTCAAAGACAATGGTTTGATGATGTTCAACAGTACATGCTAGAGTTTATCCATGAGTGGAAACTGTGGCGAACATCGAATTTAAGTGTCGTTGATCTGCCTGCAGTGATGAGTTAGGTCGTCGGCGCAAAGGCCGTATTGTTCAGGATGCTGGCCTGCTCCCGCAGGTTCAACGTGTACCATAATATCGTATACGTCGGGGATGCGCTCCCGAACCGCCTTTTCTACTTTTTCCGCTATTGCGTGTGCTTGGCATACTGTTTTTGAACCGTCAACCTCAATGTCCAGGTCAATATCCCATGCAGAGGCTATCTTTCGGATACGAGCCCGGTGCGGGTTCCCCGCGCCCTTGACTGTTTTTACTGCTTCAAAAAGGGAGTGGTATAAGGCATCGTCCGCATTACCGTCCATCAATTCAAGGTTCTGTTCAAGAAAGATAGAAAGGCCGTTTTTTACAATCCAGATTCCTACCAGAAGGGCGATTATCGGATCTAGAATCGGCAAGGAAAAAATGCGTGCGGCTCCAATGCCAATAAAAACCGAGGCCGAGATGATTATGTCTCCGGTCATGTTTTTTGCGTTGGCTAAAATCATTGCGCTGTTCGCTTTTTTCCCCAGCTTCCATTGCGACAGGGCAAGCAAAAGCTTGCCAAAAACGGAAGAGGCGGTAACGTAGAGCACGATTGTTTCGGGAATCTGACGAACTTGTCCCGAGCGTAACTCCGCCAGAGCGGAAAGGGCGAGTTGTGAGCCCGCAAGAAGAATAATAAAGGCAAGCACAACCGTGCCAACGGTTTCCGCCCTGCCGTGACCCCAAGGATGCTTTTTATCGGAAGGTTGACTAATTATGCTCGTGATGGCCAGGGCCATAATGGCGATAAGAACATCTGTTGAGGTATCAATACCATCGCCGAGTAGGGCAAGACTACCCGAGGTATAGGCAAATGCCAGTTTACCCACCGCGAGAAGGATATTGCCAACAAGGGCAATGAGGGCCGCAAACCGTACCACCTGTGTTCTGTTGTTACTCTCGACCACTCATGCTCCTTTGCGCAGGTATCAATACATACAGTGTAGACCCTAGATAACGATATTTACCAATTTATTGGGTACTACGATAATTTTTTTTGCGCTCTTTCCTTCCATAAAACGCACTGCACCCGGTGTTTCAAGTGCAGCCTTCTCCAGTGTCTCCTTGGGGGCATCGCGGACGGTATCGAATTTATCCCTGAGCTTTCCGTTAACCTGAACAACGACAGTAACCGAGTCGTCCACACAAAGTCGCTCTTCGTAGGCCGGCCAGGTTTCGTAAGTATTACTGGTGGTATATCCCAGTTTTTGCCATAACTCTTCTCCCAGATGGGGAGCGTAGGGTGAGATGAGGAGCACAAAGGTTTTCCACAGGGCTCTCGGGATGGATGGAGAGCGAGAAAGCTCATTGATAAAGATCATCATCTGGCTAATCGCTGTGTTAAAATTGAGGCTTGCGGTGTCGGCGGTTACCTTCTTGATGGTTTTATGAAGGGCCTTGGTAAGCGCCGCAGCTTCCGGTGTTGATTCATCCGTAATGGGATCGCTCAGGTTGCCGGTCATTGGTCGTTCGGATAAAGCCCACACTTTTTCCAAAAACCTGCTTACCCCAATGAGGCCCTGGGTGCTCCATGGTTTGGATACCTCAAGCGGACCCATAAACATCTCGTACATACGGCAGCTATCCGCTCCATACTCCCGGATAACGTCATCAGGGTTGATTACGTTCTTTAGGGATTTTGACATCTTGGCAATAACCCGCTCAAGTGGCTCTCCGGTAGCAATCTCTTCAAATTCATCAGTTGAGCCGGGAATTTCACGAACTTCATCAACGGGTACCAGGGTTTTATTCTTTCGCTGATAGGCAAAGCTGGTTATCATTCCCTGATTGATGAGCCTTTTAAACGGCTCTGCTGTGGAGACCAGTCCAAGATCAAAAAGAACCTTATGCCAAAATCGGGAATACAGAAGGTGGAGAACCGCATGTTCGGCGCCGCCGACATACAGGTCTACCGGAAGCCAATAATCGATTTTGTCTTTTGCAGCAGCCTCCCGTGGATTCTTTGGATCAAGATAGCGAATGTAGTACCAGCATGATCCTGCCCATTGGGGCATGGTATTTGTTTCCCTTTTTGCTTTGCCACCGCAAACCGGACAATCACAATTAACCCAGCTGTCAATGCCGGCAAGCGGGCTCTCTCCTGTTCCGGTTGGTTGATAGCTTTCTACCTCGGGGAGTTTAAGCGGGAGGTCTTTTTCGGGAACTGGTACTGTTCCGCACGAAGGGCAGTGAACAAGGGGGATAGGCTCTCCCCAGTACCGCTGGCGGCTAAACACCCAATCCCGTAACTTATAATTGATGGCTTTTCGTCCGATTCCCTTTTCGGTTAACCAGGCGATCATTTTTGCGATACATTCTTCGGTACCTAAGCCGTTGAACCCGGGGGAATTAACGCTTTTACCGTTTGCTGCCGTACATTCTGCCGGTTCGGCTGAATAATCTCCATCCGCGCCTTTTTGCGCCCATTCTTCTTCACTCGCGACAACTTGAATAATAGGAAGCGAGAAAGCCTTGGCAAAGTCCCAGTCCCGCTCGTCGTGGGCGGGAACGGCCATAATGGCGCCGGTTCCGTATGAGATAAGCACATAATCCGAGATCCATATGGGTATTTTCTGTCCGTTTACCGGGTTTATCGCGTATGCTCCGGTAGGGACGCCGGTTTTTTCTTTTGCCAAATCGGTGCGCTCAAGGTCGCTTTTTTTTGCGGCAGCGTCCCGGTACGCATTAACCGCTGCGGCCTGTTCGGAGCGAGTGATGGTTGGTACAAGGGGATGTTCTGGCGAAAGCACCATGTAGGTCGCCCCAAAAAGGGTGTCTGCCCGAGTGGTGTAAATCAGAATTTCTTCTTTTGAACCGTCAACGGTAAAGGTAACCTCGGCTCCTTCGCTGCGCCCAATCCAGTTTCTTTGCATTGCCTTGATGGATTCGCTCCAATCAAGGCCATCCAGGTCTTCCAGAAGGCGTTCTGCGTAGGCGGTAATCTTGAGTATCCATTGCCTGATGTTTTTTCGTGAGGTTTGGGTTCCGCACCGATCGCATTTGCCTTCTTTAACTTCTTCGTTTGCTAGGCCTGTTTTACAGGAGGGACACCAATTGATTGGGGTTTCCGCCTCGTACGCCAGTCCGCGCTTGAATAGTTGCAAGAATATCCACTGAGTCCAATGGTAGTAGTCGTCGTCGCAGGTGGATATTTCGCGATCCCAATCATAGGAGAAACCGAAAGCCTTTATTTGCTGACGGAATTTATTGATGTTTGCTAGTGTTGTGGTTCGGGGGTGAGTTCCGGTTTTTATAGCGTAGTTTTCGGCCGGTAAGCCAAAGGAGTCAAATCCCATGGGATGGAGGACCGAATAACCGTTCATGCGAAGATAGCGGCACCAAATGTCGGTAGCGGTGTAGCCCTCCGGATGTCCAACATGCAGGCCGGCGGCGGAGGGGTAGGGGAACATATCAAGGACATACGCCCGCTTGTCCTTGCTTTTGGACGGATCTTCTACCGCGCGGAAGGTCTTGTGTTCCTCCCAAAATGCTTGCCACTTGGGTTCAATTGTCTCAAAAGGATATTTTGCCATAACCGCTATTACTCCCCAAAAAAACGTTGTAAGTGAAATTATTCTATAGAAACACTCTTCTTTTAGCAAGCTTGGAAAAGGCTTGAAGAAAACAAGAGTTAGCGTATACTGATCCAATACAGGAGGACTGGCTATGCGTACATACAAGATTGTGGCACTGTGTGCCGTTTTTATTGCTGCTTTATGTGTTTTCTCTGGCTGTGATGAGGCAGAAAGCGATACCTGGACCCCGGTAACGGATAAGTCTCAACTTCAGGGAAGCTGGAAGGGAGATAGACAAAAGGTAAGCGTTAAGGACAAGAATACCGGGGAGAGCTATGATGCAACGCTTTCTGGATCTTTGGTGTATTCCGGCGGGACTATAACCTCTTCCACTACCGAGGATCTGACCGAGATTATTAACGCCTATAATAAGGAGCAAGCAGGAGCTGGGGATCTATTCTGGGGTCTTATGAGTATGATGGCCGGCACAGATCTGAATTCCGCTACCGGAGAGAAAACTGTCATCACGCTCACCCAAAATCCGCCTCCCTATGAAATGACTATCGTTTCTACCATGCCCGACACGGCGGTAACGGCAGAACAGCTTGCCAAGATAGAGATTAACGAAAAAGGTGATAAAATCCGTTATCCCTATGAAGGTTCTGCCTTTGTGATGGAAAAACAGTAATACCCTTTTTATTTGCCAGAATTCCCGACCCATGTTACCATGTAACCGCGGGCGCAGTTGATGCCCTGCTTAAAAAGTGTGCAAAAGAGGCAACAAGTGGCTATTCAGGGACAGGGTGCGGGTTTACGGCCGGTAGTGAGGGTTATTGAAGAAAATTGCGTTAATTGTCATCGTTGTATTGCGGTGTGTCCGGTAAAGATGGCTAACGATGGCTCAGGCGATCATGTGCGGATCAACGGGGATTTATGTATCGGATGCGGAGAATGCATCGATGCCTGTACCCATGGTGCCCGTGAGGGTATTGATGATGCCGAGGCTTTTTTTGGAGCCCTAGCCCGAAGGGAAAAAATCGTCGCCATTGTCGCTCCGGCGGTAGTTTCAAGTTTCCCTGATGACTATTTACGCTTAAACAGTTTTTTAGCCCAGATGGGCGTATCAGCATTTTTTGATGTGAGCTTTGGCGCCGAGTTAACCGTAAAGTCCTATCTTGAGTATAAAAAAGAACACAATCCCAAAACCATCATTGCCCAACCCTGCCCAACTTTAGTAACGTTTATTGAACTCTACCGCCCTGAACTTATTCCCTATCTTGCCCCGGCTGATAGTCCCATGCTTCATACCATCAAGATGATTCGTGAATACTATCCTTTGTATAGTTCATACAAGGTTGCTGTATTGTCTCCCTGTTTTTCCAAACGACGCGAATTTGACGAGACGGGCATAGGAGATTACAACGTTACCTTCCGCTCCCTCTCCGATTATATTCGGAAAAAGGGTGTAGTACTGTCGGAGTATCCTGAAAAGGAGTACGACAATCCTCCAGCTGAGCGTGCGGTATTGTTTTCCACCCCTGGCGGTTTGATGCGGACCATAGAACGTTCTGTCGCGGGCGCTTCCGAAATTACCCGCAAGATCGAAGGTCATCCCCAGGTGTTTCATTTTCTGGCTCATATGAGCGAGGCTATCAAGACCGGGGCTGCCCCCCTACATCAAGTAGTGGATTGCCTTAACTGTGAACTTGGTTGCAATGGGGGGCCTGGTACCAATAATCGGGGTAAACATGCGGACGTGATAGAACAGCCCATTGAACAGCGTAATCGCGATATGCAAAAGCAATATCGTCCTAAGGGTGTTTTTAAGTTTTTGGGCTCAAATCGAAAAAAATTGGATGCCCTGATTAATCAGTACTGGAAAAAGGGCTTATACGACAGAAGTTATGTAGACCGCTCAAGTGTCTTCCGAACGGCTATCAAGCGGCCTTCCGACGCTGACATTCAATCGTGTTTTGCTTCTATGCACAAAAAAACCAAGGCAGACATTCTTAACTGTGGTGCTTGCGGCTATAACAGCTGCGAGCAGATGGCGGTTGCCATTTATAATGGACTCAATCGTGTTGAAAACTGTCGGCACTATATGGCCGTAGAAGTGGCGAACCTCCATGAGGAACACAAGCGTGAGGTTAGCCAAGCTATTCAGACGGTGGCCGCAGAAACCGCCGTTCGTCTACAAACCAATATGCAGGACATTACCACCCTTGCAAACGGCACTACCGATATGGCCTCCTGCGTAACCCAATCCTCGGCATCCATAGAAGAAATGGTTGCCAATATTCAGTCAATCAACCAAACCCTGCAAAAGAACGCAGAAACCGTTATTCGGTTGGAACAAGTTTCCACGGAGGGTCAGGGGCGAATTAACGAGATAGTCACTATTGTTACCGATATTTCCGAGCAATCAGAATCCCTTGCGGAAGCAAGTTCGATAATCAAGCAAATAGCAAGCCGGACCAATCTTTTGGCGATGAATGCCGCGATAGAGGCCGCTCATGCCGGAACGGTAGGGCAGGGGTTCGCGGTTGTAGCGGACGAGATTCGTAAGTTAGCCGAGAATGCCGGCTCCCAAGCCTCTTCAATCTCCAAGGCACTTAAATCGATAAAGGAACTCATTGATAATACGGCTTCCAAGACCCAAGAAGCACAGGGGAAATTTGACCAGATTGTCGATTTAACCCAAGCAGTGCGTAACGAAGAGCAAGTTATCAAGGATTCAATTACCGAGCAAAGCGTCGGTGGGCGGCAGGTGCTTGAAGCCCTTACCCGAATGAACGATCTTACTGCCCAGGTTCGAGACGAAACCGGATCCTTGTTGCAGTCAAGCAAGTTTATTATGGACGACATCTCGCGGCTTTCCGAAATGAGTTCAACAGAAACTACTGTTGTAGATCAAGCCGAGTTTGAGGAGCCGTATGAAGTACAGGAAACTGATCCGGATGATGAAGCCGGCGAGATAGCCTAAAGCGTTATTTCTTTCCTTTTGATAATTGGCATCCACGGGTAAAAAACTTATACTGTGCTCATGCGACGAATATGGGGTTATGTAGAATTATTTGGTGTCTTTTTTTTCCTTGGCGCATTTACCTTTGGCGGTGGTCTTGCCATGTTGCCAATGCTCGAGCGCGAGCTTGAGCACAAACGAAAATGGGTTACTTCTTCACAGCTGGTTGATTATTACACTATAGGCCAGGCTACACCGGGAATTATCGCGGTAAATGTGGCTACCTTTGTCGGATATACCAGGAAAGGTATTCTGGGCGGTATTATCGCCACTGCAGGTATGGTTGCTCCTTCCCTTTTGATTATTATGCTCCTCGCGGCCTTTTTGAATAACTATGCACAGATCGTGTGGGTTCAAAAGGCCTTAAAGGGCATTAACGTGGTGGTTGCCTCTCTGTTGGTTCAGGCTGTGTGGCGGCTTGGAACAAAGACTATCAAGGATTACCTTACTGCTCTAATTGCGATCGCTTCTTTTTTGGCAATTATTCTCTGTAATGCTCCGGGGGTCCTTGTCTTAACTTCTTCTGCGGTAGCAGGCTTTATCCTGCGTATACGAGTGGAACGGAGAGAGCGTTCATGAGTCTTGCTGCTTTATTTTTTGTCTTTATCTATGTAGGAAGTTTTACCATAGGCGGCGGACTTGTTGCTCTTACCTTTATGCAGCAGGAGATTGTTGGTAGGGGGCTGTTAACCCTGGAGGAGTTTTTCTCGATGGTAGGCGTGTCGGAATCAACGCCCGGGCCTATCGGGATAAACATGGCAACGTATATTGGCTACCGCCTCCATGGCATTGTTGGTGGTTTTGTGGCCACCTTGGGAACGGTATTGCCATCTCTTGTGGTAATTATGGTGATTGCCCGTTTCTTTGGGCGTTTTACCGAGCGTCCTGCGGTTCGAGCGGTCTTTTATGGACTGCGCGCCGGTACAACCGGCATGATCGCAGTGGCGGGATGGCAGGTTCTATCCATTGCGGTATGCACTATTCCTCGCTTTAAGGAAACCTGCAAGGTCCTGGATCTTTTTTCTTGGCCTGCGGTATGTCTTTTTGTCGTATCGTTGGTTACGGGGATACGAACTCAGTGGCATCCACTGGTATTTGTAACTGTTGGGGCGCTATTCGGGATTTTTTTTCTCTAGTGTCGTTTCAATGTAAAAAGATATGTCTCCTAAAAAAGGTCTGTGGTAATCTCTGTACCGTTAGTTTACAATTAACACACTCGGTATGGAAAAAACATGAAAAAACGAACACATTTTTTACTTCTCTCTGTACTATATCTATGCCTGTTGTCGCTTGTGTATGCCGATCCTGTTGAAAACCCTGCCGCTTTGTCCGGAGTTCTTGATCTGCGGACTCATTCATTTAAGCAAAGCCCATCACGCTCTTTGGAAGGTGAATGGCTTTTTTATCCGCAGCAATTACTCAGCCCGACTGACCTGGAAGATCCTGCCCTACCTGCTCCTACAGTGCAACATCTTCCCGGATACTGGTCGTCTTCTGCCATGCCTGCCCACTCCTTCGCAACCTATGCAGTAACCGTTATGCTCCCCCGCGAGGTGGTGGATAATGCTGTTGTTCTTGGTTTGCGTATATCCGATTCAATAAGCGCTTGTTCGGTGTGGATTGATAATGACTCTGTATTTTCCAGTGGCGTTGTTGGTCGAACAAAGCAGGATGAACAACCTCAGTTCAAGCCGGGAAACGTGTATTTTACCCCTCGCTCAGCATCGGTACGCATTCTTATTCAGGTATCGAATCATAATTATCGCGTTGGCGGAATTTGGGCCATTCCCCGCATTTCCATTGCGTCGGTGGCTGCTTCCGAGTGGTCCGGATCTACGGGCCTGGATTTGTTTTTATTGGGGGCCTTGCTTATTATGGTGGTAAACCAGAGCGCCCTGTTTATTTCACGACGTAAAGAGCGCTCTGCCCTGTGGTTTGCCTGTTTGTGCCTCTTTATTGCTCTCAGGATTGTTGTTACGGGCAATTGCCTGCTTACCCAGTGGATACCAACGTTTAGTTGGGAGATAGCCAGAAAATTCGAATTCCTTCCTATTTGTCTTGGGCCTGTTTTTTTTGCCCTGTTTATCCACGAGCTTTTTCCTGAGTGCATGAAGAGCCCGCTTCGTAAGGGCGTATATTTCGTCGGTTTGTTTTTTGCACTTCTGGTACTTGCATTACCCGCT
>JAFGIM010000091.1 GCA_016929605.1 Spirochaetales bacterium | reverse complement strand
GCTTCGATATTGATTTGCTTGGAGTATTTCTCCAACACGATATCAAGACGAGCGTGAATCTCGTGAGCGGCGAGCACATTATGCTTACCAAACAGTGCAACTGACTCGTCGCTGCCAAAATAAGGCCAGGCTTCCACGGAGGAAGTCAGGTTTGGTAAACCACGGCGCTTTGCCTCGGCAACCCAATCCTCAGTGTATCCGTTACCATTAAAAACAATTCGTTTGTGCTTTTTCCACACATCGCTGATCAAGCTTTTGGAGAGTGTCTTAACATCCCCGCCTTTTTCCAGAACATCCGCAAACTCGGAAAGCACCTCGGCAACAACCGTATTCAGTACAAAGTTGGGTCCTGCAATTGAATCAGATGAGGGAACCATACGGAATTCAAATTTGTTTCCGGTAAAGGCGAAGGGGCTTGTTCGGTTGCGGTCGGTTAAATCTTTTGGCAGCTTGGGCAATGAGGTAACGCCAAGCTCAAGATCAATTCCTTTCTTTGCCGAAGAGCCCTTGCCGTTTGATACCGCCTCAAATATTTCTTCAAGCTGCTCGCCAAGAAAGACCGAGATGATCGCAGGAGGAGCCTCGTTGGCACCAAGACGATGATCATTACCAGTGTTCGCGGCAGAGAGCCGTAACAAGGGCGCATAGCGGTCAACGGCGGCAAGAACAGCGCTGACAAAAACCATAAACTGAAGATTCTCGTGAGGAGTCGAGCCTGGATCAAGAAGATTCATGCCGTCATCGGTTCCAATAGACCAGTTGTTATGCTTGCCTGAACCGTTCACCCCACGGAATGGTTTTTCGTGGAGCAGACACACCAAGCCATGGCGGATAGCAACCTTCTTCATCGTTTGCATGATGAGTTGATTATGATCGCAGGCAACGTTGGAGACTGAAAAGATCGGTGCAAGTTCAAATTGGTTTGGAGCAACCTCGTTATGCTGAGTCTTGGCAGAAATGCCGAGTTTCCACAGCTCATCATTCAAATCGGCCATAAACGCAGAGGCCTTGGCGGAGATCGTACCAAAGTAATGATCTTCCATTTCCTGACCCTTGGGAGGCATCGCACCAAAGAGGGTTCGGCCAGTAAGAACAAGATCTTCGCGGGCATGGAAATAATCTGCGTCTACCAAGAAGTATTCCTGTTCAGGACCGACGGTAGTAATAACCCGCTTGGCAGTTTCGTTACCCAGGCCTTTAAGAACACGCATAGCCTGTTTGTTTATCGCCTGCATGGAGCGTAAGAGCGGAGTCTTCTTATCAAGAGCTTCTCCATTATAGGAGATAAAGGCCGTGGGGATTACGAGGGTCTTGCAACCATTATCCTCAACATTGATAAAAGCGGGACTGGTTACATCCCAGACCGTATATCCGCGAGCTTCAAATGTCGCGCGCAAACCGCCTGAAGGAAAGCTCGAGGCATCGGGTTCTCCCCGAATAAGTTCTTTTCCGGAAAACTCCAGGTTAGCCCGGCCGTCATTGGTCGGGGAGATAAAGGAGTCGTGCTTTTCCGCGGTCAAGCCAGTCATGGGCTGAAACCAATGGGTGTAGTGGGTTGCGCCCTGCGCGATAGCCCACTCCTTCATGGAAGCGGCGACAATTTCCGCGATCTCCATGGTAAGCTCGGCTTCTCCCGCCTGCACTTCCTTTAATTGTTTGTATACGGCCTTGGGAAGACGTTCCCTCATCGCCGCGTCGCCAAAGGACGCCGATCCGTACATTTCGTTGAACATCACCGTGAACCTCCAGGGTCATCTAGTCTTGTATATACTTTAGCAAAAAGCGTGCCAGAGTACTCAGCCTTTTCTAATTTCTTTACAGCTAAGGAGATACGCAAAAGCGTATAAACGCATAGGTATTGTGCAATGCCTATATATTAAGCAGCAGACTGGATGGTGCCCAATATCTAGGCATTATTGTGCTGAGTGATTATAATTAAATCCTTGCATAGCAAAGACTTTAATTTTTGGCATAGAAATTGCTTAATAAATAGCATACGCCCGATTTTTAATCAAAATCGGACAAGGAGATCATATGAGCGACAACCATTCTTCAGACGAACTTGTTAGACGCTACCGTGCAGTACATTATCTTTTTTCCTCCATGAACTCGGTAAAAGACCCCAATGAACTGTTTCAACTGGTACTCTCTCATTGTGTCGCTCAAACCTCATCAGACTACGGAGCAATACTCCTGTGGGACGGAGACGAAACCCTGGAAACACGGCTCGTTCATCCAGCTCACCCCAAGAGCGAGGCAACGGAAAAACCAAGAATTCGCGTAGGCGAAGGTTTGGCCGGAAGAACCTTTCTTGACGGAGTACCGCGCAGTCTGGACAACACGGCACACGACCCGGAATATATTCCCATCGCCGGTTCTTATTCTTCTATATTGGTACTGCCCTTTGGCGCCCCAGGAAAGGTGCGGGGCGTTATACGTCTTGAGTCGAGCAAAACGGGAAACTACAGCGAACATGATTCGCAAATACTCCTTCCGGTTACGGCCCTTGCCGGTCAACTCTTGAGCCAAATTGAGATTAAAACCTCGCTGGAATGGACAATCCGCCAAAAAGATATCCTGATAGACATATCGCGAAACGTTGCAAAACACTTTGATCTTAACGAAGTCTTTGGCACCGTCATGCACCGCCTGGCGGAAAGTTTTAATATCATGCGAGGCATGCTCGTACTTCTTGATAGCGACAACCCAAATGCATTATCGGTCCGTGCCGCATATAATCTTACAGACGAAGAAATGTCTCGTGGGATTTACACCGTTGGCGAAGGAGTTATTGGTAAGGTAGTAGAAAGCGGAGAAGCCATATCTATCCGCGATATCTATACTGACAAAAACTTTCTGAATCGTATGAAGGTTAAGCGCCGAAAGGATGTTCCTATCTCGTTTATAGCAGTTCCCTTTCGGGTTGATGGACAGGTAGCAGGCGTTATCGCAGTAGAAAAAGCCTTTGAATCTGATGACGTACTCAAGGACGAAAAAGACTTGATGATCCTTGTTTCAACCCTTCTGATAACAAAGATAAAGGTCTTTCAAAGTGTAACGGGTGAACATGAGCGACTGATTGAAGAAAACTCAACGCTTAAGCAAGAACTTAAAAAAAGATACGAAGACTCGTCCATTATTTGCAAAAACCGCAAGATGCTTGAACTTCTTGATCTGGTTCATTTGGTAGCTGATTCAAATTCCTCTGTAATGATCCTGGGCGAAAGTGGCACAGGAAAGGAATTGATCGCCAGAGAAGTACACCGCGAATCAAACAGAAGCGAGGGGCCGTTTATCTCCATTAACTGCGCAGCTATTCCCGACAGCTTATTGGAATCAGAACTCTTTGGATATAAAAAAGGCGCCTTTACCGGCGCCACCCAGGACAAACGGGGAAAGTTCCAAATGGCGAATGGAGGAACGCTCTTCCTTGATGAAATTGGCGATATGCCGATGCAACTCCAGGCAAAACTGTTACGAGCGATACAAGAGCGGGAGATAGAACCTGTTGGTAGCGAACGAAAGGAAAAAATCGACATCCGTATTGTTGCTGCCACAAACCGAGATTTACCCAAGTTGATTAAAGAGGGAAAGTTCCGGGAAGACCTGTATTATCGCCTTAACGTTGTTGAGCTCCAAATGCCTCCCTTACGCGACCGAGCGGACGACATACCCTTTTTGACAACGTATTTTCTGGAAAAATTCGCAAAGGCAAACGGACGAAGCATTGAAGGAATTAATCCGACTGCATTGCGTGTCCTGCAAAATTACCGTTGGCCGGGAAACGTACGAGAGCTGGAAAATATCATCGAGCGAGCGGTCTTGGTATGCCGAGGCAATCAAATAGAAGCCTCGCATCTTCCGCTTACCTTAAGCGAAGGACAGGATGGCTGTGCCGACAATCAGTTCATCTCTCGCTGGATCACAAACTTCTTCCGCAAGCTTCCCACAAATGGCGGTTTTGTTTGGGACGAGGTTATTGGTACCGTGGAAAAGGAACTGATACAACAGTCCCTGTTACGTAATAATAGAAACAAGGTGAGAACAGCATTGTTCCTGGGCATTAACCGAAACACCCTCCACGCAAAGATGGATAGGTATGGGATAGATTAACAAGAAGGCCTGCCCGGTTCAAACCAAGCAGGCCTTTTTTAGGTATTAGTTACCGAGCCATCGATCAACTGATCTTGCAGCGAGCTTTCCTTCCTGAAAGGCCCACACTATTAAAGACTGACCTCTTCTAATATCTCCTGCACTAAAGATACCAGGAACATTAGTCATATAATCTGCTTCGGCGCTGACAAGACCTCGAGGAGAAAGTTCAACCCCAAGCTGGGAAAGCATGGGATGCTTTTCCGCTCCGGTAAAGCCAAGGGCAAGAATCACCATATCTGCCTCCAGGGTAAACTCCGATCCGGCAATTTCGCTCATTACCGGTCGTGGACCGCTAGTGTCCCACGACACCCTTACGCATTTAAGCTTCTCCAGGTGTCCGTCCCTGCCGACAAAGGCCTTTGTATTAACATCAAACTCCTGAATAACACCCTCATCATGACTTGATGTGTGTTTAAAAATTCGGGGAAACTGTGGCCAAGGCTGAGCGTCGCTTCTTGTGTCAGGAGGACGGCTCAACAATTCCAGTTGATGAACAGAGATAGCGCCCTGTCTGTTTGCAGTGCCCACACAGTCTGAGCCAGTATCGCCACCCCCGATTACCACAACCCGTTTCCCGCGGGCGTTAAACGAATCGGGCAAGGATCTTTCCCCTGACACAGAGCGATTACTCATGGAAAGATATTCGGTGGCCATCAAAACACCATCGAGTTCTCTTCCCGGTATCGACAAGTCTCGGCATTCCCTACTACCGCCAGAAAGAACGATCGCGTCAAAGTCCCCTTTAAGTTGCTTGGCATCTCGATCTCGACCAATCTCAACTCCACACTCAAATACAATGCCTTCTCTTTCCATTAAACTAATTCTGCGATCAAGAACTGCCTTGTCGAGCTTAAAATCGGGGATGCCATAACGAAGAAAACCGCCTGGTTTTTGATCACGTTCAAATACAAGCACCTTATGCCCGGCACGATTGAGCCATTGCGCGCACGAAAGGGCAGCTGGGCCTGATCCAACAATGGCGACGCTCTTATCCGAGCTCTTTACCGGCTTTTTGGGGGTAACCCAGCCTTCACTAAAGGCACGCTCAATAATATCCAGTTCATTTTGCCTGATCGTCACACTGTCATCGTTATACGCAAGGACACACGCCCCTTCGCAGAGTGCGGGACAAAGCCGGCCGGTAATTTCTGGAAAGGTAGAAGTAAGAGAAAGTCTTTCCCATGCTTCCTGCCATCGTCCTTCGCGAACAAGGGCATTCCATTCAGGGATATAGTTTCCAAGCGGACAGGCCGAATGGCAAAAAGGAGTACCACAATTCATGCAACGGCTAGCCTGAGAGCTGGCACTCTCGCTATCGCGGAGAAGCTCCACCTCGCGATAATCCCGAACACGTTCATCCCGACGCCGATAGCGAACGCTCTCGCGCGGGGTTTCCAAAAAGCCGAAGATTTTTTCCATTAGAGTTCTCCCTTTTTCTCAAGGTAAGAGCGATAGTCGCGCGGCATGACCTTACGGAACAAGGGTAGCGCGTGCGAAAAATCCTCAAGGATTGAGCGGGCTTTTACGCTGCCCGTAAGCTCCGCATGTCGCGAAAGAACCATGCGCAGCCGCTCCACATCCCGTTCGGTCAGACTTTCAAGATCCGCGAACTCGTCGTTGAATTTACGCTCAAAGGTTTTATCCTTATCAAACACAAAGGCCATACCACCGCTCATGCCTGCCGCAAAGTTGCGGCCAACGGAACCAAGCACCACGGCAAGACCGCCAGTCATATACTCGCATCCATGATCCCCTACGCCCTCAACTACCGCAGTTGCCCCGGAGTTTCTAACGCAAAAACGCTCTCCTGCACGGCCTGCTATGTAGAGCTCCCCGGAGATGGCTCCATAAAGAGCGGTGTTCCCGGCAAGAACAGGAGAGGCATCGACATGAGATAGCGGAGAAGTATCCGAAGCTCTAATCGAAAGCACTCCGCCAAAAAGACCCTTCCCGACATAATCGTTCGCAAAACCGGTAAGTCGCATCTCAACGCCTGAGCACAGCCATGCGCCGAAGCTTTGCCCCGCCGTCCCGGTAAGCTCACAGCGTATCGTGCCGGAGGGTAATGCCTTTTCTCCCCGTTTCTTCATGATATGCCCAGAAAGCATCGCCCCTACCGCTCGATCGGTGTTACGCACATCAAGAGAAAGCCGAATTGGTTTTGTCGTTTCAACAGCCTCTTTCGCCAACGTAATTAACCGCTTGTCGAATTCCTGACGAAGGTCAACCCGCGGAGATTCATCTATATCTTCAAGGGCTTTTTCTTTTTTGCTTTGAGCAAGTATTTGCGAGAAGTCAAGCGGGATACCACTGCCCCCTGCGGCACTGACCAACAGGTCTGATCGCCCCCTCATCTCATCAAGTGTCTTCATACCAAGGCTTGCCATAATTTCCCGTAAGTGCCTTGCGGTAAAGCGCATAAAGTTTTCCACATACTCGCTTTTACCGGAGAACCGCGCAGCGCATCGATCATCTTGAGTCGCCACACCCATAGAGCAGTTATTAAGATGACAATGGCGAAGCATAACACAGCCCATGGCGATAAGAGCGCCGGTAGCAAAACCGAATTCATCTGCGCCAAGAAGGCATGCTATTGCCAAATCACGGCCAGTGCGCATACCACCGTCGCATTGTACGCGAAGACGATCGCGCAAGCCGTTCATAACAAGCGTTTGATGAGTTTCTGCAAGACCGAGCTCCCAAGGAAGACCCGCATGCTTTATTGAAGAAAGCGGACTGGCACCTGTTCCGCCGTCGGCACCCGATATCAAGATCATGTCCGCTTGGGCTTTTGCGACTCCTGCTGCAACTGTACCTACTCCCATCTCGGAGACAAGCTTTACACTTATACGAGCATCAGGGTTAACATTCTTAAGATCAAGAATGAGCTGGGCAAGATCTTCGATAGAATAGATATCATGATGCGGTGGTGGCGAGATAAGCGTAACACCTTCGGTGGTATACCGGGTTCGCGCTATCATCTGAGACACCTTGTGCCCCGGCAACTGTCCACCTTCTCCCGGCTTTGCCCCCTGAGCCATCTTGATTTGAATCTCGTCAGCATTAGAAAGATACCAGGTGGTCACACCAAAACGACCCGACGCGACTTGCTTAATTCTTGAACACAGAGAGTCCCCGTTCTCGAGAGGCGTAAACCGGGCGGGATCTTCTCCCCCCTCTCCGGTATTGCTTTTTCCCCCAAGGCGGTTCATCGCCCGAGCTATCGTAGTATGGGCACCTGCACTGATAGAACCATAGCTCATGGCCCCTGTGGCAAATCGGGAAAGAATAGACTCCTCGCTTTCAACTAGATCCAGATCGATTGGTTCTCGCTTTACAAACGATAAAAGAGAGCGAAGATTCACTCGCTGACTATCCATTGCCTCGGTATACTCGCGAAACTTATTGTAATCCCCCGAGCGGACGGCCTGCTGAAAAAGAGCGATGGTCTTTGGATTCCAGGCATGAAGCTCACCATCATTTCTCCATCGATAGAAGCCACCGCTTTCAAGAAGATGAGGAGCATCGCTTTCAAAGGAATATGCTTTGCGATGATTGTCTATCGTGCGGCGAGCAATATCGCTTATATCGATACCGCCAACGCGAGAGGGTGTGCCGGTAAAGCAGCGGTCGATAACATCCAGGGAAAGACCTACTGCCTCAAATATCTGCGCTCCCTTATAACTCATCAATGTAGAAATACCCATCTTGGAAAGCGTTTTCATCACTCCGTGTTCAAGTGCATGAATATAGTTATTCACTGCACGATCGTAGGGTATCTCAATATCATTAGTCGCAATGAGCTTACTAATTGCCGCATATGCGCCATAGGGAATAACCGCGTCAGCGCCATAACCGAACAATAGGCATAGATGATGCACTTCCCGACACTCGGCGCTTTCGACCATGAGCGCAACCCGATTACGAGAGCGACTTACCGAGAGACTTTGATGAACAGCGCCAAGAGCTAACAGCGATGGAAGTGATACGCGATTTGCCATGATACCCCGGTCCGACAGAACAAGATACCCAACACCACTTTCTGCGGCTTCGCTCGCTTCTTTGCATATGCGGTCAACGGCGGAAAGAAAACCCTTTTCTCCTTCCTGAGGATCAAAGAGGATAGAGATAGTGCGGACTTCTACGGTTTCATCACTGACGAAAGACTTAAGCGTCTCCTCGGTTAACACCGGATGCGGCAATACTAAACGATGGGCAAGGGAAGGCCCTTGGTCAAGAATATTTCCCTGTGGGCCGATGACCGTTTCAAGACTCATGACACAACCCTCGCGCAGAGGATCAATGGGCGGATTAGTAACCTGTGCAAAAAGCTGTCTGAAAAAAGAAAATAAGGGAACCGTTTTCTCGGATAGCACCGCATGCGGCGCGTCATTGCCCATGGACCCAATCGGTTCAAGACCATTAATTGCCATGGGAGCGACGATCATCTCAGTTTCTTCGCGAGTCCAATACAGAGAGCGGAACACAGTATCTTCCAGACACGAAACTGAAGAGCCAACAGGCTTTTGCTCCAGAGTCGATATAGACTGCGACAGCCATTGACCCCATGGCGCTCGGCGAGCAAGCGAAAGCTTAACCTCACGATCGCTAATGATAAGCGCGCGAGATGTATCAATATACAACATCTTCCCTGGCTCAAGACGGAGCGATTGAACGATTATCTCGGGAGGTACATCAAGAACCCCAAGCTCGGAGGCCATGATGACCCGATCGTCGGAGGTTACCAGATACCGTCCCGGACGCAAACCATTACGATCAAGAGAAGCTGCAACAATTGTTCCATCTGTATAGGCAAGGGCTGCAGGACCATCCCAGCTTTCCATCACACAACGATGATAGCGATAAAAATCGCGAACTGAAGGATCGATAGAATCATCCCCCTCCCATGCGGCGGGAACGAGCATACTCATAACATGACTCATGTCTCTACCCGACTGCAGGAGAAACTCAAACACGTTATCCAAAGCTTGTGAATCTGAACCCTGCTTCTGGATCAAGGGGAACAGCTCGGAAAGGTCGTTGCCCCATTCTGGTTTTGCAAGAGCTGATTCCCGCGAACGCATCCAGGTAGAATTGCCCTTTAGGGTATTTATCTCTCCATTGTGCGCGAGATACCGGAATGGCTGAGAGCGATCCCACGAAGGAAAGGTATTGGTAGAAAAACGAGAGTGAATAAGAGCAATAGCGGACTCGAAGTCTGGATCCTGTACATCGGGAAAAAAGGGTGCGAGCTGAGGCGGTGTTAACATCCCTTTATACACAATCGTTCTTGAAGACAAGGATGAAACATAAAAATCCGAGGGACTGATGCCGTCTCGCTCGATAATTCTCCATTCAGCCTTTTTGCGCGCCAGAAACAGACGCTGTTCAAGAGGAAGGGTCGAAAAAGGGCCCTCTGTGGCCGGAACAACAAATACCATCTCCATACAGGGCATGGATTGGCGAGCAGACATACCGATCAGATCCTCACGAACAGGAACTGGTCGCCAGAGGGCAATCTTGAGGGACAGAGCATTACATGCTTCTTCCATATCCTTACGGCATCGTTCCCGCAAGCTTCGTGATTTTGGTAAAAACACGATACCGCATCCATAAGAACCGATTTCACCAAGAGAAATTCCATGGCGAGATGCGACCTTTGTAAGGAAGCGATGTGGTAATTGGACCAGGATTCCCGCACCGTCACCGGAGTCGGGATCCGCACCAGAAGCACCACGGTGATTCATACGGGATATCATCTCAAGGCCGTCTTCCACAATCTTGCGGGAAATACGTCCCTTTATGTCGCAGACGAATCCAACGCCGCAGCTGTCATGCTCAAACTCGCTGTTATACAGGCCCTTACGGCCGGGTAGTTGATTAAACGACACTCGCATACTCCTCTGTATGGACCTAAAGGACCATTCATAGAATTACTGCAAGAGGCGTGCCAACACCGGTCAATACGCCTAAATCCCTAAGACACCGAGGTTTATAGGTAGAAGGGTGATATAACAGACAGCGGGTGGTGTATAAAAAATATGCATAATAGGGGTTTATGCATACTAAAGAGGCGTTCTGATCAATCTAATAGTGAAGCGCGAACGGTCAATACCGTCGGAATTGGAGCAGACGGCACGCATCCGTTAATCACAAAATGAGCGGCGGCTTCTCCCATCGCATAAAAATTGGTAGTCAAGACACTTATCGGGACGGGTAAACGGCTATAAAACGGCCCATCATTTATAGCGATAATCCCTACATCAGGACCAATAACCAATGAATTTTGCGCACAGGCATCCATGAGAGAGACCAGCAAGTGATCATCCAGAACAACATACAGGTCTTTTTTATGGGGACAGAGCTTGCCCTTAATGTCTCGATCAGTAAACAACGTATGTTCATGGACAAAGGGAATGCCTTCTACACCACAAAAAAGGGCTAAACCTTCCTTCATTTCCTCAATAATGGGATTTGTATAGAATTTTGTTAAAAAAACGAGTCGACGATACCGCTTGAGGAGATCGGCATGTGGGGACAGAGCATGAAAAAAACCATCGGTAAAATCTTGCCACACCGCAGGATGCCGTAAAGAAGGAAGCCGTCGATCAAGAAAAAGCAAATTTCCCGGATTCACGAACTTAAAATAATCTTCTTCCCTGTTTTGTGCCGCCGTTGGTATAACCAGGAGAGCAGAACAGTCCCGCATAGCCTTGTATTTTTCGTATACACCCTTAAGAATTTCAAAATTATCTCCGTGGGTAACGATATCAACGTAAAATCCAGATGAGAGTGAATCAATAAGACCAAAATATAGCTGTTCCTTATAAGGAGCCATTGAATCTGATAAAAAAAGAACCTTCTTGGCACCCTCATGAAGCAGAACATTACTTACAAAACAGGCCTTATTCGGGGTGGATTCAATAATACCCCGATCTTTTAGCTCTTGATATGCTTTAACGACGGTATCCCTGGATACGGAAAAATGAGCGATAACCTCGTTTACGGACGGTAATCTATCCCCGAGGGACAGAGCACCAGAGTCTATCAACTCCCGAACCCGATCGGCAATCTGTAAAAACTTGGGTTGACCTGATTTTTCGTTTATTCTTCCCAACAAGTGCGGGGATATCGCCATACATGCTCCCTTTTTTTCTTCGTCCATACTAGCACACATACAGACGATTTTTCTAGCAGAACGGAACAGAATGGTATACAATACCCTCAGGAGCCAGCTAGATGCATACATCATTCTTGATTCGACTTACCGGACCCCTTTTCGCCCTCGCGCTTGTTTCCGCCACTTTCGCCAATGACGGGGATACCCTCGCCTCTCGATATGCCCCCTATTTTTCTATCGGAGCGGCTGTATCAACCGGGAAGGGTAACTTCGACAGTCTTTCTCTATATCCACACGCCCTTCTTTCAGAATTTTCCTCCCTTACAGCCGAGAATGCCATGAAGCCTGTTGAGCTTCAACCAAAGCCTGGTGTTTTTGCTTGGGCCAATGCAGACGCGATTGCAAATTATGCCAAGGAAAACAACAAAAAACTTCGGGGCCATACCCTGGTGTGGCACAATCAAAGTCCCGACTGGATGACCGCACCAGAGCTTTCCGGAACAGCTCGTAAGGCAAAAGCTCGAGAAAACATGAAGGCCCACATCAGCGCAGTTGTACAGCGCTATCAATCGGTAATTTCTGTGTGGGATGTAGTTAATGAAGCGGTATGTGACAACTGGGATCAAGGGGATTCAATCTATCGCGAAAAATCACCGTGGTACCAGGCATATGGCGATGAAACCTATATACGCGACGCCTTTATCTTTGCCCGCGAGGCAAACCCTGACGCCCTTCTTGTGTACAACGATTACAGTCTCTGCGACAGCGAAAAACGGGAGCGCGTTATCAAGATGATACGCGATCTGGATCTGATAAAACATGGATTGGGAGCTGTTGGCATCCAGGCGCACTGGCATATTGGCTGGCCATCCACAACAGAAATAGAGCGAACCATAACCGCCTTTAGTGACCTTGGTCTTGATGTTCAAATAACGGAACTCGATATTGATTGCTATGGCGGGTCTCCATCATCAAAGACCAAACCGTATAAAACATTCGAAAAAGAATTAACTTCCCGGTACAAAGCTATTTTTACCTGTCTAAAAAACAATGCGGACAAAGTAAGCTCGGTCACCTTTTGGGGTGTAGCAGACGATCATACCTGGCTCGATCATTTCTATGGTAATACCTGGCATCAGGACAAAATCAGGAAAAACTACCCATTCCTGTTTGATGGACGTCACCACAAAAAAGCAGCCTATGACGCGGTAATGGATGTAAGCCAGTAATAAACAGTATTCAGGGGATGCTATACACATCCCTCGAAATAGTCACACAGATTAAGGAGAGGAAGAAATGAAGAAGACAATCGTTACAATCGCGCTGGTTCTGTTGTGCGCAGGTATCTGGGCTCAAAGTGAACCAAAGGGTATTCAACCCCAGATGGTACAAGCGGCGTTTTACACCCCAACGTATCAATGCTTTTACCTGAAGGGATCCGATGAGCTCAAGCTTGCATACACCCCAAACAGCTGGTGCACCTACGAAACTGCCATTACCAAAGACACCATCACCTATGATGGCATTGCCGGTAAGTACAAAAACCTTAATGTTATTAGAATCAAGTCGAATACCAAGAAGGCAAAACAGCAAGTTGTTCTGTACATCGACAACATAACCGTAAAAAATGGCAAGGGCGAAACAGTGCTCTTCCTGGACTTTGAAGATGGAGATGCGGCAGGACCTTATTTTTCTCAAGGAAAACCCCTGGACACTAATGGTACTGTTGTAGAAAAAGACGGACGAAAATGCTTCTTGCTGAACATGAACTCCCAAAGCCTGTATGGATACAGCGGTGTTGAAGTACAATGGACACTTCCCGAAAATGAAGGAAAAGATGGTCCTACCTGGGATATGAGCGCCGGGGACTACAGCGTTAAGTATGATTACTATATAGCTGTTGCCAACTAAACGAATCAAGAGGTTTTATATGAAGAGACTAGGGATTATACTGATTATTATGATGATACTATGTGCCTCATGTGCGTCTACCGGCAAGGAGACTCAGGCTGCGGGAGCCAAGCTCGTCGCACTTACCTTTGATGACGGTCCGGACGAGGACATGACGCCTCTCGTACTCGACAAGCTGGAAAAGCACGGCGTTGTCGCAACCTTCTTTATGGTTGGTCAGCTGGTGAACGACGATACAAAACCGGTTATTGACCGCCTTGTGGCTTTGGGTTGTGAGGCTCAAAACCATTCATGGGCATGGGCAAGCATGAACGAGATGAGCGCGGAAGAAATCAAGGAATCGGTGCAAAAAACTAGTGCCGCGATCAAGAAATATACCGGCAAGGCACCCACCTTCTTCCGCCCGCCCAATTTGGCTACAAGCGATTTGATGTTTGAGACTGTTGGGCTTCCCTTTGCAGAAGGTGTCCTTGGAATGGACTGGGCTGGATGTGGCACAGACGCACAGGATCGAGCACAGAACGTACTTAAAGACATGAAGGATGGAACGATAGTACTGCTTCATGACGTGCAGCCAGAACCACACCCCACACCCGAGGCCCTCGACATCCTGATACCCGAACTTAAAAAGCAGGGATATCAGTTTGTCACCCTCAGCGAGCTTTTCCGTCTTAAGGGGGTCACCCCCGATCCTACCGACGGAACCATGTGGCGGTATGTCGCATTGGAAGAAGAATAAAAAAATTACGGCCGCTTGGCGATGAGCTCGATCTCGACTCTCGCGTCAAGCGGTAAGGCAAGAATCCCGATGGTTGAACGAGCGGGGTACGGAGCAGAGAACTGCTCGCGGTACACCTCGTTCATCGCCGGGAAGTCTGCCATGTCCCTCAAAAAAACTGTTGCCTTAACCACATCGTCAAAACCAAGACCCGCTGCTTCAAGGACGGCCTTAATATTCGCAAAACATTGAGTAGTCTGACAGGCGACGCATCCTTCAACAAGCTTGCCTGTTGAAGGGACAATCGGCAGTTGTCCAGAAAGATACACAAATCCTCCAGCTTCAACTGCCTGTGAATACGGACCTGCAACCGGAATGTCCTTAGCGGAAAATGCTTTTCTTGCCATATACTATCCCCTTACTATAAAAAAATTAGCGCGAACGGTATTGCACCGGAATGCTTTCTCCGCTTCTGCTTGTTATCTCTGCACGAATGATATTGGAAAGACGTCGCTCATCGCCTTCCTTTCTTCCCCCCGGGCTCTCTCCATGAAGAAGCAGGCTTTCTTTTCCATCCAACACCACCTCTACATATCCCCAGGGTTTTTCAACGATAAGCCGTACTGCGGTGTAGGCTCTTTCATCCCGTCGCTTGCCTTTCACAAAAATGATTTTATCTGGAGTAAACTCAAGAGCTGTATATGAAGAAATAAAACTTCGTATATACGAAATGGCGAAATAGAGATGAATCGCTCCTAGTATCAAAAAGAAATAATCCCCCTTACCTCGCAGTGCGTACACACTCATCGCGGCAAGAATAATCAACAAACCGATTAAAACAGAAAAAAGAATGACATGCTTACGCTTCAAAATTTGTAAACGTTCCATAAAGCTCCCGTAGTATAAAAAATTAATAGCGACCCGCTTTTCCTTCCGAGCCAAAAAGTCGAATTTTTTCTGCGACAGACGATTCAACAGCTTCAACCTCTAACGGTATTAAATCGGTAAGGGCTGTCTTTCCGGAACGAAGCGCCCGGTCGCAGGCCGAAGCCGCCGCACAGTTTATATCGGTAAAGATATTCACTTTAGATATCCCAAGTTCTATCGATCGAGCAAAATCCACATCAGATAGTCCAGATCCTCCGTGCAATACAAGAGGTACTTCCACAGCCTGTGCTATAGATGCAATGCGAGAAAAATCAAGTCGCGGGGCTGCCCGATAATGTCCGTGAACAGTACCAACAGCTACCGCGAGTGCATCAACACCGGTCGAGCGAACAAAGTCCCTTGCTTGGACAGGATCAGTAAAACACTCTTCGCACAAGTCCGTTTGTGCAGATCCTTCTGCAGAATTCTCGGAGCTTCCTATGTGGCCTAATTCTGCCTCTATAGTAGCACCAAAGCCATGGGCCATAGCAGCCATTTCGCGAGTGTCACGTACATTCTCATCGTACGGAAGCCAGGAAGCATCATACATGATAGAAGTAAAACCTAATCGCAAAGCATTCTCGCACAACTGCATGGACATACCGTGATCAAAATGCACCACCACCGGAACAGACGCTCGTTTTGCCATGGGAACCAGGAACCAGGATAGTTCTTCGAGCGGTCCAAAGGGCAAGAGAACCTCTGCAGTCCCAAGTATTACAGGCGCGCGAAGTCGCTCTGCGGCTTGTATAATCGCACGGGCTAATTCCAGATTGACCGAGTTGAACAATCCCACCGCATAGCGACCTCTTTTAGCGGGAACTAACACGTCATTTAGATTGGCAAGCATTTGTAGTTCCTCCCGAAGCACGAGTATATCCTGAATATAACAATACGTAAATGTAGCTTGGCAGACTCTTAAATGACATCTACGTAAGATTGCCGGCCCGGACTTTCTTTCTATCCCACGTTAATTCCTTCCTGTACATAGAAATAGAATAATTAGCGATGATTGGCACGCTCCTTGCAATAGTAGGGTATCGGCAAACGCACAAAAGGCATACGCCGAAAACCACCTCCAGGAGAGGAACATGCGCAAGATAGCAATTTACGGAAAAGGCGGTATCGGTAAATCCACAACGACGCAGAACACCGTCGCCGCACTCGCTGAAATGGGACGAAATGTCATAGTCGTCGGATGCGACCCCAAAGCTGACTCAACACGGCTTCTTTTGGGAGGACTTTCGCAAAAGACTGTCCTCGATACCTTACGTGAAGAGGGAGAGGATCTTGATCTTGAAGACGTTGTAAAGGCGGGCTTTAAGGGAACCCGCTGCGTCGAGTCAGGTGGACCCGAGCCGGGAGTAGGATGCGCGGGTCGAGGCATCATTACCTCAATCAACTTACTGGAGCAGCTAGGGGCCTTCGACGAGAAGTACAAGCTCGACTACACGTTTTACGACGTTCTTGGTGACGTTGTCTGTGGCGGATTTGCAATGCCCATCCGCGATGGCAAGGCCGAAGAGATTTATATCGTCTGCTCCGGCGAGATGATGGCAATGTATGCCGCAAACAATATCTGCAAGGGAATCATGAAGTTTGCCGAAGCGGGTACCGTACGCCTTGGCGGATTGATTTGTAACAGTCGAAAGACTGACCGCGAGGACGAATTGATCATGGCGCTTGCGGATAAACTGGGGACACAGATGATTCACTTTGTGCCCCGCGACAAT
>JAFGIM010000011.1 GCA_016929605.1 Spirochaetales bacterium | reverse complement strand
GCAAAATTAAATTGTCCGCTATGCAGGGCCTGCGGGCCGTAGATTACCCCATTATCATAATACGGACCCCAAGACCCGCGCATTAAGCCGGCGTTAAGATAATATTCGTCAGTACCCAAGGCTACCGACGAATTTATTGCCGGAAGGATCCACATAGGGCCTACCTTGGCATTATCTTCAACAATATCCCGTCGATACCCCTCGCCTATGGGCGCAATCTCGTCCACGGTAATCTTATTGGTAGCCCACAAGTCCGCCGAGGCGCTTAAAGACACCCAATCGGTAAAAAGTACGTTTGCATCAAAGGCAAGACCAAGGTCAAGCTGCTTATAGCCATGATAGGTTTCCATAGCTGCACCAGACTTTCCCCCAATAGTATAGGTCCGGCCAAAGATGCGGCGGTGATGGGCTTCGGCAATTCGCCTTTGCTCCCCATCCCCACGTTCGATAACATCGGAGAGGATGCCCTTAATAAGTTGAAGGGGATATGGCCTGGCAGCAGGCAGGGGGCGAATGATACCCATGGTTTGCCATATGCTTATATCCTGATAGAGAAAATCTTCCGGATCGCAGGCTACCTGGGCAGACAGGGAAAAGGAGGCAAAAAGGAGAATAACGATGAGAACCTGATATCGCTTCATGTAAACCATCCTGCGCTGGGGTGTAAAAAAGTTATGTTACTATAACCGAGTTTAGTTCTATCTCTCAAGAGCCTTTATTGCTTCCATTCATGGATAAAACGCATCACGTCATACAGTCCGTTTCTTACTCCCAGACGGGCAATATTCTGGCGAATGCGAGTTGCAAGTTCCGGATTATCAAGCACAGCTCGTGCTTGGCCAAGAATTTCTTTGGGTTTTTTAAGATACCAGCCTGCCCCATTGGTAACTACATACAGGACGTTTCCCAGCTCCTGTCCCCGGATAAAGGTGGAAAAAATAACCGGTTTGCCAACCGCAAGAACCTCCATCACCGTGGATGCTCCTCCCTTGGTAATGACACAATCGGCGATATTCAGTAAATCGGGCATAAAGGAAACAAAGCCAAAAACCCGTACCGCTTTTGAACGGGAACGGTCGGCCATAAACTGAACCTGCATCTTGAGTAAGCGATTTCGTCCACACACCACTAACAGAACCTCGTTTCGCGAACGATAGGATTTGTCCCTGAGATAGTGGGCAACAATACGATCGGCGCTTTTAAGACCTTCCCCTCCTCCGGCAATAAGGAGTACCTTTTGATCTTCTGCTATACCCAGACGCGAACGAACCGCTCTTTTTTCCTCGTCGGTATATACTCGATCAAAGGCAGGATTAAGTATAAAGGGAAAGGTATGCACCCGCTGTGGCACAAAGCCATGTTTTTCTATGGCCTCCTTCCTGAGTTTCTGCGAAAAAACAACCAGTTCGGTATCCTTTACATAAAACCAAAGGCCATGGGCGGTAAAGGGGTCCGTTACCAACGTGATAAAAGATGCGTCGGGATTAACCCGTGCAAGGGCCTTACGCGCGATTATCAACAGAATCTCATGCAGGCAGACAACCTTGGTAATCTGCTTTTCCCTAAAGAAGCGGGCCAGGTGATGTTCCCCATGAATTGATACGAAATAATTGCCAAACCGTATTGCCTGTGGTATTTCGGTCATCCGGTAAAAAAGGACATAGGATGCTTCAAAATAATTAGATGATATCTGATATCCATCTTCAAAAAAGAAGCGACACACCCGCATTTTCTGGGAAAAACCGTTAAAAAGATGGGTTTCGTCGGTTTCTGGATAGCGCTCGGCAAGACCGCTCGAAAGGGCCCGCGCAGGGGCTACATGGCCGCCGCCGGTATTAAGGTACAGAAAGGCTATACGTTGCTTCATATATACACATGAGTATAACCGGAGGATGACGGGGAAACAAGAAAGATTTTTTCGATTATCCAAAACGAGTTTACAAAGGACTATGGCGCAGATATACTCTTTTTCATGAATATAGCCCTGTTTTCAGACAGCTACATCCCGACAAAAAGTGGGGTTGTTACCGTCATACTCCAACTCCGCAAAGCCCTGGAATCCATGGGCCACCATGTGGTAATCGTTACAGTGGAAACGACCCCTGGCGAGCGAAAAACGAGGGAAGATGATCCGTGTATCTTTCGTGCACGGTCTATACCCCTGGGACTGGGGACCGATCAATTTATCGGCTTTCCGCAAAAGCGTAAAATCATGCGCTTTCTTCGTGAACATCAGATCGAAATTATCCATAGCCATACCGAGTTTTATATTGCCCATGCGGCAAAAAGTCTTGGCCGTGCCCTCCATATTCCAACCATAGCGACAACCCATACCATGTGGGAAGACTTTTACGACTATTATGTGCCCATGGCTCGCCTTATCCCGGTAAAAGCCATCCGTAAAATCGTAAAACGCTTGTACAAGAAATTTTATGCCTTTATCAATGTCTCCAGTAAGGCTCGCGAATACTTTAAACGTGAACATATGCTTCCCCATATCCCTTCGGCAGTAATTCCCAATGCAGTGGATACAGAGGCCTTTAACGGTAACTCTGATTCAACAGACGCCTTGCAGGCAATGAGGAAGAATTGGGGGATTAGCGAAACAGAAACGGTACTGCTGTTCGTTGGCAGAATCGGGGAAGAAAAGCGGGTGCTTGAACTCCTTGAAATTGCCATGGACATCGTCAATGAACGCGATGGCGTTAAGGCCCTGTTTGTCGGCTCAGGTCCCGCCCTGGAACATATGAGAAAGATCGTGCAAAAGGCTCGACTTGACCACCGCATTATCTTTACCGGTTTTGTTAATTGGACGGATTTGCATACCTATTATGGTATGAGCGACATCTTTTTTACTGCCTCCCTGTCGGAGATGCATTCCATGACGATCCTGGAAGCTCTTATATCCTCCCTGCCCATCGTTGCCCGCCAGGATGAAAGTTATCTTGATACCGTATTCCCCGGGGAAAACGGCTATCTTGCCCAAAGTGATCAACAGATGAAGCAGCTTACCCTTTCTCTGATTGACGATCGGGATGCCAGAGAAGCCTTTGGCAAGGCAAGCGCGGACATTGCCAAACGATTCTCGATTGAAACACATACCAAGCGAACCGTAGCCTTTTATCAGGCAGTTTTGGACTCATGGCCCCATCAACTTGACGAAGATGAATTACATCGGAGAATCGCCTTGGTATAAGGCATCTCGGTTGCCAAAAAAGGAGCCATAGGATATCCTCTGCAGTGTGAATGCCGAGCAAAAAGATATCCTGTATAGCCTCCTTGAAACCGCCCTGTGTCATCTAAGCGATGGCAAGCGCTCCTTTCGTCCTTCTCCAGGATTTACCGATGACCTTATTCATCCCGCTAACGAGATTCACGATCTTGAAGGCTTGTCCCAGGCTGTTACTGTATGCGAGCTGTGCGCGACAGCACAACACACAAGTGAACTTCGCGAAGGAGAAGGAAGTCCCGCTCCGCGAGTACTCGTTGTAACCGATGCTCCAGTTCAAGATTCTTCCACGAATCAATTATTCACCCCTCCACAAAAAGCCCTTCTGGAAAAAATGCTTGCGGCGATATCCCTTTCCCTTTCGGATAACACCCGCCTTACGGCCATGACACGCTGTTACCATGGATCGCCTCATTTCTGTCGTCCCTGGTTTGATCTTGAACTTGCCCTAAGCGCGCCCTCGGTTCTTTTAGTCCTTGGAGAAGCTGCCCTTTCGGAGCTTTTACACACACAACAATCGATTGATACCCTGCGAAACAAGGCCCTGTATTACCAAGGGCTTCCCGTAGTAGTAACCTTTCATCCCCGGGACCTGTTGCTCGATGAACAGCTCAAACGACCTGCATGGGAAGACTTAAAAGGATTAAAAAAAATCCTTGAATCACCTGGCCATCCCGATCCCGCTGTGTAGGACTTGTGATGTATCTTTCCGTTGTGTTTAACCTCCCGCTCAATCAATCCTTTACCTACCGTACGATGGAAGGAGAAACCGGGTTGCTGCTTGGCAAGCGGGTTGAAGTGTATCTGGGCAATCGACGTACGACCGGGTTCGTCATCGCAGAAAGCGAATCCCTCGATGAGGGTTGTGCAATAGATCCCAAGAATATCAAGGAAATCAGAAGGATAATCGACAAGGAAGCCGTGTTTGGGCCTGATCATATTGACCTGGCCCGTTGGATTTCCTCTTTTTACCTTTGTTCAGTAGGGGAAGCGCTTTCTGCAATAATTCCTTCAGGACGCAGAGAAACAGGAGGCGTGCCTGTCGGCATTGACGACAGTGATTTCTCCCCTGTCCGCCATGCGCTTTCCGAAGAGCAAATCGCCGCTATAGACACCATTACCGGAGAATCGCGGCCAAAGAGCGTGTACCTTTGGGGGGTAACCGGTTCAGGGAAAACAGAAGTCTTTTTACAAGCCGCAGAGCACATCCTGAATCAAGGGAAGGACATATTGTATCTGGTGCCGGAAATCGCTTTGACACATCAAGTAGTTGAGGCGGTAGTCAATCGCTTTGGCACCCAGGCCGCAGTCCTCCACTCTGGCTTATCAGGCTCAAAAAAACTGGGGGAATGGATGCGCATTCTCCGCGGAGATGCCAGAATTGTTATCGGGGCCCGAAGCGCCGTCTTTGCACCGGTTAAAAACCTTGGACTAATCATAATAGACGAAGAGCACGACGGTTCATATAAGTCTGGAACAACGCCGCGATACCATGCACGAACGGTTGCAATGAGACGAGCTACCGTAACCGGCGCGACATTGGTAATGGGAAGCGCAACACCCTCTCTGGAAGCCTGGTATCAAATTCGCAGCGGTGCCCTTGTCTCCTGCCGACTGACGAAACGCCTCGCAGGAGGAGCGGAGCCTCGTTTGTCCGTAGTGGATCTATCGAACTCGAACGGACCGCTGTCGCCAGAGCTTATTGAGGCAATCAGAACAGCCAAACAAAGCGGAAGACAGACTATTCTCTTTTTAAATAGACGTGGCTTCACTCATTTTTATCGCTGTAAAACCTGTGGCTATGAGCTGATGTGCAAGAACTGCTCGGTACCGCTCACCCTGCATCGAAGTATATCGGTTATGAAATGTCATTATTGTGGATGGCAAGTTCCTCCCCCGGGAAGCTGTCCTTCCTGTGGATCCCTTGATACCGCATATGCCGGCTTTGGCACCGAGTTTGTTGAAGAAGAGGTACGGAAAACCTTTCCAGATTACACTATTGTGCGAATAGACACCGACAGTATGAGCGAGGCAGGTAAAGACGGTGTTAAAGACACGATTGAGCATTTCAGGGAGGGAACAACCGATATTTTGCTTGGAACACAAATGGTTGCCAAGGGTCTTAATTTTCCGGGAGTCAGGTTGGTCGGTATAGCCTTAGCCGATACCGGACTCCATATGCCTGACTTCAGGGCTGCCGAAAGAACCTTTTCTCTGATAACCCAGGTTGCCGGACGAGCGGGAAGGTTTTTTCCTGACGGCGAGGTTATTATTCAAACCTGGAATCCAAAAAGCCCTGCCATAGAATACGCCCGGCGTGGGGACATAGAAGGTTTTTATACCCATGAACTCTCTCAACGAGCCGAACTCGGTTTTCCTCCCTTTAGCCGACTCCTTCGCCTGGTGTTTAGAAGCAAGGACAAAAAGATTGCAGAAGAAAGCGCAAGCGCTGCCGCCGCTTTATTACAGCCGCTTCTTGGCGAACAAGATATCCTTCTAGGGCCATCAGAATGCCCGCTCTCGATTATCTCCGGCAATTTCCGACATCAGCTGATTCTTAAGGGAGAAAAACTGTCTACCTTGATTGCGGCGGTACGGAGTTTTAGAGACGGGTATAAAAGCCCGGCAAACCTCTATACCGAAATTGACGTTGACCCCCAGAGCCTGCTGTAGCAGGAATACAAACGCGTTAAAGACTATCGTAGCGTACATGCCACAAAAAAAGGCCTTCCGCCGGCGCCGTCGGACCTGCCAGAGAGCGGTTTCGCTCATCAAGAATTTGTTTGAACACTTCGGGAGCGGCTCCGCTTTTTTCAAGATGCAACAGGGTCCCGGTGAGCGATCTGACCATTTTCCATAAAAAAGCATTGGCAGAAATCTCAAAAACGACCTTGTTCCCTTCGGGGAAAAAACTGGCCCCGTACATATACCGACAGCGACTTGGGCTTTGATCGCCTGCTGCGGTAAAGGTGGTAAAGTCAATTTCTCCACACAGGTATGCGGCCATACGGTTAAGCGTTACAAGATCGGGCCTGCGGCCGATATGCCAGGAATAGGGTATCTCGTGGGCAAAGGGAGTGAGGGCACAATTGAGAAAGTACCGATAGGTCCTTCCCCGTGCACTAAAGCGAGCATTAAAATCTGGGTGTACTGATCGGGATGAGAGTATTCGAACGTCCCGAGGCAACAAAGAGTTGAGCGCGGGAACAAAACGGTCTTCCGGTATGGAGGCGATATCGGTATAAAAATTCGCGGCCTGCCCGACTGCATGAACACCTGAATCAGTTCTGCCTGAGCCAATTAAGGGAACCCTATGTCCGTGCATCTTGGCCAGGGCCGACTCGATAACACCCTGTACCGTACGATCTTCTTCGCAGCCACGCACCGGTTGGGCTTGCCAACCGTGAAACCGGCTTCCGTCGTACGAGATTATTAGCAGGATGTTTCTCAAAGCTTCCGATTCATTCTTCCTCTTCATCGCCATTGTCATTAAGTTCCACTACTATGTTGTCATACAAATTGCGGGCATGTTCCAAAAGCGGGCCCGGCTTGTTTTTTGAAGATCTTCCCAAACCGAACATCTTGGCAAGAGAGCGCCTCTGATAGGATAATAATTCAACTCTTTTTTCCGGATTTGTCCGGGAGCCATACTTATACTCAAGCAATGCGGTAAGATACAACACTCCGTCATAGCCATAGTTCTTATCAAGATCGGGGCCAAAGCTTTTAAGGTTAGAGATCATTTCCTTACCAGTGGTTTCCAACTCTATCGCGCGACGATAAAAGAACAGCGCCTTATGATATAAAAGATCAGATACATAGGTATAGTTTTCTTCCGGATACTTTGTACCCAAGTCAGAAAAAAGCCAGGCAGCCCGAAGCGCACACACACCCTGCTTTATGGTAGGAGAAAATTTAGGACCAACACTTTCATAACAGAGAATCGCAAGATAGTAAGAAGCAGCCCCCTCGGCCAGGGTTCTGGTTCCCGTAAAGCTGACGCGAGAAAAAAGGCGCTTGACCGACTCATACCTGCTTTGCATATTCTCGTAAATACGGGCAAGACTTTCTTTATCAAGAATACAAAAATCTTGTGGAAAGGCAGAATAGTGACACTTGGGACACACTGTCATCGTGTATACCAAAGGATGAATCTCGCCGAACTTTGACGAGGCCTCGTATAACCGGCGCAATTCGTCAGTCAGTGATCCGGCGATCATCCTTCCCCCACCGGATTTAAGCTCTTCACGTTTAAAGCGCGCATTACAGATGGGACATTCAGTTTGATCCTTGGAATAAAAGGTTAAAGAGGCAGTTTTCTCGGTTTTATTCGTCATGTGCTTCTCCTTCTATTACCACCATAGCCAGAGCATTGTCCCGTTCATGGGTTAAACTCAAATGAATAATGTCGCCACCGGCAGCGTGTAAGGCCTCCAGCGCGTTTCCAAAAAGCTCCATACAGGGCTTACCGTTATGATTGTTGAGCACCAAGATGTTCTTAAGCGTTATACCGGAAAGACCGGTTCCGATTGCCTTGCCAAAGGCTTCCTTCGCGGCAAAACGAGCAGCCAGAGAAAGCATTGCGGTACTTCCGCGACTCATGGCAGCTTTGAGCTCCTCCGGATGAAAGAAGCGTTCGAGTAAACCAGGCGTGTCCCTCCACCGCTCAAGACGATGGACATGGACGACATCTAAACCGATTCCCAGTATCATCAACGCCTCTCCCGTACGGTAAGCTGCACATCCTGTGGCTCAAACGATATAACGGCAAAAGGACTTCCTATCGTCGTTTGCACTGGCAAGGTATACACCCCTGCGGATGTCACATGTTCGCAAGATACCAACAAGGCATTTCCCGGTAATTCCCAGCCAGCAAGATCGTTTTGCCCGCCCTTGAGCGTAAGAGCGCCCGTTATATCCTCGCCAACAATTTCAAAAGCAGGATCAAGATTGTCAAAAAAAACTGGCACGTCTTCAAAGGAACGAATAAGGGTCGCTTCCCGAATCGTCACTCTGTATTCAACCGAAGCGGAACCCGATACTGCTACGAGCTTACTGTTTCTGAGTAAACTCACCTGCCCATCCAAACCAGCGCTTCTGCCGGAAATATCTATCTGAGTAGTTGTCATCTCGGTAATCTTGTCGATTATCGTTCTGGGACCAGAGATCTCGATAGTTTGTGGACTGAGCACATATCCGGTCATCTCGTATCCCGGCTCTGGATATCCCTTAAACGAAGGAGTGACCGGAACCTTTTTTACTACCCGATGCTCAAGCTTTAAGGGTACCTCGAAGGGTTCAAGGCTTATTTCAAAAAGGTCAGCATCAAGAAAAGAAGCAGAAAACCTGCTTTTTACGGGAATGCGATAGTCCCCTTCGCGAGTAATGTCCGATAGATCAAGATAGACTTCGATATCCGATTCCTGAACTGGATAAATCAAGTCTTTTTCTCCGCGAATACTTACTTTGATCGTTTGTGGATAATGAACCGAAGGGACCAGATCGCCGGTACCCTGAATAGTCAAGGGAAGAGAAAAATACCGTTTCTCGAGTGTACTCATACGGTAAAACATAAAGAGCAATAGAGAAAGAGTCAGACATACAATCTTTGCCGGCCAGTTATCCAGGATACGATCAATCAAAATCTTTGCTTTCATTTCCCTGGTCCCCTCCTCCGGCTGTTTCACTACCCAATTCAAGCAGACCTTCCAACTGGCGGGTAATCTCCGCGGAAGATAGATCATAATATAGCTTTGAATCATAGGCGAGGCTGATTGCACCAGTTTCCTCGGATACGATAAGGATTACCGCGTCTGTTTCTTCAGAAAGACCCAAGGCTGCACGATGTCGCGTTCCAAACGTTTTTCGTATATCCTGTTGTTCGGAAAGGGGTAAAAAACATCCAGCTGCAATAATCCTGCCACCCTGAATGATTACCGCTCCATCATGAAGCGGAGTATCGTGCCCGAATATCGTTACCAAAAGGCTTGAAGACAAGTCCGCATTCAATCGATTGCCCGTTTCTACTATGTCGCGAAGGTTGTTATGCCGGGTTAGCACGGCAAGCATTCCCCTGCGATGATTGGACAAGATGTCGGCCGCGGTAAGAACAGAATCAAGATGACTGTGCTTGGATCGTTTACCGATACGCAACCAATCGCTTTGACCGATCTTGAGAAAGATTTTTCTAAGCTCGGGTTGAAACACAATCGCCACACCGATGAGTAATCCCGGAGCAAGAATATTTAACAGCCACAGTAGCGTGTTTAATTTAAGAATAAAGGCAAGGGCATAGATGATAAGCAGGGACACCGCGCCTTTTAGTAGCTGAACAGCCTGTGTTTTAACCAGAATCCCATACGAAACATATAAAAGAAAGGCAAGGATGGAGATATCCAGAAAGGGTTGAATTACGGCGTAAAAGAGCGCGATTTTCTTAATGAATTCCACTGCCAGAGATCTCCCGATACACTTTTAGCATGTCTATAGTTTCGCGCACATCATGAACGCGTAAGAGCTTTGCGCCTTGTTGAACAGACAGCACATTGGCGACAACAGTTCCCGCTAAACGGTCTGCAACATCCCTGCCAGTAAACGCTCCAATGCAACTTTTTCGCGACAGGGCCATAAGTACAGGGTATCCGCACTGGACGATTTCCGCAAGGCCTGAAATGAGCGCACGATTGTCTTCAAGTCGTTTACCAAAGCCGATTCCCGGATCAAAAATAATGCGATCCTTGTGAATCCCCGCTTCAATGGCCCGGCGCGCGCGGCCAAGAAGATACTGCGAGACCTCCTTAACGACATCAGTATACGAAGGACTGTCTTGCATAGTCGCGGGATTTCCTTTTTTATGCATAAGAACAACCGGAACACCAGATCGGGCTGCCAGTGGCGCTAATTCCTCATCATCTTCCAGGGCGGATACATCATTGAGCATATCCGCACCCGCTTCCAGGGCAGCGGAAAACACCTTGGCCTTTCGGGTATCAATCGAGATGGGAACACTACTCGATGAGCGAATACCCTGAATAAGGGGGATAAGCCGCTCAATTTCCTGTTCGGCGCTCACATACGGGGCGCCGGGCCTGGTCGATTCAGCGCCAATGTCGAGTATATCAGCCCCTTCTTCCACCATGCGAAGGGCAAGGTCTACCCCCTGCGAGGTGGACGGGAAGCGACTTCCCTGCCAAAAAGAATCGTCGGTTGCGTTTACAATACCCATAACCAGGGCATCAAGATCCGTTTTAAGAACCGCGGACCCGGAAAGAGGAATTGATACGCTCATGAAGGAGAACCTGCAGATTGACGGGCTCTAAGATTCTGTACACAGTCAGCAATATGTGCGCCTGATAAACCTGCAGAAGCAATTATTTCCGAACGGGTGCCCTGCGGATAAAACAACTCGTCAAAAGCGAGAATATGAGTGTCGAGTGATGGATCGAGCTTGATAACACGGCTTTCCAGCCACTGACAGACGCCACCTGTTTCTACCCCGTCTTCGACAAACACAATTCGTCTATACCCTTCCATTGCGGAAAGAAAATACGCTTCATCGATTGGTTTTACATAACGAAGATGATACACATCTACAGGCACACCCTTACGAGCGAGAATCGTAGCAGCTTCGTGCACCTCAGGATACATCCCTCCGGTGCACACCAGGACAGTATCCGAGCCATCCCTATGGGTAAATACGCCACGGCCGACTTCCAGTGGAAGAAAAAAAGATTCTTCCTCGGTAGGACAGGCAGCCTTGGGATATCGTATTGCCACCGGGGTGTCCTGACTGACCGCCCAGCTTAGCATCGCTTCCATCTCTACAACCGAAGCTGGTGTAAGAATCGAAAGCGAGGGAATCGGTCTGAGCAAGGCGATATCGTAGAGTCCCTGATGAGTCTCTCCGTCATCAGGAACAGCTCCGGCTCTATCCAGGGCAATAACTACTCCAAGCCGTTGCAAGGCCACATCATGAATTATCTGGTCTATAGCCCGCTGAATAAAAGTGCTATATATGGCAACAACCGGTTTCATTCCCGCACTGGCGAGTCCGGCGGCAAATGTAAGAGCATGTTGTTCAGCTATGCCCACATCATAGAAGCGGTCGGGATAGCGATGTTGAAAGGGAGCAAGTCCAGTACCCTTTGCCATGGCAGCGGTAATCGCTACCAGCTTGGGATTATCTGCGGCCAGAGCGACCATACTTCGGGAAAAAGCTTCGGTAAAACTGGTGGTGTCGAATTTTTCTACCTTACCATCACTGATACAAAAGGGGCCAATACCATGAAAAGTTGACGGATCAAGCTCGGCAAGCTGATATCCTCTTCCCTTTTGAGTCAGGACATGAACCACCACAGGACCGTGGAGCGCACGAACATTACGGAGAACCTTTTCCAGCTCCTCTACATTATGCCCATTAAGAGGTCCAACATATTCAAACCCAAGGTCAACAAAAAGATTATCTTTAAAGAGCAAACCCTTAAGACCGCGTTTAATCCTGAAAATTACCCGGGTTAACGATTCACCCACAAAGGGAACAACGCGGACTGCACGATCGATACTTCGTCTAAAACGCTGGTAATTGGCTCCCATAGTTAGCCGGCTTAAATACTCCGAAAGAGCTCCGGTGTTACGGCTGATAGACATCTTGTTATCGTTAAGAATGACGATTAGATCGTTACCACCCTGACCAGCCTGTAACAGCGCTTCAAAGGCCATTCCGCCGGTTAAGGCACCATCGCCAATAACGGCAATGACCTTCCCTTTTTCGCCCCGCTGTCTGCGAGCAAGCAGTATTCCAAGGGCGGCCGATATAGAGGTAGAAGAATGACCGGTGTTAAAGGGGTCATGCTCGCTTTCTTCCCGTTTGGGAAAGCCTGATATACCATCTTTTTTGCGAATACCCGAAAATCGGTCATTGCGGCCGGTAATAAGCTTATGGGTATAACATTGATGGCCAACATCCCATACAATCAAATCGTCAGGACTGGAAAACACACGATGAAGAGCAAGGGTCAGTTCTACCACACCCAGATTACTTGCCAGGTGCCCGCCGTTTGCCCCAACCACTTCAATAATTTTCTTGCGAATTTCCTGTGAAAGAAGGGGGATGTCCCGGGAAGGAAGGGCCTTAAGGTCTTCCGGCGACGATATAGCTGCCAGGAGGGATCGATTCATGGAAAAAACTATACCATAGCGAAGTAGAAAAAAAAAGACCGTAAACAAAGTGTTTACGGTCTTACCTTTCGCTTGCGCTCCGCGAGGACTGGCTGACCGGTACACCGGACTGCCAATACCCCTGATAAAGAAACCTCCCCGGCAATAAGCCCGGTAGTAGATTATTTCTTCTTGTGCCGGTTTCTTCTGAGTTTTTTCTTCCGCTTATGCGTGGCGATTTTCTGGCGTTTTCGTTTTTTTCCGCAGGGCACGTCGGCACTCCTTATCGATTAAGTGGTAGAATTATGCACGTTATCGGAAATCAGGTCAAGGGGCGCAAAAACTCCTTAATCTGCGATGCAATCGAGGCCTCGGATCCCGGATATACCGGAACCACCGAAGGAATTGAAGCAAGGTACGTTTCCTGCCGTTTTGCATACTTTCGGGTGTTGCTTTTTATCCGGCTAGCTACCGCCTGAATATCGCGATCCAGAGAACCATGCACAAAGAATTCGCTATACCCGATTGCCCGCAATCCGGGGTCAGCAGGCGAATATCCGCTTTCCACCAGAGCTTCTACCTCGTCGACAAGCCCCTGCGCTATCATGGAGTCTACGCGCTGGTCGATGCGGGTAAATAGCTCATCCCGAGGGCGTGTGAGGGCCAGGATTAAAAATCGATACTGTGGTCTGGGAAGCGAAGGGAGTCGATAACTGGACAGGGGTCGCGAAGAGCTTTGATAGACCTCAAGGGCCCTCAGAATTCTATACTCGTCATTTTGATGAATCCGTTTGGCACTGTCGGGGTCTACTTGCAAGAGAAGCGATCGCATCTCCTCAAGCCCCCTTCTCTGACATTGTTCCTTCAGTGATGCACGGATAGCCGCATCTGATGGAGGGGTTTCGGGAAGACCCAGGATAAAATGCCTCAGATAGAAACCGGTTCCGCCAAGGAGTACGGGAAGACGGCCCTGATTATACAGGTCAAGACATGCAGAATCGGCACAGGCAACAAAGTCCCCTGCGCCAAAACCTTCGTCAGGATTACGAATATCGATTAAAAAATGAGGTATACGGGCGCGAAGATCAACAGATGGCTTGGCAGTGCCAATATCCATCCCGCGATACACCTGCATGGAATCTGCGCTGATGATACCGGCACATCCAGAAAGAGGGCCCGCCGTATCAAAAAGATACTCGGCAAGGTCTGATTTCCCGGAGGCAGTAGCGCCAAAGATAATCAGAACCGGTTGTGCCGAGCGTTGGCCCATGGTGCTATGAATCAGTTATTTTCGATTTGATAGTCAACCGTCTTGGTAAAGACCTGACGGGCGGCCAGAGAGACGACCTTGCCGTCATTTTCATCGATAGATGAATCCCTGACCATGGAAAGCTGGTATGCTCTACGAATAGAGGCACAGGTAATTTCGTATACATTGCCCGTAAACTCGACGAGCTGTTCTAATGGAAATATCATAGTTGTACTATAGATGTTTCACACGAATTATTCAAGAGAAACTTGCCCCTCTCGGCGATAAAGGCTACATTAGAAGCACCTTCAGGAGGTTCTGATGAGTAATGACGCTGGCCCGGTATTCCCCGGGAAAAAAGTAACGCCCTCGCTGGTAATGCTTGGTTTCGCGGTTATTGTTGCCCTGATACTTGCCGCAACCGGTTTTTTTATCGTTGATCAAACCGAAGACGCGGTTATTACCCGCTTTGGCAAGTACCGCACCACGGTTGGACCAGGATTACATTTCAAGATACCCTTTGGTGTCGATCGCAGTTATAACGTTCCGACCAAGACCATCCAGACAGAACAATTTGGATTTAGAACGATCAAGGGTGGACCGGTAAATACCTACGAGAACAACATAACCCGCGAAACCACCATGTTGACCG
>JAFGIM010000090.1 GCA_016929605.1 Spirochaetales bacterium | reverse complement strand
TAAATGATCCTATTATCTTTTTGAATTCCTGGTCATCGGCAATTTCTCCCCTTACACCAACGGAAATCCCTGTCCGATCGCTTCCGATTTTAACTAAAAAGAATTTTTGTATTCCGTTAACCTCGGAAACCTCGATTATTTTAAGCGTTGAATACACGGGTTCATATTCCACAACTTGTTTAATTACCACAGTCCTGGGCAACGGGGCTATTTCCATTAATACAAGAGGATCCTCAATTACTGGTGGAGGTGTTGAGCACGCACTCAGAAACAAGCATATTACCGCTAAAGAAAGACCCACTCGCATAAATGCTCCTATTTATTAAGTAAATTCCAAACGTACTCACCTTCCCTGTCAACAAAAAGGCGATATTCAGCGTCATAGAACGGATAAAATATTCTAACAGAGGGAACCGTTTCATCAACTTTGTTTTTACTTTTTTTTTGTCGCTCCTCTTCTTCTAAAGTTGGCTTTGCATCGTCAAGGGGTTTACAGAAAGACCCTGTCTCGATGGCAATAACGCCCTTTGGGAATACGTAATCCTTCACCTCATCCCAGCCAATGAATACGCCTTTTGTATAAAAGGACTTCCCAAAAGAGGATATATTACTCACAACGCCAAAAGATTCTCGTGTGAATATTTTCTCAGTGATGTATGATGAGATTTTCCGAAACGTATTCCAAAGAGTCTGTAAATTATAATTTGGTATTGGTTGCCTAATGGCAATAACCTTTGTACCACTTTTTGCTTCGACCAGATCAACATACATGATACACATTTGATCGGAAAGCTGTACGCGACCTCGTATAATATAATCTGCGTTTTGGGTTGAAATCCCGCTTGTGTAGGCAATATCAGTAAAGTCCGGCGCTAATACTGATGCGTAAAACTCTGTTGATGAAAAGACATACGCACAAAGCAGGCTAAAGTACTCATCGCCTTGCCGTAGGGTAACATCATCTTGATGAATAAACGGGGCGACAATATATTCAAACTCACCGCTTTCCAACTCAATGAGCTTTCTAAATTCAATCCTAAAATCTTCTACAAGAATCTTCTTTTTTAAAGAAGTGACCACGGGAGTTTTTTTACGAGCCGAAAATTCCTCAAGACAAGAGGTAACAATCCGCGGAATGTCGTTCGGAGAGAGAAAAAGACGGAAGGTCTCAACGGGATAGTATTCTTCACTAATTTGATAAAACGCCAAACGAATACCATATAAATCACCGTTTTTAAATAAATATGGTTTACACATCAATTGAACGGGAACAACATATTGTTCGGCACTTATTGCACGGAATACAGCGAATGGATTATCTGCCTTTTTTTTGGCAAAGGTCGTAAATAGCCACTTATTCATTAATACAGGCTTCGCAATTCGCTTAAGTACCATTTGACGATATATTTCACGTTCAAGGTCTGAAACAATCTCTAGTGGAATCGCCGAGGTATAGCCAGTAGGTAGCATGGCGACAGCGGGAACGGTGACAGGTAAGGCATTATATCGATCTTGCATTTCGGTAATAACCTTAACTGATGGTTCGTTCCCACCATCTTTTTTTCCAAGCGAATGGAGCGGACAAGGCAATAAAATCGCCAAAACGATTAAAAGAGGAAGAGATAATGCCTTATGAAATGTTGAACTCACCTTACCCGCTCCTTGGCTTGAATTCCTGTTAATGCCTAACTTAGGCCCATTCAGCGTTTTCATACACGAGGGATATGGTCTCCTGTATAACGCCATTATCAGTACTGCTCAGATCGGAGACGGACCATCCGCACGGAACGCAATTAAACAGGTTCCTGCGCTGAATTTCGCTTGTTCCATCACGATCCATAAAGACGACGGAAACAGACTTAACCTCGGGGTTACCCCGTTCGACCGATTTCCACCAGTCCTTAAGTACTTTGTCCCGAGGATCGGCGTTACGAACCATCTTAACAGTATCGTACTTAACCTTTCCGACAACTTTTCGTGGGTTTTTGTCCATACCACCCATATCGTCGGAAACCTCGGCGGTCGCGCCCAAACCGGCGATCGATACGAAGTTGCCATAATCGATCCCGTCAACCTCGACCTTAAAATAGGTCTTCGTAGTTGGCAAATACTCAGCCATTGTGCACTCCTTTTGGCCTTACAGGCCTTTTACTTTATTCGTTATCAAGGGTTTTTTGCGAAACCCTGAACACGACAAATTCAGCGGGCTTTGCGGGAGCAAGCCCTAACTCTATGACAACATATCCTGCATCAATAGATTCAGGCGGATTAAGCTCATCGTCACACCGCACATAAAAAGCTTCCTCCGGAGTGTCCCCAAAGAGAGCGCCGGATTTCCAGGTGTTTAAAAGAAACGAAGTAATGTTTCTGGTGATTTTTTTCCAGAGGTCACGGGTGTTTGGCTCAAACACAACCCAGTTCGTTCCGTTTTGAATTGCCTGTTCAACCATGCAAAACAATCGGCGCACGTTAATATAACGCCATTCGGGATTAGAACTGATCGTTCTCGCTCCCCAAGCGCGTATACCGCGTCCAGGAAACTCACGGATACAGTTAATGCCCTTTGGATTAAGTAGTTCCTGCTCAGCATCGGTCAAACTATATTTCAAACCGATAGCCGTACGGAAAATCTCGTTTGCAGGGGCTTTATGAACACCACGTGTTCCATCAACCCTGCTATAAATTCCGCACATCCCGCCAGAGGGGGGAGCATACACGTTTTGATCGGCAACCACGTCATACATCTTGATCCAGGGGAAATAGTACGCACCCATCATGGAATCACGGGGCATCGGCATGGTATCAATTCCCTTCTCAAGTGTTTCAGGCGAATCAAGAACAGCGAACCGAAAACGGTTTTTTTCGCAATGAGAGAGTATGGCATCCTGTGCAGCAGGATCAGTTACACCAGGAGCGGAAACAAGCGCGATATCGGGCAACGTATCAAATAAATAGAGACCGGTTTTCTTTCCGACTCCTTCATCAACGCCGATTATTAATTTAGCAATGTTATCCGGATTCTTTATCTCAACCGGTTTTTTTGCCTCATCGTCGCTCTCGCTAGTTGTAGCACTCGCATTAGCGGGCGCTTCGGCAAGATTATTGATATATGCCTTGGTTCCGCCGTTTTGGAAAAATTGATACACAGCATGGCCAAGCCATCCATTGGAGTGCATACCGCCAAATAATTTGGTGTATTGCGTCCAGTTTGTAACCAGCGTTGCCTCATTTACCGGGCCCTTTTCCGCAATACCGAGAAATCCGGCAATATTGGTGGATCCAGCCTCAATTGGTTTTGACCCGCTTTCGATTTCCTCTACATACACACCTGGTGTTTGATACGTTGGCACTTTCTTTCCCCTTTATGGTTTTTATAGTTTCGCAATCCGGTAAACCGGCGCGTTTCTTCTTTTATTTGTCTGGCATTATTTCCGAGCGGATATCTCGTTTTTCTACGCGTTTAAATACTTCACCCTTATTCGAATTAATCCCAACCTCCAATCGATAATCAAGCACCACGCATGGCATCCCTGACACTTTGTACGAGGCAGATGGACTTCTGATAAACGGCTCAACATAAACACGCCCGATATCGTTACCATGCCAGTTATGATCTTTAACCTCGATGATTGGATTATCTTTCATATATGCGATAATCGCCCCTGACGCTCCAAGAATTTCCGGATATCCCGATCCCTCTATTACCACCGCAAGGCTCATGGAAACAATAGATGGTAATTCGTAGCGCACTTCATCTACGATAATCCTTTGACCATTCTTATCTTGTACTATTTGACAAATATCACACACAGAAAGGGATACTCTGGGTATACCTTCGGAAGAATCAATTGTTGTAAACAACCCTGACTCTTGGGCAAATTGATCGAGCCGTGCAAAAAATGATTCATAAGCGTATCTCAATACCGCATATTGACTCATGCTTGCTCCTTTCGATTTTCAAGCAATACTTCACGCAAAAAAGGAATTTCATCGTCTTTAAGAACAACCTTTTCAACAGACACCCCAGCATCGACATCGAATATTTCCACTGCATCGACCGAAAGAATTCCCTCGATCCTTTCCAACTGTTTAAACACCGCCCCGGAAGTAATAATCTTCCCAAACTCCCATCCACTGCCCTGATTGCCAACTAAAGGATGAAAATGCCCTCGAAGGGAAGACTCTATTTCTTTTTTTAGTCGTTCTGAATCCAATACATCGCTTTTTATTACTAGAGTTACCGTAAGATCAAAAGTTCGGTACAAAGGTCCTTGAACGCTGATTTTTGTTCCAACGAGCTTTCTATCCTCAAGATATTCTTTAACACGACGTAATAGTTCCCGCGATGGAAAAAGGCGATCTGTAAAACTTGAGCCGGGGAACATTACAGGGATAACTATTACCGTAATCTCTCCCCTTAAATTCTTATTCTTCAGGCAATAAGCTCTTCCAACCGACGACGAGGACTCTCTGGCTAACCATTCAAAGTCCTCAACGGTAACCGCACGCTGCAAACTCTTAAAGGCACCGGCCGCGCGCGACTTTAAGTTTTCAACGGATTCCATATCCGCTCCACCCTCTGCCGGAAAAGGATTATTACAACCGGAAATAAAAGGAATACTTTTGGTTAATATTTTAAGGGTGTGAGCTGCGACATTTCCCGCGGAACCGCCCCCTACTGAATAAGAGTCAAGTCTGATGTTAAACTTAATTCGAGGTGGATTAACACCTCTCTGCCCATCCCCGAAATAAATCTTTCCTTCCTGATAGTCAACAACATAGTGTCGGGAAAATGGACCAGATGAATAAAAGTTGTCCACTTCTTTATATCTAACCCATATAGAGTCGCCTTCTGCGATATATGGATCGATAATCCCGTCTGATTTCATTGACTCAAGCTCATTAGCAGGAGGGATAGAACCCTCGTTGACGGACAAGATACATCCGGGGAGTATGGGGTTATGCGCAGGCAGGAAATATTGGCCAGGAGCACCTGTGCCCGATCCCAAGATTTCTCCCTTATAAGTTGTTACATTTCGTGCATACACAGAATTTAAGGTAATCGATAATATCTTAGGGCGTGACTCAAAGCTTCCAGAAAGCAATCGTGCCCTAATCCAATATAGTTCTTTCCCGAACTCTTTCTTGGAATATTGCTTTGAAGGCACTGTAAACTCAACGAATCCGGATTCATGAAAAGAATCCGTATAATCATTCACT
>JAFGIM010000089.1 GCA_016929605.1 Spirochaetales bacterium | reverse complement strand
TGCCAATTCTTTTGCAAGCGGTTCCTGAGCCGCAGTATCCTTGGCTGTTTCTTCTTTATGGAAACGGGTGTTTTCGAGCATCAGGACAGCACCGGCGGGAAGGGAATCAATCCGGGCTTTTTGACCAAAACAAGAATCAGCAAACTCAACCTTGGTGCCAAGCTTTGACTCAAGGTAGGCTGCGACGTTTTTCATACGGTTTTTACCTTCGATAAACTTTGCCTTATCAAAGCTCTTGCCGTCTTTCTCGGCTTTTTCCTGGGCCTTTTTGGCGTCCTTTTCGGGATCTCCGAGGTGACTCATCAAAACAAGAGAGGCGGGTTTTTGTTCGAGGATATACTTGATGGATGGCAGTGCTGCGGTAATGCGGGTGTCGTCCTGAACAACTCCATCCTTCATCGGTACATTGAAATCCACGCGCATGATAACGCGCTTTCCGGTAAGCGCAACATCCTTAATGGTCTTGATCATATACTATTCCTCCTAGTAAATCGTGCAAAATATACCAATTAACCGTTGTTATGTAAATATCTTCTTAAGATATACATGTATGCCCTTAGCCGCGAGGGCACCATCCGAAACTGCCTTGGCAATCTGTAAAAAACCACCGGTACAATCGCCTGCAGCAAAGATGCCTGGAATGTTCGTCATATACTCACTGTCAACGACGATGTCGGTGCCCGTAAGCTCAATCCCCAGGGTTGCGGCAAAACTTGTTGCGCCGGCGGTTCCCAGGGCAACAAAAACACCCTGAACCGGATGAGTAGTGCCGTCTTCTGTGGTAATGCCCGTGACGGTATCGGCCCCGGTGAAGGCGGTAATCTTTTGAGTGATAAAACGGGTATCAGCGGGAAAGGTGCCAGTGACTTCGGCTCCGTTAGTAAACACCATGCGGTCTTGGGTAAAGACACCCAGTTCCGCCCACTCGTTTGCGGCATACTCTCCTGCGCCAAGAAGTGCAAGGGTCTTGCCTCGATAGAGGAACCCGTCGCAGGTAACGCAAAAACTGATGCCCTTGCCGCGATACTCCTCAAAACCGGGTACCTTAAGCGTTGAGCGGGATTTACCGGTCGCCAGTAACACCGTTTTTGCCGTATACGTGGCAGCATCCGTTTTTACCGACCAGAGCTCTTCCATGCCAAGGTGAACCACTTCCTCACTTCGAATCTCCACACCAAGGCGCTCTGCCTGAGCGATTCCCCGTGAAGCAAGGTCGGAGCCGGAAAGCGCTTGAGGAAAGCCATAGTAGTTTTCGATCGTTTCGGCACGCTCAAGAGCGCCAACAGACGAGCCCAGAACAAGAATGGTATAGCCCGAGCGCACTAGATACAAAGCAGCCGAGATACCCGCAGGTCCCTTACCGATGATGATTGTATCGTATGTCATATTCGCTCTTCACCAAGGCCTACACGGATTACCGAAGCAACCTTTTGAACGCAGGGCAGCCCTTCAATTTCATTAAGGGCTGCTCGCATGCGCTCTTCTTTTACCTGGTGGGTAATAATAGTGATAGAGGCGCTTTTATCGCGTCCGTCAATTTGCTCCAGAGCGCGAATACTTACCTCGTTTTTGCCAAACACGTTCGCGATACTCGCCAGGACTCCAGGGGCGTCATCGACGATACAGCGTATAAAGAAACTGGTAACGCATTCGTTAATGGAGGTTACCGCTCGCTCATTAAGGGCAAAATCCGTATCGCGGGCAAAACCGGGTGTGTTTGTAAAGGCAAGGTTCATAATATCCCCTACGACTGCAGAGGCGGTAGGAAGCTCTCCCGCTCCCCGTCCATACAGCATTGATTCGCCCAGACTTGAACCCTTAATAAAGATCGCGTTAAATGCATCCCGTACCGATGCCAAGGGATGCGAGGAATCTATCATCACCGGGTGAACGCGAAGCTCAAGAGAATCAGGGTGGTTTACACCAATGGCCAAGATTTTTATGGTATAGCCAAATTGACGAGCTGCGGCTATGTCTGCGGCGGTAATGGCAGTAATACCTTCCCGATAAATATCGTTATAATTGACGTGCGTGCGAAAAGCGAGACTGGCAAGGATGGCAAGTTTATACGTCGCGTCGTACCCTTCAACATCATTTTTAGGATTAGCCTCGGCATAGCCTAGAGCTTGGGCTTCCTTGAGAGTCTCATCAAAATCAGATCCATCCTCTGTCATTTTGGAAAGGATAAAATTGGTAGTTCCGTTAACAATACCATAGATAGTTTCCACGGTATTAGCGGACAGAGAATTGCGAAGTGCGTGAAGGACTGGAATCCCGCCGCCAACTGCCGCCTCGTAAAGGATGGTGCACTGGTGTTCCTTCGCAAGTCGTGTAAAGTAAAGGCCATGTTTTGCCATGACCTCTTTATTTGAAGTGACTACATTCTTTCCGGCGCTCAGGGCGCTTTCGATACATTTCTTGGCGGCGTTTTCTCCGCCCATCACTTCCACAACCACGTTGATTGCCGGATCGTTCATTACGTCAGCCATGTCTGTGGAAAGGATTCCCGAAGGAAGGGGGATGCCCCTATCGGTGGTGATATCCAGGTCTACTATCTTTTTTAGTTCTATCGAACATCCGGAGCGCTGTTCAAGGATGGCGCGATCATGTAATAAAATCTTGACGACACCCTTACCTACCGTTCCAAACCCGATCACTCCCACAACAATGTTGGACATAACTACCTCTTTGGCGAACACAGTATTTGTCTCCAGAATAACTTGTGTGGGCGGTATGGTCAAGAAAGCAGGATTACGGGATAAAAAAAAGGGTCCCTTGCGGGACCCCTTATGCATAATGCCATTCAAGCGAAGTGTTTATTACTTCGCCACGACCTTAGCCATTTCGCATACCTTGTTGGAATAACCCCATTCGTTGTCGTACCAGGAAACAACCTTGACGAAGTTAGCATCAAGGGAGATACCGGCAGTAGCATCGAAGATTGAGGTGCAAGATTCACCGCGGAAGTCGGTGGAAACAACAGCATCCTCGGTATACTTAAGAACGCCCTTAAGGTCGCCTTCTGCAGCGTCCTTCATAGCCTTCTTGATTTCGTCCATGGTTGCGCCTTTCTCGAGTACGCAGGTAAGGTCAACAACGGATACGTCGGAGGTGGGAACGCGGAATGCCATTCCGGTGAGCTTTCCGTTAAGAACGGGAAGTACCTTACCAACAGCCTTGGCAGCTCCGGTAGAGGAAGGAATGATGTTCTCGAGGATACCACGTCCACCGCGCCAGTCCTTCTTGGAGGGGCCGTCTACGGTCTTCTGGGTTGCGGTAGCTGCGTGTACAGTGGTCATCAGTCCCTTTACGATTCCAAACTTGTCGTTAAGAACCTTGGCAAGGGGAGCGAGACAGTTGGTGGTGCAAGAAGCGTTGGAGATAATGTCCTGGCCCTTGTATTCCATGTGGTTTACGCCATAGACGAACATGGGAGTTGCGTCCTTGGAAGGAGCAGAAAGGATAACCTTCTTGGCTCCGGCGGTGATGTGCTTGCGTGCAGTTTCGTCATCAAGGAAGAAACCGGTGGACTCGATAACGACATCGGCTCCCACTTCGTTCCACTTGAGGTTGGCAGGGTCCATCTCGGCGGTGAGGCGGATCTTATTGCCGTTAACGACCATGAAGTTACCTTCGAGCTTTACATCGCCCTTGAACTGGCCATGGACTGAGTCATACTTGAGCATGTAGACGAGGTAATCGGGATCGAGAAGATCGTTGATTCCTACAATCTGAATGTCCTTGCTGAAGTTGGCTACCGCGGCGCGGAATACCATGCGGCCAATGCGGCCGAAACCGTTAATACCTACTTTGATCATGAGGTTCTCCTAATCTATAAAATGTTATACATACTATAGCCATCCGGCTACAGAAGGTCAATGCCAGCGCGGTCCCGATGGACAGTCAGTTCTCTTGTTTATCGATCTTTCGACACAGAAAGCCCGAATCCTCAAGATACTGTCTTCGAGAAATTACCAGATGAATAAGCTCCTGATACATGTCGTAATTAACTTCCAGGGCTATAGGAAAAAGATACACCTCGGTTTCTTCGCAATAGCGTTCAATAAATTCCGGGTCGGTTACAAAGCCAAGGCTTATCATATTGCTGATGCGGTCTGCGCATTTTAATACCTTGGCGCGATGGGAGCCTTTTTCGATTATTCGTTTAAGATAATCACTTTTTAGCTGGCCCTCTTGCTTGGTTACCTCCATGACGAGGTCATACACCTGGCCCGATTCCGAATCTATTTCCAGTATCTGATTGCAGTTAAAGTCAGGGATGTCTTCGATAACATCGTGGATTACCGAAGCCTTGAGCAGGACAGAATCAATGTAGCCATAGTCTATAAGGATACCCATTGTGTCGATCTGATGGCGAAACATATTCCCGCCGGCATGCCGCTGCTTACCGATCAATGCGGTAGCAAGTTGCATGTAAGGGGCGAGATATATTCCTTTCAGAACGAGCATGTCCTGAGTATCCATGTACGTCTACTCCAAGTCCTTGATATACGCTCCAAGTTTTGCGATGCGCCGGTCAATTTCGGCCATCTTTTCCCGTTCTGCCACTACCACTTCGGCAGGAGCATTTGCTACAAAGTTCGCATTAGCGAGCTTCGCTTCAATTTTACTCTTTAATTGCGTTTCTTTCCCGATTTCTTTGGTAAATCGTTCAATCAGGGACGCCGCGTCAATGCCATCTCCCGAAGGAATAAAGGCTTCAAAGCCCTTGCCAACGGTCCCTATAGCACCCTTTGGCCGATCTGCGGGGTTAGAGAGAAAGTCTACCCGTGAAAGACCGGCAAGCAGTTCCATAATATCTGTTTTTTCTTTTGCCGCTTCGGCGTCGCTGTGCGCTTCCACATACAGGGCGATGCGAATCTTGAGCGCAGGATCAATACCACATTCCGCGCGAAGAGCGCGAATCGAGCGGACTAATTCCTGAAGGCTCGCAAAACGAGCTTCCGCAGAAGGATCGAGGCGTTCGGGAGTCAAGGCCGGGTAACGGGCGATCATGAGCTGTGAAGAGCGTTCCGTCGCTCCCTCGGCACAATTTTTAGGCAGGAAGCCGTAAATCTCTTCGGTAACGAACGGAAGGAAGGGATGAAGGAGACGCAGGGATTCTTCCAACACCGAAAGCAAAACAGATACCGCTCGATCCTTTTCCGCCTCGTCCCCATGGCGGAAAGAAAGCTTTGTAGCTTCAACATACCAGTCGCAAAAATCGTTCCAAAAGAACTCATACACCGCTTGGGCGCCTTCGTTATATCGGTAGGACTCAAGGGCAAGACGGGTTATTTCTGCAGAACGGCTTAGGCGGGCAAAAATCCAGCGGTCAAGCTCGGTCAAGGCAGAACGGGGAACAGCGACAAGGGTACGCCCTTCAAGGTTTCCCAAAATATAACGGGAGGCGTTCCATACCTTATTGGCAAACCGGCTTCCGAGCTTGAACGATTCCTTGTCCACCGGAATATCCTGTCCCGCAGCGCACATAAAGGCAAGGGTAAACTTGAGCGCATCCGCACCGTATTCACTGACAATCTCCAGAGGATCAATACCATTACCCAGGGATTTAGACATCTTGCGGCCCTGCTTGTCGCGAACAAGCCCATGAATATAGATATCGCGGAAGGGAACCTGGCCAGTAAACTCAAGGCCAGCCATTATCATACGAGAGACCCAAAAGAAAATAATATCGTAGGCGGTAACGAGGGCGGTGGTTGGATAAAAGCTTGCAAGGTCAGGAGTCTTGTCCGGCCAACCAAGGGTAGAAAAGGGCCAGAGCCAGCTGGAGAACCAGGTATCAAGCACATCAGGGTCCTGAGTGATCCTGGTTGATCCGCATGAAGAGCAGGCCGAGGGATCATCGCGCGATACCGTCATTTTGCCGCAGTCGGCGCAATACCATACCGGAATACGATGGCCCCACCACAACTGCCGGGAGATACACCAATCGCGGATATTTTCCATCCAGTGCGAATAGGTGTTTTCCCACTTTTGTGGATAAAACCGAATCTCTCCCTTTTTCCAGGCATCCAGGGCCTTGTCGGCAAGCGGCTTCATGCGAACGAACCATTGATCGGAAAGATAGGGCTCAACCACTGTTGAACAGCGATAACACTTTCCAACCGCATGGGTAATTTTCTCCTCGCTCTTATAAAGACCAAGTTCTTCAAGATCCGCCTTAACCGCTTTTCGGGCCTCGGGGCACTTCATGCCGCGGTATTTCTCCGGAACCGAATTATTCAGGGTTCCGTCTGGATTCAAGATATTGATAACCGGCAGGGCATGTCGCTTGGAAACTTCCCAGTCATTTGGATCGTGGGCAGGAGTAATCTTGACCATACCGGTTCCAAACTCGCGATCAACGTATTCATCGGCGATTATCGGTATCATTCGGCCGGTAAGCGGTAAGTGAACCTGTTTGCCAACAAGAGAAGCATAGCGGGGATCTTCGGGATGAACGGCGACCGCAGTATCACCCAGGAGTGTCTCTGGACGCGTGGTTGCGATTTCGATGCGAGTGGCGCCATCGGCCGCGGTTACGCCTTCCTCAAGCTCATACCATATATGATGCATCGCGCCGGCGGTATCCTGATGCTCAACTTCGTCATCCGCAAGGGCGGTTCCGCAGGAGGTACACCAGTTAACCAGGTAATTACCCCGATACACCAGGCCTCTTTCGTATAGAGTAACAAAGACCTCGCGAACCGCGCGGGAACATCCATCGTCCAGGGTAAAACGTTCCCGGCTCCAGTCAACGCTCGCCCCGATTTTTTTAAGCTGATTGGTAATAATGGCATGGTGTTCGTTTTTTACTTTCCAGGTTTCTTTAACAAAGGCATCCCGGCCAAGATCATGACGGCTTTTCCCTTCTTTTTTAAGCCGACGCTCCACCACATTTTGAGTGGCAATACCTGCGTGATCGGTACCGGGAACCCACAAGGTAGGTTCACCGCGCATGCGATGAAATCGGACCACAATGTCCTGCAGGGAGTTATTTAAGCCATGACCCATATGAAGAACGCCAGTAACGTTGGGAGGCGGAATAACGACAACAAAGGGGCGCTCCCCATACACTGTCTGGGTAGAATCCTGACGGGGCTTAAAACATCCGTTTGATTCCCAGGCAGCATAGACACGATCTTCAAAGTCCCCTGGATTGTACGCTTTTTCGAGTTCAATAGCCTTCATGTATCGATAATTCCTTGTATATGGGTGTGGGTAAGCCTGACAAAACGATATTATCCATTTTGCAGGGCTTGTTCAACAGCGTCAATCACCTCGTCTGGAGTGGAAGCGCCGGCGGTTAAGCCGATGCGACCGAGATCATAGGCCGCTGCCGGAATATCTCGTTCATCCTCGATATGCCATGCCCTTCCAGAACAAAGGGACTCAGCCATACGAAACAGACGAGTAGTATTTGCGGAGTTTTTACCGCCGATGACCAGGATGCCGTCAACCTGGGTGGAAAGCTCTTCCAGGGCTTTTTGACGCTCCAGCGTTGCCGGACAAATCGTATTAAGCACCACAAGCTCCCCTACCTTGGTGGAAAGGGTCTTGGCTATAGCCTCGTATTCACTTGAATGTATAGTGGTTTGACTTATCAACACCGCCCGTTTGGCAGAAACCTCGATTCGCTCTGCATCAGCACTCGTTTCCAAAACGATACAACCGGGGGCATATCCTGCAATCCCCGAAATCTCGCCGTGATAGCGATCGCCAGCAAGAAACACTTCATATCCCTTTTCGCGATACTCCCGTGCCCGTTTTTGACTTGATAACACACGGGGACAGGTAGCGTCCACAATGTGTGCATGACGGCTTTCCAATTCCTTTCGCTCTGACGGGGGGATGCCGTGAGCGCGGAGAACCACCGTTGCTCCGGCAAAATCGCCGGGAAGGGGAACTCCCCCTTCTCCAGTTATAACCACGCCGGCAGAAGCCAGGCGAGCCAGGGCTTGGGGATTGTGAATAAGCGGACCATAGGTATACACGGGCCTGATGGGACTGTCGAGCAGGGCTTTTTCGGCGGCCTCTACCGCCCGACGCACGCCCATGCAATACCCCATCACATCTGCCCGAACAATCGTACGAACTGTGTTCATGAGCCTACTGTACCTGATTAGGGGCAAAAAAGAAAAGAGCCGGCAATCGCTGTGACTGCCGGCTCTACAATAGCTACGAAAAAATGTTACTTACACAACCTCGCCCGACAGGGACGTGCGAACCGCCCTTTTTTCTTCGCCAACGCCCTTATCCTTTCGGAAACGGCTGGCAAAGTTAATAAAGGCACTGGCAATAAAGATTGTGGAATACACACCACTGACCATTCCTACCAACAACGCAAGGGCAAAGTTTTTCATGTCCCCGGTGGTAAAGAAATAAAGGGAGAAAACGGCAAGCATGGTGGTTACCGTGGTAATAACGGTTCGGCCAAGTACCTCGGTTTGAGAGTGATTGAGAATCCAGGTAATGTTCTTATCCGGATGGAAGCGGATATTTTCGCGAATACGGTCAAAGATAACGACCGTATCGTTAATTGAATAACCCAGGATGGTCAGAATTGCCGCTACTGTCGTCGAGTTAAACGGCATTCCAGTCCATACGATAAACGCAACCATAATGAGGGTGTCGTGAATGATGGCCAAAACACCGCCAACAGCGAAGTCCCATCGGAACCGAATCGCACAGTATGCCCAAATCAGCAAAAGCGTCGCACCGACAAGCCAAAATGCCTGGCTTGCAAGCGAGGCCGAAAAGCGTGAACCTACAAAATCAGTACTGATAATCGCAATGGAAGGCTCCCCCCATCTTGAAACAAGCAGCGATGTAAGAGTTTGCTTAAGGTTCTGGCTGGCCTGGGGATCTGAGGCATCATCTTTAAGTCGAATCTGAAATGCCCGGTCGGCAGGATTTCCCACCAGCTGCACAGAGGCAGAGGGGATCGCGCTAATTGCCTGACGAACCTCATCCGCGCTGATAAGCGGGGCCCCTTCCGGAATATAATGGAATCGATACGGTACAGAGGAAAGGCGGGCAGATGCCTCGGAGTCCACAAAGAGGGACTTGAGTGGGACCAGCATCGGCGATTCAAGAGAAACGCTCACTCCGGGAACCGTCTGGACCTCTCGAACAAAATCACCGACGATTTCAAAGCGAGAATACGGGAAGTGATAGGTTTGATTGTCCGAACCAACGCCAGTTACAACCAAATCAATTGATTGGGAAGATTGCTGAACCGTTACCGACTGACTGCCAACATAGCTAAGCGACAGGGCAGTAGGTGCGATACGAACTTGTTGAATAAGACCACCCTGGAAATCAAGACCATAATTGATACCCTTGGTAACATAACCGAACAGGCCACTACCAATAAGAATCGCACTGATGATAACGGCTGGAATAAAAGCCTTGCTGAATGTAACAACCCTTTTCATTACTTAATCCTCCAGCTGATGCTGACGGTTTTTTTCTTCAGCACATCGGTATTAAAATCGAAGATAAGACGGGATACAACCAGGGCGGTAAACACGGATGATACAACACCGATTGCAAGACTGTAGGCAAAACCCTTGATTGCACCGGTTCCAAGCTGGGAAAGGAAGATTGCCGCTATAAAGGTGGTAATGTTCGAGTCCATAATCGCCCAGAAGGCATGATCAAGCCCGGAAGAAATTGAAGCAACCCTGCCCTTACCAAGGCGTAACTCATCCTTGATTCGTTCAAAGATGATAACGTTCGCGTCGACAGCCATACCAATGGTAAGGATCATACCGGCGATACTGGAAAGGGAAAGGGTAAGATTCAGCGCCGACAAAACGCTGAAGATGATATAGAAGTTAAGAACCTGGGCAACAACCGCGTTAATACCAGCGCCGCGATAGTACAAAAGCATAAAGACAAAGACCGCAGCAAGACCGCCACAGATAGCCCATACACCCTGGCGAATGGATTCTTCACCCATACTTGCGCCGATAACCTGTTGATTCTCGAGCTCAAGGGGAACATTGAGCCAGGCTGTCCTGAGTACTGCCTTAAGGTTTTCCGCTTCTTCTGCGGAGAACCCGGAAATCTGGACAGAACCAGTGGGGATAGCTTCGTTAATCGTGGCGTATGACTTGATCTTGTCATCAGATACAATGGCAAGGCCCTTATTAACATTATTAGCCGTTACCTCGGCAAATATCTTTGATCCTTCGGAATCAAGGATAAAGTTAACGACAGGACGGCCCATCTCGTCGCGACGGGTTTCAGCGCTTTGTATGTGTTTCCCTTCAAGGGCCATATCGCTATGGACAACCAGGAAGCCGATGCGCTCATCAAGTCCATATTCATCCTTGTTATACAAGCCAAGAACCCTTCTGTCCGCAGGGATTATCCCCGGATTAACCAGATTATATTCTGCATCAAAGGTAGAGGTTGGATTTTGCTCAAGGTACGCCCGGAACGAAGCTGTGGACTCTTCATCAACCAAATGAAAGGCAAGCATGCCCTTACCCATAATGATTGAATTGATTCGGTCCGAATCGGATGTCCCCGGAATTTCGATATAGATGCGATCTTCGCCCTGACGACGAATAACCGGTTCAGAAAGACCGAACTTGTCAATGCGGCTATTAAGGGTATCGAGGGCCTGCATCATCGCTTCCTGACGGAATACATCGCTATCTACCGAAGAATCCTTTTGGGTTGCCGCGGCAGCGTCCAAATCTGCCTTGATGATGATACTCATACCACCAGAGAGGTCCAGCCCGAGCTTAACCGCGCTTGATTGGGTTTTCTTAAGCGATAAAATGGTGTCTCGATACTGGTTTTCCAAAATCGACATAACATCTGATTCAGACGGGAAGGCCGCAAGAAGCACTCTTGGCGTCCACACGGAAGGAACCGTTTTTTTCATCGCCTTGTAGTTTTTCTCAGCTTCTTTAAGAAGCGGAACAAACTTGGCATTAAGCGGATCCTGACTGTCGGCCCTGGCATCGCTGATCAATTGCTTAAGATCGGCTACTGCCATATTCCGTGCATAGTCCTTGATTTTTTCGCGGGAACCCAGGGCAAGGGCCTGGTCTTCTTTCGGTGTAACATAATACCACTTGATGGACGGCCACAGAAACGCGAAACATACCGCGATAACCACCAGGATAAGTACTAACCTGCTTCGTTTGCTCATAGTAAAACTCCAGATATGACAGAAGACCTCTTACCGAGAAGAGGCCTCCCCAATGTATTGATGTGTCAGTTAGCGTTACCGGAAGCAGCGTCCGGAACTGATTTTTTATCTTTTTTTCCCGGCTTCTCGTCGGTAACAACCGAAGCGATCGCAGAACGGCTGAACTCGAGCTTACATGCCTCGTCAACCTTGACTATGACGGTTTGTTCTTTAGTAGAGGTAACCTCGCCGTGAATACCACCGATGGTGATAATCTTGTCACCTTTTTTTATGGCAGAGATCATCCGTTCGGTTTCTTTTTGCTTTTTATTTTGCGGCCTGATGATGAAAAGGTAAAAAATGACAAACACAAGACCGAAGGTGACGATCGGCATAAATACAGAGCCTTGGCCGGCCCCCATCTGCAGAAACGGAATAAAACTCATAGAAATACTTCCTTAAGGACAAAAAATAGACTTGAAACAAGGTATCATATTCACGGAATTACCGTCAAGGTAAAAGAAAAGGGCGGAAACCGTACGGAATCCGCCCTTTTTTTTTAAAAGCACGCTCACAAAACGAGCACTCGGGGCGCACTCACCGCAGCCACCCCAAAAAGACGGGGAATGGAATCAGATGAATAACGGGTTCCCGCAATGCGGTTATATGCCTCGGCAACCCGGGCAAGTTCATCGGTGGAGTGTGCCATAAGGGCAGATACGGCCGCCGAACGAAAAAAACCGGCTTCGATCAGTTGATCGGTCGTCAGCGAGGCGAGCTGCCTTCGTGCGCTACCGTCAACCAGTGCGGCCTCGCCGTCAAAACCGATTGTAGCTATCGCATCGGAGCGTGTTACCGCATTTTTTTTCTTCATGCTAATGAAAAGCTCTCTTTTCCTGCTCCACAAACCGGGCAGACCCAGTCATCAGGCAGGTCGGCAAAAGAAGTCCCCGGCTTGATACCGTTGTCAGGATCTCCAACAGAGGGATCATACTCATATCCACACAAGTCACATACATACTTTTCCATGTGCTACTCCTTGTTCACTGCGTTTTACGCATTCTTTGATACAGTATACGCGGAAATTACCCTAGCGGGCAAGCAAATCGTCAAGTTCAGCTAAAAGACGGGAGTACCGGCGATTCATTGGATCTAAGGCTATAACCTGCTTAAGGTAATATTGAGCCTTGCGATAGTCAGAGCGCTCGAAATACCACTCGTACATGGCAAAAAGCGCCAGATCATTGCGGGGATCGGCAAGCAAACTG
>JAFGIM010000088.1 GCA_016929605.1 Spirochaetales bacterium | reverse complement strand
CTATGGAAGACTCCTTTGAGGAGCGCTCAGCGTTCCTCAAAGGTATTTGTGCAGGAAAGTTGTTATGGTGGCTTACTTTTTTATGGGGAAAAGAAGAAAATACCAACAATCCTGCGAGCAGTAATCTTACTAATTGAGAATGGCCGAGAGCTCCTGTTCCAGAGCATCTCTCTTACGATGACTCAAATCAAGCCCATCAACAACGTGACGCTGCTTTGCTAAGCTTGCACAAGTTACAATTCCAGATTGAACCAAGTTTGTTTTTTCATGTTCCCCAAGCGTGGAAAGAATTGTAACCGGGTAGAGTTTTCGGGATACGATAAGGTCCTTAAGGGCTTCTCCTCGCGGATAATCCCAGGATATTAAGGAAAGATTATAATGATTGGCATATTGAAGCGAATCGGAAGAGAATCGTGTATTAGTGGCAATCCAGGGGATAAAGGTAATTCCATCATATTCGCTCTTTCCTTCCCGCAGGGCAATAATATCCCTTACCCTGGAATGTACATAGAGTGGAACCTGGATGCTTACATGGTTTACTGCGGATTGACTATATTTACACTCAACCAGGTGTTGCACGCCTGCGCCGGTGGCAACCACATCCATCTCGTGGTTAACACTCGCTCCTTCCAGAATTACGCTTACCTCTACGGTAAGACCCTGGCTTGCAAATAGTTCCCCCATGAATACTTCAAACGGATGGCCGTCCGGTCCCAGTTGCATAAGAGCGTTCTTAACTCGATAACGGGCAGACGCCGTTTTTTGTCGTCTTCCCAGTTGGGATAATGCTTTGGCATAGATTTTTCTGGTGGGTATTCCATCAGACAGGGATGAGATGATATCGTGAAGTATTTCTTCTACGAGCATTTCGTCTGCTCCGGCAGAGCGTAGGGAATCGGCGAGCTTGTTGGGGATAAACCGTTCAAGCTCACCTGATGCCTTGCGAACAAAAGGATATACGGTGTCGTTATTGTGTGTAAGAGTGCTAGACAAAATAGTATATGAGCACCGCTATTACGGCAATTGTAACGCCCATGATCATGCCCGTGCCTCCCGATGTAGTGTGTAAAACATAGTATACACCGTTTTTTTTACCTGTCTACATCCAGGTAAGAGAGCCCCCTTCTATACCCACAACTACTGTAGATACCGAGACAGTTGAACCGGTTTCTTCAATAATTTTTGACAGAAGGCGGCTAAGCCCGCCACAGCAGGGCACTTCCATTATAGCCAGGGTAATCGAGCGCAGGGCGGATTCACTAACGAGGGTTCGTATCTTGTCTGCATAGACTTCTTGGTTTGCGTCGAGTTTTGGGCAGGCTATGATTACCTTTTTTCCTTTAAGTAAGGCGGGGTGAAAGGCTCCACAGGCAAACGCAGTACAACTTGCTGCTATGAGTAAATCGGCTCCCTCAAAATAAGGGGCTCGTGGATTGATTAAATGAAGTTGTATAGGCCATTGCGTAAGTTCTGACCGAGAAGATCCGCCCTGTGGAGCGTGCGGCGCTTGTTCTGGTATTGGAGCCTTTGTTCCGGGAGAGTGAGGGGTAAAACTCCTCATTGCGCTTCCTGGGCAGGCCCCCCCCGAGCACGACTGTGCCTTTGTAAACAGTGGATTTGTTGACTGGGCGACGCGTTCGGCTGTCTCTGTTCGTTTTTCGTGTGGTAGTTCGCCTGCGGTAAGGGTGATGCCTTCTTGTGCAAGGCAGCTTATTGCCTGGCGATACCATGTTTCCTGTCCATGGGAATATAGATGCTCAAGATGAGCAAGGATGGTTGCCCTGCCTTTGGGGATAATATTCTTTATTACCGCCCCTTCATCATACGCGGTTGCTTCCCGTACGATGGTGGTAATCGCACCACGGGGACAATCTCCAATGCAAGCACCAAGTCCGTCGCAAAGGCTGTCTCCTACCATTCGCGCCTTGCCATCGATTATCCGTAAGGCTCCCTCCGGACATCCGTTTGCGCATAAACCACAACCATCACATAGATCCTCGTCAATTTGAATTATTGTTCTCTGTGCCATTTGTATTCTCCTTATCAATATAGCTATGTGGTACCGTAATACCGCTTTATGAGAAAAAAACTATCTTTTCCTCTTTTTCAATATTTTAATATCTTCGATTGTGCGTTCAGAAAGATGTTTTACGAGTGCCTTTGCATGATCAGCGAGTTCTTTACCAAAAATACATGAGTCGGGCGAGCAGCCCTCGCTTCGAAATGGGCAAAAATTTGCTTCTAGAGGTCCGTCAACTGCTTCGATTGCGGTCTTGAAGCTTATGTGCGAAGGTTCTATTGCCAGGGTGAATCCTCCCGAAGGTCCCTTTACAGAACTAACTAGGCGAGAGTGAACCAGTCTCTGCATTACCTTGGCAACATGGTGAGGTGACGATCCCAATTCTTCCGCAAGAGCCTGGGTTTGCACTAGGTTGTGCTTGTTTCGAGCGAGGGTCGCCAGCGCATGTACGGCGATGAGAGCGGCATCGGAAAAATGTATGACGCTGTTATTAAGCATACTGGTAATTTAATACCAGAATATATATACTGTCAATACTACCAGGAGGAATCTATGAAATTTGATTTGATTAAGGAACTTAATGCCGATCACAGTGCATTGGTCGAAATGCTTAAGCGTATTGGCGCTAAAGGTATTATCGACGACGATACTGTTAAACAGTTACAGGAATTCCGGGCCGCCTTAATCGCACATCTTCAAAAGGAGGATAGGGAATTCTATCCGGTAATGAATAAGGCTGCAGAGACAAATCCTGCTCTTGCGGAGACTCTCAAGGTAATGGGTATGGAAATGGAGCAACTGGCAGATAAGGCGCTCAAAATGATTGACGGTTGGCTTGCAGGGCTTGGTTCAACGTCCTTTGCTGCTGACTTTCAGATTTTTTGTTCCTTATTGGCTGCTCGCATCAAGAAAGAAGAGAACTCGCTTTATTCGCGCTATCTTAAGCTTGCCTAAGCGAAGTCTGCTTGCCCCTTTGCCGTTTAGCTTGTATCTTTGAGGTATTGCTTAGGCAAAATACGTTTAAGAGGTAACGCCGTGTTTCCCCTTGCACAGCTCCTTGTGGCGCTGATTATTTTTGTCGCTCGCGTGGTTGATGTTTCTCTTGCGACTTTCCGTCACGCGATGATCGTTCGAGGCAGAAAAGCGTACGCACTTGTGGTAGCTTTTGTTGAATCCCTAATCTGGATATACGCGGTTTCTCGCGTTCTTTCAGACCTTACCGAACCGGTTACTGCTCTTGCTTTTGCTGCAGGTTTTGCCTGTGGTACCTGGGTTGGTATAACTATTGAGGACATGCTTAAAATAGGCGAGCAGGTTGTGCGGATTTTTTCAGCGCAGGGCGACAGTGTATCGGCAGCCCTGCGGGATGTCGGTTACCGGGTTACCCTTTTTGAGGGATCTGGTCGAGACGGTCCTGTTCAATTGTTGTTTACTCAGGTTAAGCGGCGCGATGTTCGCAAGGTTAACGATCTGGCTCGATCGATAGACCCGTCTTGTTATCTGGTAATAGACGATATCAGATTCGCATCTACTGGCGTGCATCAGATCAGAACATAACATTACAAGGAATATTCAATGATACTCACCCCTGCCTCGCGGCACGAAATACCGCGGGGTGCTTCATTTTTTCAAACAGGTTTTTGGGCGGCTTTCAAGGAATCTCGCAGACAGTTTGTTCGATGTTTTTTACTTCAATCTTCCTCCAGGATAACCCCTCTTGTGGTGTGTGTACGACAAGGCGTAGGAGGTATTCCCTATGCCTATGTACCAAAGGGTCCAGGGACAACAATGGATGATGAGGATCGTGGTTTGTTCCTGGAAGAGTTGTCCCTGTTACTGCAAGAGCACTTGGGTGATGTTGCCTGTGTTCGCTATGATACCGAATTCCCGACGCCCTATACTCAGGGCGAATATTGGAGCGATAATGGACACTGGAAAGGGCCTCCGCGTACCGAGATACGCGAGTTACGAATGAATTATGGAACTCGTACTCGGATGCTCCGAAAGGCTCCGTATGATCATTTTTCTCCGGATACTGTTTTGGTAGATCTAAGGGGAAGCGAGTCTGATGTACTTGCACGTATGCGACAAACGACGAGACACTCTATCAGAAAAGCATATCGTTCCCCTGTATTATTTGAGTCACTGGCACCATGCGACATTAAGGTGTGGTATCAGGTGTATCGGGATACTGCTCGGCGTAAAGGG
>JAFGIM010000087.1 GCA_016929605.1 Spirochaetales bacterium | reverse complement strand
CCTCCGCCTCCGGAAAAACCACCGCCTGAGAATCCGCCCCCTGAGCCTCCCCATCCGGAAAATCCACCTCTACCGCTTGAGTGTCCCTGATGTTGATTAAGCAATGACATGATGACGAAGGGCCACAGAAATCCTCCTCCAAGACCTCCCTTTCGTCTGCCGGCGGTGATAGAAAAAAGAAGATAAAAGAGTATAAAAGCAATCAGGACAGGCCCGTTCCCCGAGCTGTTGGTAGCAGTTTCTGGATTGCTCACTGCTTTGGAAATCCATTCCTCGTTTCCGGTGGCAATGCCGGCGATAGTGCGAACGGCATCGTAGATCCCCAGTTCCCAGTTCCCTTCTCTAAAGCGGGGAGCCATGACCTCTCTGATAATCAAACCGCTTTTTGTATCGGTTAAAGTACCTTCAAGGCCATATCCTACCTCTATGCGCATGGCCCGATCATTGAGGGCAATAAGGAGAAGCACACCGTTATCAGCGTCTTTCTGCCCAAGTTGCCACTTTTCCGCTACGCTCATCGAGTATTCTTCGATTGTTTCACCTTCAAGCGATGGTATGGTTAACACCGCAATGTGAACGCCGGTTTGATTGTGTACTTCATGTAGATAGGAATTGATGCGCTGACGAGCGTCTGGACGTAAAAGTCCGGCAAGATCCGTTACCGGCTCGTTGAGCGGAGGAATTGGGAGCGCAGAAAGTATAGCGGTGGAGAGTAATGCACAAAGAAACAGGGTCAGTCGCTTCATTGTCCCCTCCTTATAAAGGTTATTGCATTTTCAAGTTCATCGGGGTTTTGTGGGGAAGGAGGGAAGTGTTGGGATAGAATAGTCGACATAGCCTGTATTGTAGAAAGAAGGGCTTTTTTTGTCGTGCCAGTTTTAATTCCGTGCGCTACTTCCAATGCTCGATCCTTCCAGTAGGACTCGTCTATCTTTGTCCTGATTCCAGTATCAGCGAGTATCCTCACCTGTCTTTCCATACAGGAGATGTATATCAATATGCCGGTTCTTTCTTTGGTCGCGTACACCCCGCTTTCTACAAAGTGACGAAGTGCCCTTCGATACACTGCCTGCTCTTTCTCTTTTTTGGGAACAATCAGGCTGTCTATTGCCGGTACGTTCGCGAATATAAAAAACACAGCCATTGCAAGGAACGAGACTGCCCCGGTTACCGCGGTAACCAGGGAGGGCTCTACATGCCACCAGTGGTATTCCATCCATTGGGTGACATAGCTGTTGCATAAAAGTAGCAGGGTAAAAACCGCCGCTCCAAAGAGAACTGCGGCGAACAGTTCCCTAAAGGAATAATCAGAGCTTTCCTCTGCTATCGCGATAACAATCTCGCCGCTACTGGATTGTTCTGTCATCTGTATCGCTTTTTCAAGCTCTGCAAGATCGGCAGGTTGTAGCGAGATGTTTCGCATTAGTCGTTCATTGTTCATTCAAACGATACCTGTGGGGCGCTCTGTGCCGCTTCGTCAGCCTTAAAGTAGGGTTTTTCCCTGAACCCGCTCAGGTTCGCAATAAAGGAGCGGGGAAATTGCTTAATAAAGATGTTGTAGGTCTCTACTCGTTCATTAAAACGCTTGCGCTCTACACTGATGCGGTTTTCGGTGCCTTCCAGCTGGTCCTGAAGTGCAATAAAGTTTTGGTTTGCTTTAAGGTCTGGGTAGTTCTCTGTTACCATTAAAAGCCGCTGAAGTGCGCCAGAAATCTCTCCCTGTGCGCGTTGAAAACGGGCAAACGCCTCAGGGTCGTTGAGTACCTCGTCAGAGATATTCATAACGCCGCCTGCGCGGCTTCTTGCCTCGGTAACGTCGGTTAACACCGACGATTCATGAGCGGCATATCCCTTTACTGTTGCAACCAGATTGGGAATAAGGTCAAAACGCCGTTGATAGACATTCTCAACCTGCCCCCATTGGCTTTTTACCCCCTGATCAAGTGAAACCATTTGATTGTAGTTTCCCGTAAAAAAGTTATACACCATAAGGCACACAAGAGCGATAACTGCCAAAATCACAACGATTTTCTTTGTCGATTGCTTCATTCATTCCTCCACAAGTAGCTGTAGATAAAAGGTACGGGAAAGCTCTCAATGGGTCAAGAAGTGTTTTTTTATTCTTCCTCTGTACAGCCTTTAGCCAGTCCGTTATGATTGTGTATACTGTGAAAGACATTCATACAATACAGGCAGCAATTGAGCATTGTAACGCCTCCTCAGAAACGATTTTTTCCCGTCTTGCCGAGGCCTTTCCGCAATTGCTTTCGGTTGTAGCCGACACTTCTTCAAATACCTCTCTTTCCGACCTTCAAACCTTGCTGGCCGCTCTTCTTTCCGGTTTTACCGATACGTCTACAGGAAACGGCGGGGATGAAGATTTTTTTACCCGATATAATGCGGAAACCTCGTCTCTTTTTGATACGCTTAACGAGCGCATGAATGCCCTTGAGCATATACACGGACGTGTAGAGGGGATACGCAAGGATTCAGAGGAACTGGAGCTTATTTCCCTGAACGCAATGGTAATTTCAATCAAATCCGGCGAGAAGGGACGGGCCTTTTCCTGTATTACAGAGAATCTAAAACGCCTGTCTGCCCAACTTATCAGTCTTTCGAACAACCTTATTCTGGAAGAAAAGCGGCTTTTGGAAAAAAACGCGGATTTCAGGAGTCGTTTTCAGTCAGTCTCCAGACAGGAATCTCTTGATGGATTCAGGGAAAATGCCCTTGCTGGCAAGGCGATTGTGCCAGCTCTTACCGAGGGCACTATTGCCTTACGCACTATGGCAGAACGAGCTACAGAGGTTAAAAAACCCATACGGGATGCCATGAGCGGTATCCAGCTTCAGGACATTATTCGCCAATCTAATGATCAGATTATTCTTGCCCTTAAGGAAGTCTCTCCGGTTACTTCTTTTTCCTCCGCCGAAGAGGCTTTGGATCATGCCTCGGTGAACCGGGAGCTTTTGGAGATATGCAAAACCATTTCCGAGGATGTGGCACGAAACCTGGAATCCTCGATTTCCATTTTTACCTCTAATTGGGCTACGGTTAATCGTATCCTTGACGAGGTTGACTCTCTGCGAAGGGATTTTTCCACACGGTATTTGGAACACACCGAATCTGCCTCATCCCTGCCAAATCTTTTGGCCCGGATAACGGCCTCTTTTTCGTTGTATCTTAAGAATATAGCCGCGTATCAACACACCCAACGTTCCATGGTCAGTGACAGTGCTTCGATTGTTGCGCATATAAAAAGTCTTAAGTCCCTATTCGAAACGATCAAACCCATTATCGCTCGCTTACAGCATGTTCGAATTACGCAGCAGATAGAGGTTGCCAAAAACACGGCACTCGCCTCCGTTAAGGATACGGTGTTGTACATGAGCAATCTGATTATGCAAGCAGATCAAAATGTTCAGGAAACACGAGCTGAACTGGAGGGTTTTATATCCGGCATCGAGGAACTGACCGCCACATTTACGGAAGCGGCTCACCTATATTCGCGTGATCTTGAACGTATAAAACAGGAGCGAACTCAATTCTTTCGTACGATGGAGGAAAATGAGCGAGCCCTTTCTCTTTCTGTCCATCGATTACAGGTCTATCCCGATTCATTTCGGGATATGTGCCGGGAAGTTGACGGCCAGATTGAAGCCCTGGCCAGGGATGTAACGGTTATGAAAGAGGCTTCACGCTCATTTGCTATCGCTGCAGAAGAAAACGCACGCGAACAAGAGCGTCTTCTTTCTGTTCTCAATCTGGAATCCTGGAATATTAAGAATGACCGCTTGCGTGCCCTGGTAACTCAATTTACCATAACCGCACATAAGGAAGCTGCCGGGACGATTGGTGGTTTTACCGTTGAAGGACTTGGGTCTGAACAAGCCGAGGCGGGAGATGTTACCCTCTTTTTTTAACGGCTCTGATTTACGGCCGCTGTATAAGTGCGGCCCCTTCTTCTTTAGTGAGCGGTCTGGTAATATACACCCCATACTCGCTTGTTTCGATCACCTTTGGTGATCCATCAACCTTGGTTTCCCCATGGATCTGGACTATCGGGTATTTGGGATTTTCCGGATTTACATCAGTTACCTGACCAATTTTATTGTTCGACAGAAGCACGTATAATCCAATCGGATAGAGCGACAGCGAAAAGAGCAGGGCGCGAATAACCGTTTCATCATATTGTTTACCCTGATTTTTCATAATATCAAGAATACCCGAATACGCGTCTCTTGCTTCTTTGTAAGGGCGAGGAGCGGTAACCGCCTCATAGGAACAGGCTACTGCGATGATCTTGGCATAGAGGGATATCTTGTCCTTGGTTAATTTACGAGGATACCCATCTCCATTTTCCCGCTCATGATGCTCAAGGACCCCCAGACAAATATTAAGGGGGAATGAAAACTCCCTGAGGATGTTGTAGGAGATAACCGGATGGGTAAGGATGGCGTTTTTCTCTACCGGCGTGAGCACCTTATTCCCAAGGTATACCTGGGGTGGCAGGCGAATCATGCCAATTTCATGCAGGATACAGGAAACTCCCAGCTCGATAAGCTTATGTATGGGAAATTTGAGCTGTAGGGCTATTACAATGGCGTAGACCGTAGAGCGCATCGCGTGAACGACAAGATAGTTTTTGTCGCGATTTTCCTGCGAAGGCTGTATGCGCAGGACATATCGCTTGTTATCCCGTATAAACTCGCACATCTCTTTAACCTTGTCCGATATGTATTGGAGTTGCAGGTCTTTTCGGGTAACGTATTTAGTGTAAATCTCGGCGATGCAGTTTTGGAATTCCATATAGTCGCGTTCAACCTGATTAAAGCGTGACTCATCGCTTTCGTTCTCGATTGCTTCGGCTTCGGTTTTGGACTCTTCTTTTTTGGTGTCGTTTTTTTCAGTAGAAGCGCCCGCCATTGATTGAATCTTTTTGGGCTCCATCTTATCGGTTAAGTGTCCCTCGGAGTACACCTTCAGGAATTCCCAATCGCGAAGCTCACGACGTAATTCGCTCGTTATGGCTACTCCGGGCGTCAGGAGGAGAAACTTCTTGTCAAGATACAAGTCCTCTGTGGGGAAGTATCCATCCTGTAATTCAGTGACGTTGAAGGTATTCACTTGTTATTTTCCTTGTATTACAATAATACTCATTTCCAGGAGCTTTTTCATGAAATTTAAAGCACTCTTCTTCACTATCAATATCGTCCTAATTCTCGCTTTTCTTTCCATTTTTTTTCTTCCCCTGTTTTTAGTCTCTTCTTCGTATGTATTACCCTTTTGGAGGCACACCTTGTATTTCCCGCTTTTGGCCCTGGTAGTGCTTGCCGTTATCAACATGATATTTGCCATGAATTGGACAATGCTCACTCTTTTGGAGAGGGAAGATTGGCCTGCTCTTGCCCAGTATCTTGAACGAAGGGTATTTGAATCTAAGCGGTATTCCCTTCGTCATGCGCGCCTTCTCTGCGATTCGCTTGTTCTGGTTGGCGATTTTGCCGCTATAGACAGTCTGGAGGCCCTTCTAGCGCAGAATAAACCCCGGCTGTATCGGCGCCTTGCCTCCCGATTTGCCGCAATCGCTGTCCTGACGGGAAAGTATTCCCGTTCACGGGACATATGCGCACAGGCCTTACAAAATCGCACTTTCCTGGGAGGCTACCCTCGCGCGATGCTTCAGCTATATCAAGGCCTTTCTCTGTATCTGGATCGAGACTTATCGGCAGCCATGGAAGTCTTTCTTTCCCTGTTGCAGCATACCCGTGACCCGCTGATAACCGCCTTTGTTGGGTATGTATTGTCCCGTATAGGCGAGCGGCGGCAATCCCTCGCCCCTGCCGCCCTTAGTGCTTCGGTGGATGCCAAAAAGCGGTTAAAGGCACAATTTGGCAGCAAACAGTGGATTCGATACCTTGATCGCGAAAAATCTGACATGGAAGTTGTGCTATTGGGCAAGCTTGCGGATGAAACGACCCGTTGGTTGTTGTCGGAATAAAAAAAAAGACCGTATCAAATGATACGGTCCGATCGTATGCCCAATAACGGCGACTGGACGTCAATCTGGCTCGCCGTCAAGGCATTGCAACCTTGATGTATTTAGATTATCGGACCGTTACCTCGATTTCTTTACTGAATTTCTTGATCAGTTCAATGTTTTTTTCTGCCGCAGCTACCAATGCGTGATATACCCTCTGCGAAGCGGCTAGGGGATTGGTGTTGGTCGAAGCGGGCCCCTCAGTTTCTTGAGCCGAAAAGACCATTGCTGCAACCTCTTTGGCCGGATGTGTTCGAATCTTTTGGTCGATGGCATCAAGGCGTTTCGTAATGTGATGGAGTTCATTCGCTCCTGTCCAGGTTCTTTGGGATAGTCGCTCAGCGTCCCTTGCCAACAACAGAATATCTTCGAGTGAATCAAGCAATCGTTGTACCGCCTCGGGAAAACCGGCTACCAGTCGGTCTTCCTCCGGTGGCAAGGCCTGTATTCTCCGTGTAATGTCATCCCGTTTTACCGGTAGTGCCAGGATATCATCCGGCCGAGCCGAGTACGCACCGGGAATTAGGACCCCTTCTTCGCCGAGAATCCTGGTTGTAAGCTCGGGAAATGAGGCAAATCGGCTTTCAAACCACCAGGCATACAGGAGTAGTCTCTTGTCGGTCGCTATGGTCTGGCCCTTCCAGTTTTGAGCCGGGACTAGTCCGGTTGAACTGAGTGCCGCACTCAGGGTTGTTTCGGCCGGAGAAAGGCGATTACTGTGCATATGGCTTAGTTCTTCAAACAGACTCCCGCTTGCATGGGTTTTTTTTCCTGGATAGCCTAAATCAAGGCCTGCCACATAGATGTCTTTAGCTCCCATAAGCCGTGCTGCATCCCAGGCGGTGGTGGATACTGAACCTCCCGCTCCCAGTTCTCCGCGGGCTATAGTGTCTTTTTCCAAGAATTTTCCTAATGGGAACAAGGAAGAGCACAGGTAGCGGCGACGAGTCGTAATACTAAACACAGCTGGCCATGCAGCGCCTTCGGTTATCAGGATGCTCGAAGATAGGTCCAGTCCCTCAAGATGCTTATAATTCCAGTATTGCGGGTCCACTAAAACCACAATATCCGGAGTAACTCCCGCTTGAATGCACACCCTGCATGCGGTGTCTACGGCAAGGATGAGACAATGACGGGAATACGCGTGTAAGGAGGGCATGATGGTGTCCAGGGAGGGGCCAGCTGCTAAAAGTAACACCGGTATGTCCTGTGCAAGGCCTTGCAGTGTTTGCACTCCACCCAGGGAGCCTAATTCCTGGAGGTTTTTGCACATATTTCTGAGCCAGAGTGGGCCAAATTTCTTGAGTGTGTTCGCATTAATGGCCCTTTTTTCCCGATTTCGCCGTACTAGCACCTCAAACTCGCGCCACCAGGAAGGATTAACTGCGGTAAGCGCTGGTGAGGTAAACAGGGGGATCTCCGGAAAACCGAGTTGTTCTGGAAGGGCTGCCGCTTCGTGGGCCGGCAGGGCAAGGGCAATCACCAGCTGTGGATGGGCAAAGAGGGCATCCAAAGGCCGGGAGGAAAGGGCAAGCAAGAAGAGGGGAAGTTCACTTTCTATTATGACTAGTGGGGCCTGGGGAAAGGCGCTACTGTACAATTCTGGTAGATAGAGTAAGCCAGAGCCACAGAATAGACAGCCGTCGCTGGTAAAGATATCCGATTTGGACAGAGTTTTTTCCGCTTCTCTGCGCGGATCTCTTTGGGAATGAAGAAATTGTCCCTGTACCGAGACGGTTGGATCACCCGAAGAAGCAGGGGAAAGGTTCATGGTAGGGGGAATAAGTGCAAGAAGCTTTAGTGCCTTGTCAGGGTTATCCAAAGTAAGGAGTGCCGCTTGATCCGGAAAGCGCCGGGAAAACAGACGGCAGTTTGAAATAAAAAAATCACTCGAGGCGTAATTCAATGATCATTCCTTTTTCTACCGGTGTTCCCGGCGGTGGGAACTGTTCCACCACATAGCCATTGCCCGAGATTTTTATAGAGATATCGGTGCGTGAAAACAGTGGAGACAAAAGACGTTTGGGTACTCCGGTTAAATCGGGCATAGTCGATCCCAACAACACCTTTTCGCTTTTGGGCACTGCTACCAAACCGGTATGCTTTACTGATGTTGCCTGCGCACGGCCCATTCCAAGGGAGTCTATAATGATATTTGCCGCACGCGAGATAACCGGGGCAGCGATTCTTCCTCCATAGGTTTCCCCAACCGGCTTAATTATCGCAAGATATACTATTATCTGGGGGTCATGTGCCGGGAAGATTCCTATACAGCTCGAAATAAAGTCTTTATCGCTATAACCACCACCGGAGGCGTTCATCATCTGGGCGGTGCCGGTTTTTACGGCCATAGGAACGTCCCCAACAGATGCCTTTGTTCCAGTTCCCGATTCTGAGGTACTTTGCATATAGGATAACACCAGCTGTGCGCTGGTACTGTCCAGAACCTTTCCCAGACTTGTTCGCTTATGCTCATAGACTAAAAGTCCGTCACGGGTATACAGCCGGGAAAGGATTGTCAGTTTAAGTAACTCTCCCTGATTTGCCAGGGCTGTGGCCGCTTCTACCATTTGCAATGCGGATACCGAAATTTCTTGTCCTATGGCTATAGTTGGCTTTGACCTGATTGACCATTGGTCTGTGGAAGCAAATATGCCTGTCGTTTCTCCCGGAAGCTCTATGTTTGTTTTGGATCCGAATCCAAGCGCGCGAAGCTTAGCCTCAAAATCACGGGATGATGCCCGTTCGGCCATTTGTCCCATACCGTCGTTACAGGAGAGTCTGATAACATCCCGAGGACGTACCCTGCCGTGTTTGGAAAGGCATTTAATGTGAATGGTTTCTCTTCCCTCGCTTTCAAGGGAGTATCCTCCGTCGCACAGGTATTCCCGTTCGTCTGCTGTGGAGCCAAGGTCCAGAAGGGCCGCGGTGGAGAATATTTTAAACACCGATCCCGGCTCGTAGGCATAGAGGGCGGGGCGGTCTACCCGTTGGGAAGGAGTGCTGGTGGTGTATTCATTCAAGTTTGCCGAAGGTTCGCTGATATAGGCCAGTATTTCGCCGGTTTTAGCGTCTGCGACAACCATCATAACCGCTTCTGCCTTTGTTTCCTTCATGGTCTCCGAGGAAATTTTGGATAGCTCGTATTGAAGGGCATTGTCGATGGTCAACATGACGTTGTAGCCTTCATGGGCTGGACCCTTATCGGTGATGGGGGCAGAAAGAATGTCCTGGAATGAGTATTCAACACCGGTTAGGCCGTGTCCATCGTCACCTAAAAAACCTACCACGTGGGATGCAAGATCGTTCTCTGGATAGGTGCGGCTTTGAACACTTTCAAGGCGTATGCCCCTAAGTCGATTCTTTTCGATAACATCTACAACCGCTACCTTTTCGCTTTCGCTTATTTTTTTCTTAAGATACAGAAAATCACTTCCCTCCCGGTCGAGTAAGTCCAAAATTTCTTCTTCGGGGATGGATATTACCGCGGATAACAGATTGGCACAGAGGGGTTTGTTTGGTATGGCCGAGCGGGTGACGGCAATATTATATAAGGTTGTTTGAACGGCAAGAATTTTTCCGTTTCGGTCAAGTATAGAGCCGCGCTCAACAAGAATCCGGGGCTGTATGCTTTCCTCTCGTGGAGTTAGCATGGCAGATCCATATTTAACCAGTAAGCCCAGGGTGAGTACTGCGGCGCACAGAGCAAGAAAGGCTAAGCGGTGTCTGGGGATAAAATCGTTCATGGGAAGATGACCTTCCCTCGTATGCTGTCCAGGGAGATACATCCATATTCACGCGAATCGCGGGACTCAGCGGGATTATCACCCGCGGCAAAGACGGTACCGACAGGAACTTCCGTTATATGACGCATTTTTTCATAGTGTTCCCGGGTTAGCGGTAGCATAACCTCTCCCATTTGAACACTATATCCTGAATCGTGCGAAAATACCAGCTTGGTTCCGCCGGTGGCCAGACAGCGTTTTATAACATATCGCCCTAACCAGGGGTAAATAATCAAGTCTCCCACCTTGGGTTCTCCCCAACGTAAAAAATAACTATTCCTGAAGGGTACCGGTATTCCCCAGGCGAGTTTGTATTCACATACAATGGTTCCCTCGGTTAAGGTTGGTAACATGGATGGACCGGAGACCCGCATAATATCCAAAACGCACAATTTGATCAGGATTGAGAGGATTAACACAAAAAGAAACACAGATGCAGGTTTCATTGGCGTTTTCATGGTGATTCCATTCTAATTATCCAGTGCTGTTGTGTCGATACTTTTTACATGGATGTAATCAGTGTTGTTCAGCCAGAAAATAACGTTGTTAGAAAAAAGATACTGCATGGTTCGGGCTTTACTCCCATAAAGCCTCCTTTTTTTGGTGAAATCTCGTCTGCGAGTGTTTCCTCCCGCTCTATGTCGTTGTCTGCCCTTGGCTCATGGCCAGTTATCTCTTCGTTCCCCTTTCTTTTTTGCGCCTTGGCAGCCATGCTTGTGCTTGTCGCGCCGGTAATTCAGGATCGAGTAGGGCTCTATCGCCTGGGGAGCATCGACCTCCCGGTGGATAGCGGTTTGGAACTCTCTTTTAAACCAGAGATATATCGCACCGATCCAGCCGATCATGCAGCGATAGCCACGGATGAGTCTATCCCGCTATCCATTCAACCAGTGAGCTACAGCGACTATCGGGTACGCCCTGGTGATTCGGTGAGTCGAATCCTTTCACGGACTAATTTGCAGAATATTGGCACCATCCTGGCTGTTAATAATATTCAAAATGCTCGAAGAATACACGCAGGTCAGGTCCTTCGTATTCCCTCAATGGATGGAATTATTCATACCGTTATTCGCGGAGAATCTCTTGAGCGAATAGCCAAACGCTATTCCCTTACGGTTACCGCGCTTCTGGATGCAAATGATTTGGCCAGCGAAACCCTTACCAAGGGACAAGCCCTTTTTATTCCCGGTGCTTCGCTCAAGATACATGATCTGAGACGAGCGATGGGTGAATTGTTTGTAATGCCCGTACGGGGGCGACTTACCTCTCGCTATGGGTATAGAAAGGATCCTTTTACCGGGGTGCGAAGTTTTCATACGGGAATTGATCTAGCGGCCCCAACGGGAACCTCTGTTAAGGCCACCCTTGATGGCAGGGTTGCAACCACCGGCTATTCGCCAGTATACGGAAATTATATTATCCTTAGTCATGACGGAGGATATCAATCCTTGTATGGTCATTTGAGCGCAATTTCTACTCGTCGCGGTCAGTATATTCAGCAGGGAATTGTTATCGGTAAGGTTGGAAATACCGGCTATTCTACCGGAAGCCATCTACACTTTTCTGTCTATAAGGGCGGTAAGACCGTAGATCCGCAAACCCTGCTTAAATAGGTGTGCTATAATGAAAGATAAAGGAAGCAAGATGGACGGGACTTCGATTTGTCATGCCTGTGGAAGAACCATGGAAAGTGTTTTCTCCTATTGTCCCTGGTGTGGACAGGCAACTGAACAAACCCTGTCGCTGGAACACCAGTTTGAAGAGGTTTTTTCACGTGTCGAAACCGTGCGAAATGGCAATAATACGGTGCGGATGGAACGTATAGAAACTGCGCTGGGAAATCTTGAGCGGGAACTGTCCCTGATGCTTTCCGGAACTAAAAACGAATAACAGGAAGAGACCATGAAATCGATCGTATGCCGGATAGGATTTGCCCTGATATGTATGTCGCTTTGCGCACAGATAGCGTTTCAGGATCCCGATATTAACGCCGGAAACGAGGTGCTTTTTACTATATCTGCGAATATTCCCGGCGGACAGCAGTATGCTACTTTGTTTTTACGCAATGTTGAATCCGGGGCAATGGAGCAACTCACCTTTTATCCTGAATCCATCCAGTCCCTTTCATCGGGTAAAATACTGCAATTGCGCAATCGTTTTGGAACAGCTCGTTTTGACGCATCCAGCGAAACTTTTTCATGGATCGACGAGGGGCGTCCTTTTGTCCACGGGGGTCCAATACTAAAAGGCCTGCTTCCGGATGTTGCGGCAAGTCCCGACGGTAAATGGCTTGTTTTGGTCGAGCCGGTAACATCTGCCCGGGGTCGCCTTGTATTATACAATGCGGATAAATCGGTGCGGTATGTCCTGGCTGATTCGATAGAACGGGGAAGTATTCCCGTTTCCTGGGCACCTGATTCCTCGGTGATGGTGTATGCCCTTGGGGGCACTCTGTATTTTGCCCGTCCAGAAAACTTCTTTTCGGTATCTACTGTTGGACAGCAATTTAGAATAGTAGGACCCGGTGAAATTTCCTGCATAAGCTGGTTCGGTCCCAATCGTTTTTTATACGCTCGTGGCCGCAATGTCTATCGTATCCAAACGCCTGAACTTTTTGCACGCTCTTTATATAGCTCCCTGATTGGAGTGGGGGAGCTTGCCGGTAAACTCGCGGTGGATTTTGACCCGCTTTCCGATCGTTTTTCTGCGTCTCCAGAAGGGGACGCGGTTATCCATGCCCGCGGGAATCGAACCGTTCAGTATTTTCCTCTTGCCGGGGACGATTTTGCCCGAGTGTCCAATCAGTCTCAGCTTCCGTGGCTTTTGCTTCCGGGGAATACCGCATGGATAATGCCGGTGTGGACCCAGGCTGGCGTACCCCTAGTGTTTGCGTCGTCGGTATATGATGGCTCCTCTGTAATTCGCGGATGGAAACTTGCTGATGTAACTGGCTCCCGCATTTTTTCTCCACTACCCATGCCAGAGGGAGCCGTTTCCCTTGAGGTATCACGCACCGGGTCACACATAGCTTTTATCAGTAAGGATGCACTCAGGATTTATAGCAGTTCGCAATGGGCCGAAATCGCCTTGTTTCGCGAAGAGCCGGTGGTAAGCATTGCTTGGGCCGATGAGGGTCGACTATTTATCGGTGGCACTCAGACGGTACGTCGATGGAACTTTCTAACCAATACTTCTGACTTCTTTTTGCTCTCTTCTATTTCACGTTCGGGCTGGGATGAAAAACTCTCATCCATTGTCTGCGAAACGGTGTCTTTGGAAAAAAGAACGTATGCCGGTAACATGAAATGGTTGTTGACGCCTTCTGCAAGGATGCGACCTGCACAGGCGGTAAACACTCGTTGGAGATTGTATCTGGATAGTGGCAAGGGATTTTATGCTAACATGTTGTATGTCAGATCCGCAGGCTCCCCTGCAGGAACCCGTGCTATTGTTACTGAGCCGGTTGTAAAGGCAACCCCTGCTCCCGTCTCCTCTAAAACTGCACAGAGTCCTTCCTCGGTTTTCTCACATGGCTCGCGAACCGGTCTTCGTCAGGTGGCTTTGGCCTTTGATGCCATGGATAGCATCGACGGCCTCGCCTCAGTGTTGCATGTGCTCTCCCGGTATAATCTGCGTTCAACCTTTTTTATTAACGGAGAGTTTATCAGACGAAATCCTGCGGCTGTTAACGAAATTGTTAAATCAGGCCATCAATGTGCATCACTATTTTATACAACCTGGGATTTATCGGGTACGCAATATCGTATTGACGAGGATTTTATCGTACGAGGACTGGCGCGAAACGAGGATGACTTTTACAACGCGACCGGACAGGAACTGTCGCTGTTGTGGCATGCTCCTTTTTATGTATCTTCCCCGCTTATTCTAAGCGCGGGCCAGAGTGCCGGTTACCGCTATGTATCCCCCGATATCAGCGTTGGCGACTGGGTTACTCATGAACTGGATGTAAAGGTTCCCGGATTATATCAAGACACTTCGGTTATTATCGAGGATATTATCAGAAAGGTTTCCAATGGATCGATAATTCCCGTTCGCCTTGGTAAGGGTGAAGGTAGCCGGGATGATTATCTTTTTAATCGGATTGATTTACTTATTAGCGCCTTATTGGAAGAGGGCTTTGAGATTGTACCGGTAGATACCCTTATTCTTAACGAGCGGAAATAAGTCGTACTGCTTGTAAGGCCAAAAAATCAATACATCTTTCCCCGGCGCTTCCAACAGCTATTGTTCGGTCAGCGATAACATCTTCTTGCAAGACCACCTTCCCGTTCATTTCCCAATCTATTGTCCCAATAATTGTCCCTGCGATTACGGGCGCTTCTAAAAAAGGCGGAACCTTGAGGTGCGGCACCAGCGTGTTCCCATCGGTTGGTATACCATCTGCCAGGACAGGAATCAGAGCTGGTGTATCAAAAACCCTTAGGACGTGTAAGCCATCTTCGGAGCCTCCCCATACCGGTATGGGAATCGTGTCAGGATATTCCAGTGTTGTATGTCGCCAATTAGAAAATGCCCATTCCATAACGGACGAACCGTCTTGAACTCTAAACCGGTTACCTTCTCTGCTGTTTGACCCGGGACCACCCATAAAGACGGCGATAAACCGCTGTCCATTTCGCATACAGGTCAAAGCCAGATTAAACCCGGACTCATAAATAAAACCTGTTTTCAAGCCATCACAGCCGTCAAGGGATTCAAGTAGCTTGTTTGTGGCGGATTGCCTGATCCCTTGTACTTCGGTTGGCGCTTTGGTGTTATGAGGCATGGGATATACCAGTTCCCGGCGGGAATGAAAAGCGCTTAACGTCTGGGGATAACGGTTGATATACAGGCGGGAAAATGCTGCGAATTCCCGCGATGTGGTACGGTTATACTCACTTAGTCCGGAAGGCTCAACAAAGCTGGTTGAGTGTAAACCAAGAGCCGCGGTTTCCCTGTTCATTCGTTCCACAAAGGAATCTACAGAGCCACAAAGGGTCATGGCAAGGGCAATGGCCGCATCGTTTCCCGATACAACAGCCATGCCTTCCAATAATTCTCGAATCGTTACTTTTTGATCAGGGCCTAAAAACATAAGTGAGGACCCTGCAGGTATGTTTTGTGCCCAAGACTCTTCTGGGGGTATAATTTCTTGATCAAGTTGTATCTCCCCAGATTCAACAGCCTTGAGCGCTGTGTACATAGCGACCAGTTTGGTCATGGATGCAGGCGGTATCGAGATGTCTGCGTTTTTTTCAAACAGTATTTCCCCGGTATCAGCGGATATCAGAATTGCCGATCGGGCATGCACATCCTGGGCAAGGGCTTCGCGCGAGGGGATAAGGGTTGGCTCGGGGCCAATCCATCGGCTTTGTTTCAGAAGCGGGTAAAGGCTTGAGTCCTGCTTATTGGTGCCGCTTGATTGTTGATAAAGAGAGCGGACAATAGCTGCCTGGCTATCTGGTAGTGGCGCGACAACAACTTCCAGACGATTGTTTGCATAGATCAGCAGCACAAGAGACAGGGCAGAAAGGGTAAAGACAGAAATCAGGGCCGCCTTGGCGGCCCTGAAAAGGGATTTAGAATTCAGCAAGCTTTGGTGCCCTCGGGAAGGGGATTACATCCCGGATGTTTCCCATGCCGGTTACATACAGTAACAGACGTTCAAAGCCGAGTCCAAAACCGGAATGAGGTACCGTGCCGTAGCGTCTAAGATCAAGGTACCACCAATAATCTTCCGGATTAAGGCCCAGTTCTGTGATACGTCCTTCAAGGGTTTCAAGGTTTTCTTCGCGTTCGGACCCGCCAATAATCTCTCCCAGCCCTGGCACCAGCATGTCCATTGCCCGTACGGTTTTCCCGTCTTCGTTTAACTTCATATAAAAGGCTTTGATTTCTTTTGGGTAGCCTGTTACGATAACCGGTTTTTTATACACCGTTTCGGTAAGGTATCGTTCGTGCTCGCTTTGCAAGTCGCAGCCCCAATAGGGCTTAAACTCAAATTTTACGGCATTCTTTTCTAGTTCTACCATGGCTTCGGTGTAACTAATCCGGATAAAATCAGAATTAAGCACATGAGTCAGGGTTTCTATCAAGCCAGGCTGGATGCGGTCGTTAAAAAATTGCATGTCCTGCGGGCATTTTTCCAGAGCCCAGCGGATCAGGAATTTGATAAACTCCTCCGCAAGGTCCATGTTGTCGTAAATATCGTAAAAGGCTACTTCTGGTTCAATCATCCAAAACTCGGCAAGATGTCGGGTAGTGTTTGAGTTTTCGGCCCTAAAGGTAGGTCCAAAAGTATACACCCTGGACACCGCTGTTGCGTAGGTTTCTGCCTCAAGTTGACCGGAAACCGTCAGGTTTGCAGGTTTTCCAAAGAAGTCCCGGGAAAAATCGACTTTTGTCGTAGGTGCCTTTGCAAGCTGCTCCAGATCAAGTGTCGTAACCTGGAACATTTCTCCCGCTCCTTCGCAGTCGGAAGCAGTAATGATCGGGGTATGAACATAGTTAAATCCCCGTTCCTGGAAAAACACATGAATCGCATATGCCATCTGGCTTCTCATGCGGGCTACAGCTCCAAAGGTATTGGTCCTGGGGCGTAAATGGGCAATATCCCGCAGGAACTCTAATGAGTGATTTTTCTTTTGAAGGGGATAGGTTTCTACGGGTGCCTCTCCTAACACAGTTATCGCCAAGCCCTGAATCTCTACAGCCTGGCCCGAAGCGGGCGAGGGAATAAGTAAACCCGTTGCCTCAATGGAGGCGCCGGTGCTGATTCGCTTTAATTGGGCTTCTGTTTCCTCGGTAATGCCCCGATCTCGATCGAGCGTTACCTGGATTGACGCAAAACAAGATCCGTCATTTACCTGTATAAAAACAAGATTTTTGGTTTCGCGCTTGGTGCGTACCCAGCCATATACGGTTACTTCCCGGCCGTCAGGAGCGGAAACAAGGATATCCTTGATAAGCTGTGTTTTCATGGAAGCACACTATCATAATTATTCATTATCAGTCAAAGGGCATTACCGGGTTATGCGGTATTTTTATACATTTTTAAGTATATTTATTCAAAAATGATGTGTATCTATGCATTTTTTTGATTTTCAACAGGTTTTGGACTTGCGCTAATTCGTCAATGCGTGTATAAAAATACATATTTCTTTACCGGAGGGTAATATTATGCAATATGAAGGTGCGTCCGCTTCGTACTTTGAGTCACTGTCCCGGTTAACCGAGCAAAATGATTGTATTGACCCGGAACTCTATGTCAAATACGACGTTAAACGTGGTTTGCGTGATTCCGACGGTAAAGGGGTTCTCGTCGGCTTAACCAGAATTGGAAATGTGTACGGCTACGAGGTGGTAGATGGAAAGCCCGTTGCAGTACCCGGAAAATTGATTTATCGGGGATATGATGTTGAGGATATTATTAACGACATCGAAAAAAGCGAGCAATTCGGGTTTGAACAGGTTATTTATCTTCTTCTTTTTGGAGAGCTTCCCAATGCCTCCCAGCTTGCCGAGTTTGTGGCTCTGTTGGGTGAATTTCGCGAGTTACCCCAGAACTTTGTAGAGGATATGATCCTTAAGTCTCCTTCCTCGGATATTATGAACAAGCTCGCCCGCTCGGTTCTTGTCTCCTATTCGTACGATCCCAATCCCGAGGATGTGTCTATCGCGAATAACCTTTATCAGTGTATTCAGCTCATCGCCCGGTTCCCGGCAATGGTTGCCTATGGGTATCAGGCAAAAAGACGACACTATGACGGTAAGAGTATGTATCTGCATAATCCATTGCCCAATCTGTCCACTGCCGAGAATTTTTTACGGATGATTCGGGCAGACAAAAACTACGATAAACTTGAGGCCGAGATTCTTGATCTTGCGCTTATCCTTCATGCTGAACATGGTGGAGGGAATAATTCAAGTTTAACGGTTCATGTTGTATCCTCTGCAGATACCGATACCTATTCCGCAATTGGTGCCGCTGTTGGCTCTCTTAAGGGCCGCCGTCACGGTGGGGCTAATATCAAGGTTATCGAAATGATGGAAGATATCAAAGCTAACGTTTCGGATTGGTCCAGCGAGAAAGAAGTAGGTGCATATCTTCGCAAGATTCTTCGCAAGGAAGCCTTTGATAAAAGCGGTTTGGTGTATGGACAGGGACATGCTGTGTATACGATTTCCGATCCCCGCGCAATTCTTCTTAGGGAAAAGGCAAAAAAGCTTGCCGAAGTAAAGAAGTGTACTGAGGAGTTTGAACTATACTGCTTAATCGAACGAATTTTCCCCGCAATTTTTAGCGAGGAAAAGGGAGGCGGAAAGCGCATTTGTACCAATGTCGATTTCTTCTCGGGTTTTGTATATTCAATGCTTGGTATTCCCCGTGAGTTATACACCCCGATATTCGCGGTTTCCCGCATTGCCGGGTGGGCAGCTCATCGGCTTGAGGAGATTGTGTCCGGTGGCAGAATTTATCGGCCAGCCTTTAAGCAAGTTGGCGATTTACGAGAATATATTAAGCTTTCAGAGCGCCACTAGAATAGAACGAGATAAAAAAAAGACCGGAGGTTTTCTCCGGTCTTTTTTTTTGTAATACCTGTTTAATGCTCAAATATACTTTTTATACTGTTGGGCTAGTCATCCTCGGCCTGCTGTTTAATAAACTCTTTGGCCGCAGTGATTACTTCATCGGCAATCTTTCCGGATATCGGGCTGTAATGATCAAATGTTATATCAAAGGATCCGGTTCCACTGGTCATTGAACGTAAATCAATCGCGTAACGCAATAATTCGTGGTGGGGTACCTGCGCGCGAATTTCTTCAATTCCATTCCCTGGACTTGACTGTCCTAGAATATGACCTCGTCGTCCGGACAAGTCGCTCATGATATCACCCAAATAGGATGATTGGACAAATACAGTCAAGTTCATAATCGGCTCAAGCAGTATGGGTCCGGCGTTGCGCATCGCATCCTTAAAAGCGTTGCGGGAAGCAATCTTGAACGCCATTTCGGAAGAGTCCACCGGATGTTCCTTGCCATCAAGCACAGTTACCCCAACGTCTACTACCGGATACCCGGCCAATACGCCATTTTCCATCGCTTCCTTGACGCCTTTTTCTACGCCAGGGATGTAGCCTTTTGATATTGCTCCACCAAAAACTGCATTGGAAAAGGTGTATCCTTCTCCCCGCTCCAGGGCGTCAATTGCCAGGACGACACGCGCATACTGTCCGTGTCCTCCTGATTGTTTTTTATGCGTGTATTCTGCCTGGCTCTTTCGCTGAATAGTTTCCCGATATGCAATTCGTGGAATTGAGGTAAGGATGTCAATTTTTGTTTGATTCTTAATTCGATTAAGAATAATGTTGATGTGCAGGTCTCCCATTCCCGAAAGAACGCTTTGTTTTGTCTCCGCGTTAAACGAAAAGGATAGAGTCATGTCTTCTTCACAGGCGCGAACCAGGAGCTCTCCGAGCTTGTCGTCGTCTTTTTTATCCTTTGCTGCCACGGCCATTGAGTACACCGGATTTGGCGTGCGAAGCTTCATAAAGGGTTGGGCGTCCTGTGTTGCGCTAAGAGTGTCGTTCGTTTTGGCAAAGGGAAGCTTGGTTGCTATACCGATATCTCCGGCAAATAATTCCTTTGTCTCTACCAATTTTTTTCCGATACCCCGGTACAGCTTGCTGATTTTTTCTTTTTTCCCTTCGCTTATGTTATATACCTCTGCGTCTGCAGTAAGAGAGCCGGTAACAACCTTGATATACGACATCTTTCCGGAGAATTGGTCGTTAGCAGTTTTAACCACAAAGGCCGAAAGAGGCTGTGCTGGATTAACCTTGACCGTGGATTCTTCTCCTTCGGGGGATACTGTTGTTTCAAGGGCTCCGGTTGGGGGAGGGACTATGTCGGTAATAAAATCAAGGACACTTGTTAGCCCGGCTCCGGTTGCAGCAGAGCCTGCAAAGGCCGGTACTACCCGATTATACTTTATGGCCAGTTTCAGTCCCTTGGAAATGTCCTCGTCCGAAAGCCCGGCTTCGTCAATAAACTTGACCAGTAGGTCTTCGTCTCCTTCTGCAGCCGCGCCAGAGAGTACTTCCCTCGCTCGTTTATATTCATCTTCGTATTCAGGAGGTATGGGGATTTCTTTCTCTCCGTTTTCGGTAATTTCATAAGCCTTACCTTGTCGGACATCGACAACGCCGCGGAAATTTTTACCCGCACCCATAGGAATGGTAACCGGGCACACTTCTACCTCAAATTGATTATGAACAGCTTGTACTGAGTCGGTAAAACTGGAGCGATCATCGTCCATTCTGCTAATAAAAACGATTCGTGCGCGATTGCGCCGGTCAAGGGCTCTCCATAATTTGATAGTTTCTATTTGCACACCCGAGCGACCATCGATGAGCATAAGAGCCAGTTCAGCTGATCGGAAGGCACTAAATACCTCTCCGGCAAAATCTGAGGATCCGGGAGTATCCCATATGTTTATCAGATGATTTTTCCAGGAAAGATGGGAAAGGCATGAATAGATGGAGATTTTTCGTTCGATTTCTTCAGGGGTATAGTCGCTGACGGTTTTTCCCGAATCGACGGTTTCAGCCTTTTGAAGTACTCCGGCTGTAAGCAGTATATGCTCGACAAGCGTCGTTTTACCGGTTTGACCATGCCCGGCAACAGCCACCGTTCGAACCAAATCAGTTGAAAATCCCATCTGGAACCCCTCCTGCAGTAAAGAAAACGTGTGCGTTGTTCACATTATCGTAAGTTTGGTTCACTTGTATTGTCAAGGAAATAATATATGATTACTATTGTAGTATGGATGTACAGCGTAAAAGTATTCAAAATCTAACGGACTCTCTTGATGCCACCAGGGAAGAGTTATCGCTTTTGTATCGCTCTTTTGGCGAGAAGCTCCTTCAGGACTCGGCAGATCCAACCGTTCCCGGTGGAGCGCTTCCCGTGGATAGGGTGGATACCTGGAGAAATTTGATGTCGGCCCGAGAGCTTGATACTCAGGCAATTTTGGATATTAAGGCAGCTGTTGCCCGCCAACAGGAGCTTCAGCAATTCAGGCGTGAACTTGACAAGAGCCGTCTGGGTATTGAATCTCATTATACCGATCAATTGCGTGATGCCGGAAAGGCTTTTTACGAAACATACACAGAGGATGACTCTGAGTTTTTCGCATCCACATACGAAAAGGCCTCAGTAGAAGGCTCTGCAGTGCTTTCCCTTGAGTCTCGCCTTGAGTCCCTTCGCTCTGAACTTGAGTCTGCCGGCTTTTTGGGTAAAATGGTTATTCAGTTCAAGATTTCTTCAACGGAAAGTGCACTGCGCCAACATCAGGGTAAAATACGGCAAATCCTTGCCGATGGTGCCCGTGACCTTGTTGAGTCGGGTGTATTGGAGAAAAAATTCGAAGCGGGAGAACTTGCTGAACAATTATCGTCAATTATGACCTCTCTTCGAGAAACGACGGCAAAGCGCGAAGAAATGAAAAAAAGGGAAGGGGATCTGGAGAGCGATTTAGCCCAGGTTAAACAGACCCTGCAAGCCTTTCATGCCGAATCAAATCCCCTTAGGCGAATGGATGAGCTTCATGCTCAAATCAATGATACAGACAAACGCATAGAGACCTTAGCCGTTATTTCCGCACGTGAGTATTGCGACAAGTTCCTGGACGAAGACGGTTTCTCGATATTGGGATCACGAGGAGACGGGAATGATTTTAGCGATATGGGTATGTATTCCCGTCAACTAGAAAACATTTCAGCCTTACGTAAAGACATAAGCCGCATCCGAAGACAAATCGAAATACTGGAGTCAACACTTCGTATGGACTCTCTCGACAGGGGTATTCAGTCCATGGAGCGCACGCTTGGAGAATATGAGCGTAAGGTAGCTCACTATCAGGAACTGATGGAAACGCAACGGAGAAACATTCAGGCCGCACACGAGGAAAGAGCCGCTTTGGAAGAATCCCGTCAAATCGCGGAAAAAGGATTATCCGATATTCGCTAGCCTCCTTTATTAGAGATGACTCATTTGATCTTTTCTGGTATACTTTTTCCGTTATGGCCAAAAAAACAGCAGACTACGATGAATCAAAGATAAAAACCCTGAGTTCTCTTGAACATATCCGTTTGCGAACGGGTATGTACATAGGACGCCTTGGTGATGGTACTAATCCTGACGATGGTATCTATATTCTTGTTAAAGAAGTAATTGATAACTCCATTGATGAGTTTATTATGGGCAACGGAAGTCGAATCGATATCGGCTTAAGTGAGCAAAAGGTGAGTGTCCGCGACTTTGGACGCGGTATTCCCCTGGGAAAGCTTGTCGAGTGTGTTTCGGTAATAAATACTGGGGCTAAATATAACGACGAGGTCTTTCAGTTCTCTGTTGGTCTAAACGGTGTGGGTACCAAGGCGGTAAACGCACTGTCCAGCTGGTTTCGTGTTCT
>JAFGIM010000086.1 GCA_016929605.1 Spirochaetales bacterium | reverse complement strand
GTCGTCTTTCCCGAGTCGATGTGGGCGCTGATACCGATATTCCTCATTTTGGAAATATCAAAGGCCATAATCCTGTACCTCACTCATTATTGATTTTGCGATATACGCAAATGTTTTCATAAACATGTAATCAATTTCAGTATACCGGAAATAAAAAGGTGTTGCAAGACCATGGATTCGGCCCTTATTTAAGGTGCATTTTGAAATAAAAGGATAGAAGTTGCTCGTTGGAAAGGCTTGAATAGTTCCATTTTACCTGTAATGCAAGGTACCTTTTTTTCTGATTCCGGTTAGAGAGGGTTGTGCTTACGGTGAATCGTGAATCAGGGGGGCTTTCCTGGTTTTCTTGCGTACGTACAACTGATGCCTCAAGACGCACTTGGCGATGCGCCTTAAAAACACTGGAAGCAGTGATTTTTGTGTTGGTACATCGGTCTGGCTCTATAGTCGAGTCGGTCGTGGTACCGCTTGCGCCGAGGGTAAGAGAAAGGTTTGGATAGATGCAGTGATAGTTTTTATACACAATGGACAGATCGACTGACTCCCCTTCTTTTCTCGCGCCAATGTGAAAGCTAAAATCCCGATTGGTGATCTTACCTTGCACAGATGTGTATGCACTTTTTTGCCACTCTTCGTTCCAGGTATCTGTTGAGACGGTATCTTCGCCATAAAGGGCTTGAAATTCGAGTCTTGTTCTTCCTGCTCCCGGACAGGGAAGATTGACTGCCGGTGCAATAATCCATTGCTCTTCTATGGGGTCATGGTTCAGAGAAAAATCCAGAAACTCCGGATCCTGTCGGTACCAGGAGCCAGCAATGGTAAACCATTTCCAGCCGGTTCTAACATCACTGTGAACAGCCCTCTGGTCGGGTGTTAACGGCGCGGTATTTGTATACCCGGTTGCGCTCATGGTAAAAAAAGGAAGAGAGATGGCAAGTTGGGCCGCATGTAGGTCAATAGGTACTGCAGGATAGCTTTGGATTGGTAAAAACCATGAGTCGCTCTTTGTTTTGTCCATGGGACTGCTTCCGGAAAAGAGTGAAAAAGAGAGTGTAACCTGGGGGGGGAGGGGTTCTTGCAGGACATGAGAGGCGGCAAACCAACGGGGATGGGCATTGGGCTGTAGAGGATTAGCGACAAGGGCAATGCGCGTCTGTGGTGTATGTATCTGTAGGCCAGTCTGTTCGGTAAGGGTGCCGGTCCCGGGTTGCACAAGTGGGCGATCTTGGGGTGTTATGGGGCGATATCTAGCCGAGGTTTGTTTTCTTACCGGGTTTTTTACCTGTGAGGGAAGAGCCGTAGGGGAGATTGCTCCGGTAAACAGTGTTAGCGAGGATCCCGCCCGTACAAAGGCTGACCATGAGTGAATGTCCGGATTAAAAGATGAGTAAAGCTCAGTGTCTGTAAGATGGAGGCGCGCCAGTAGAAAGTGAGAATCAAGGGCGAATCGAATTGAGGTACTATCTGGAGGAGCGGTTGTTTGGAGTGAAGCGCCAAAAGAACTTTCTGGATACAGGGGCTCAAAAACACAAAGGAGCGTACAGCATACAGGGACTAGAAGAAGGTGTTTCATACGGGTTTATTGGACAAAATATGTTCTTTTGCCCGATAAACCCGTATTACCAGCTTATTTTTTTACTCTAACTTCAGAGATATAGCTTCCAGAAAAAGCCTGTACTTCCTTGACTGATGCTAACCAGTATTCGGCTTCGGCTTTTTTAACATACGGACCGATGCGAACGCGATAGGTAGTAGCGTTTCCCGCTGTCTTGGTAAAAATCTCGGCTTTAAGATACCGTCCGGCAAGATCGGTTCGTGCCTTTTCGGCATTGAGCTTGCTGGAAAAAGAGCCTGCCTGAATCCAGTACTCAGTAGTGGTAACAGGTTTGGCTGTTGCTTTTACGGGCTTTGTGCTTGCTTTTTTTGTGACCTGCTTTTTGGTAGTAGCGGTTGCTTCTGGTTTGACCGCAGATGGCTTTGCTTTCTCGACTGAGGGGGTAACCTCGGTTTGCTTTTCAGCTTGAGCTGTCGGTTGTGCATCAGGAGCCGCAGTTTGCCCGGGAATTTCCTGGGGCGCGAGTCCTGTTGTGTCTACCTTTTGAGGGCGTTTGGTAAGACCGGTAACATCAATGTTGCTGTAGCTGGCGGTAGCATTGTCCCCGTTAACAATGGTCAGATTGATGCTTCCTGGTGCCGGTGTTATTTCGGAGTCTAGCCCTGGCTTGGTTTCCGGGTCGCGTACCCAAGAATCAGGATCGATCGAGGAGCCTTGATTTTGGGTGGTTTGACTTTCACGAGGTACCGCGGCAAAAGCAGCTTGTTGCGCTGCCTGTCCGGTGGACCGATCGGGTGAATACAGGATAAGCGCTGTTCCAAAAATAATCAGAACAAAAACGCCAACCGCGATTACTATCCATAAAATCTTCTTTTGTTCCATAACCGGCCTCAATATCCTCTCTGTGAGAGTAGTCTGTCGAGCTTCTTTTGGAGAGCTCTGATGCTTCCATGGTTGTTTACCTTAAGAATATCGACACCTTTTGAGAAGTATTGAGAAAAGAGATTCCTTTGTGCGTAAAAACGGCGGAAAATTTGTATAAAAGGGAGTTTATCCCGTCTACGGGACCGGAAAATACGAAGAAAAAGGTTGGCGTGCACAAAGATGACTAGTTGGCAACGGGAGAGAACCGCTGATTTATGGAGAAGCGGAGCGTTGATTACAATTCCCGGGCACGAGTCCTTGGTCGCCTGTTCCCGGATAAACTCATTGATCAGTTCATCAATTTTTGGATAGATAATGCCTTCGTGGCGGCTAAGGAGTTGCGGGTCGGAAAAAAGAAGTGCTCCCAGCGCGCGGCGATTGATTGATCCGTCATTATTGGTCAAGCAAACACCCAATTTTACCGCTTCGCCGGTAAAAGCGAGTAATACCGCATCTTTTACCGCATGTAATGCCTGATGAGCGACGGGATCTGTGTCAAGGACGATATATCCGCGGGTGGCCAAGAGTTCTCCCACCCGGTTTTTGCCCGCGCACATAGGGCCGGTTAGTCCAATTATTCGTATGTCCTGCGGTGTATCAGGGCTGGGATTACTCAATGAAAATCTCCCCAGCTTACCCCTGACTCGACACTGACTCTCAGTGGAACTGCAAGGCGGATAACCCCTTCCATTTCTTTTTGCACGAGATTTTGGACGAGGGATACCTCTGCAGCGGGACATTCCAGAATTAACTCGTCGTGCACCTGCAAGAGCAGGCGGGCGGCAAGATGCTGCTCCCTAAGAGCGGCATCTACGCGAATCATGGCAGTTTTAACAATATCTGCGGCAGAACCTTGAATGGGAGTGTTTACCGCGATTCTTTCTGCTCCAGCTTGCTCCAGTTTATTGGAACTATTGATTGAACGGATGTAGCGTTTTCTTCCCATCAGGGTTTCTACATACCCGGAGGCACGCGCTCTTTTTTTTGTTTCTTCTATAAAAGAGCTTACTCCGGAATAGGTTTGGAAGTAGGTATTGATAAAGGTCGCCGCTTGTCCACGGGGAATCCTCAATTCATTGGAGAGCCTGAATGCGCTCATGCCGTACATAACCCCAAAATTGATGGTTTTTGCTACCCGGCGCATGTCTGCGGTTACCTCTCTTTCGCTTATCCCAAAGATCAGGCTTGCGGTACGGCGGTGTACATCCTCTCCCGCGGTAAAGGCGTCTACCAGGTTCTTGTCGCCGGAAAGATGGGCCAGGATCACCAGTTCAATCTGGGCGTAGTCAGCCGAGATGAGGTGAAAGCCTTTTTCGGCCCGGAAGGCGCTACGGATTCTTCTGCCATTTTCGTCGCGTATCGGAATGTTTTGTAAATTAGGATCCCTGCTGGAAAGTCGTCCAGTTGCCGTTCCCGTTTGAATAAAGCTGGTGTGAATTCTTCCTTCGGTATCGGCCAGGAGGGGGAGGGCATCTACATACGTTGACTTAAGCTTTGCAAGGGCTCGGTAATCGAGGATCATACCGGGAAGGACGTCTTCCGCGGCGAGGTTTTCCAGGACGGAATTGTCGGTCGAGTATCCTGTTTTTGTTTTTTTTCCTGGAGTGAGTTTCCGTTCGGTAAACAATATCTCCTGGAGTTGTTTTGGAGAGGCCACGTTAAAAGAATGGCCTACCTCGGCAAAGATGCGCTGTTCTGTGCTTTCAAGTTCTTTGGTGAGCTCTTCTGAATACGAGGAAAGGGCTTCCTTTTCTATGCGAATCCCCGCTCTTTCCATTTGAGCCAGGATTGGCACCAGGGGCATTTCCATCGTGGTAAAAAGCGTGTCCAAGCCGGCTTCTTTTAGTCGAGGGGCGAATCGTTGATAAAGTCTGAGGGTCAAGTCGGCGTCTTCGGCGGCATATTGGGTGGCCTGTGCAAGGGGGACGTCCTGGAACGTTGAGCCTTTGGGAACAACTTCGTCATACGCGATTGTTTCAAGAGAAAGCTGCGATTGGGATAATGACTCTAAACTGAAGGAAGCCCAATCAGGATCGAGAAGCCATGCGGCGATCATGGTGTCAAATAACTTGCTTTGCGGTCTTCTTCCTTCCATATTCTGGAATATACCGTGACGGCCAAGAACTTGAAGATCAAATTTACCATTGTGCATCACGATAAGGACCTTGGGGTGTGCAAATAGAGTAGTAAGTAGTTCGAATGCTTTTTCCTTTTCCATTACCTGGTCTATATCGCTTCCCAGTTCTGCCTGGGGGAGAGCGAGCGGTACATAGATGCCTTCGCCTATGGTATGGGAAAGGGAAAAGCCGACAAGGCTATCCTTTGCAACATCAAGGCCGGTAGTTTCGCAGTCAAAGGCGATACAGCCGGCCGTGCATCCCTTTTGTATATAGGCTTCGAGGCTGGCGGCATCTGATACTGCGCGGTAATTACCCTTATTTTTTTCCAGGGTGGTTTGGGTCACTTCTCCGGAGAGCGGGTGAACCTGTGGCAAGGATGGCTCATTGGAAGAAGCGATTTTGGTAGATTCACCCTCTTCGGCTCCCGCTTTGCTATTGTACAGTTTTGCGATGGAGGGTAAGCCCTCCCGCATGAGTAGTCTTCCTGCGGCAAGGGTGTCCAGGGTGTGGCAGGAATACGCGTCAAGATCCCGATCAATCGGGACATCTTCGCACAGGGCGATAAGCTTTCGTGAAAAGTAGGCCATATCCTTACCCTCTACGATTTTTTTACCAATCGCGCCGGTAAGTTCATCTGCATGAGCATAGATTCCATCAAGGGTGCCATAGCTTTCCAGTAGTTTCAGGGCTGTTTTATCCCCAATGCCCTTAACCCCGGGAACGTTGTCGGAAGCGTCCCCGGTAAGCGATAAGAGATCCAACATCAATTCAGGTCCTACCCCCCATTCTGAACGAACTCCCTGTTCATCTACCGCATCCCATCCCCCTGTTTTTCCGGGTTTGAGGATGGACACTGAAGGGCCAACGAGTTGCATCAAGTCCTTGTCTCCGGAGATAATGATGCAAGGTCTTCCTTCGGCTCGGCACCGGGTTGCAACTGAGGCAATGATATCGTCCGCCTCAAAGCCGTCTTGACGGAGCAGGGCCAGGCCCAAGGCGGTAAGAATTTCTTCTATAACAGGTACTTGGGCATGGAGGTCTTCGGGGGTTTTTTGTCGCGTAGCCTTGTATTGATCGTACATTTCATGGCGAAAGGTAGGTTTTCGCGAATCAAAGGCTGCGATAAAGAGCTCCGGGGAATGTTCCTTAAAAAGGGCATGGAGGGTGCGGAAAAAGCCGAATATTGCCGAGATATTTCGTCCTTCCTGATTGGTCAGGGGACGGGAAATAAATGCAAAGTACGAGCGATAGATAAGAGCGTAAGCATCCAGGATATACACAGGTTTCTTCATAGGGTATTGAGTATAGCATATCTTGAGTGGTGGTTACACCGACTGATTACTGGTTGATGTCTATTCGTGTGGCAGTATGCGAATCGGAAGCGTAGATGCTGTTTCGTTTCAGGTAGGGATTCTTGATAGAGGTGACCTTTTCGCGTAAAAAAACCATGTGTTTTTTAAGTAGCTCACGATTTTTTTCGTTTTGGGCAAGGACATCGCTTTTAAGATGCTCAAGATCTGTTTTTAATCGGGGTATCTCTGTATCGGGGACCCCAGGATGTGCGTCGCGATACAACATCTCCAGAGGATCAATAACCTTCTGAATAGTATGAATCTCCGCCACAATGTTTTGTTCAACCTCGGTATGTCTGACCATTGCATCAATATTGTCCGAGGTGATAACTGTTTCCTGTTTTTCAAGGACGGTAAGGTATTCACGGAATTTAGTGCGTTGTTGGTCGAGTAATTGGCGCAGTCGCTTAAGTATGGCAACCCGCTCGTCAAGTTCTTCCCGCGATAGATCCTTACCGGCCATGCAGATAGACCCTTATCCCGCGATATTGATGCCTGCGGGAGCCGACTGGACTTCCGTGGGAACCGCGGTATTGGACACAACTTCAACCCAAGCAAGACGGAGTTCTTCCATCATTTCCTTTACAGACAGGATGCCTTCCGGGCGTTTGTCCATATTGGCCTGTACGAGTTGCTGATTAAAGTATCCATAAAGGGAAAAAAGATTTCTGGCGATCTCGCCGCCTGCTTCCATGTCCAGAGAAGCCATAAGTTCGGTGATTATTTCCTGAGCCTTGAGTATTCTGTTGCTGATTTTTTCTATGCGAGACGGTTCCTTTCGGAAATTGTCGTCTAGCAGGGATACTGCCTCTCCAAGTTGCTTAATCGCTTCGTCGTACAGCATGATGATCAGCGTCCCCTGGCTTGCCGTTCGTACCCTTGTTTCTCGGTATGCGCTTAATGCCTGATTGTAACCCACACTGTCCCCCTGATATTGCATGATAGGTTGGTTGATACACCCCTGTTTATCCTATCGGCAGGCTTACATCTTACTTTAGGGGAAATGTACTAAAAATACCAGCGTATTTTTCTCTGGTTTTAGGCATTTGTCAGAAATAGCTCGACGAGGTGGCAGTTTTTTCGTATTATTTGTAAAGCAAGGCGGTACGAAACGTAATGAGCAATTCACCAAACAATAATAAAAATGATCCCGGCAATCAGAATGATCCTTTTAATTTTTTTAAGATGGGACAGGATCCAGGATCATCGGGGCGGGGTGGAAAACCCCAGTTCCCCAAAATACCCCTTTGGGCCATCCTTTTAGCGGTGTTTGCGGGTATGGTTATCTTTAATTATATCATGATTAGTCGCACAGATTCCCTAATCCCCTTTTCCGAGTTCCGGGAACGGGTGCTTGCCGGGGAAATCAAGCGTGTTCAAATTACTTCTACTTATTTTACCGGTTATGTTGAGGATGCTTCTGCTCCTGCAGGTCCAACTCAAGTGTTTAACCTGCTACAAAATCCTGCATCCCGGACTAAAACCTATCGAACCGTAGGATTACTTACCGAGGACTTTATTGCTGTACTGAATGAAAACTCCGTTGTGTATTCCGTACAGGCAGAAGAGCGCAATGTATTTCTCGATTTTATTTTTCAGTGGATTCTTCCCTTTGCCATTTTCTTCTTTATGTGGCGTTTCTTGATGAAGCGTATGGGTGGCGGTGGCATGGGCGGGCTTGGTGGAAGTATTTTTTCCGCCGGGCAGGCAAGGTCGGCCGCGGTTGAAGAAGGGAAGGTCACGACCCGCTTTTCTGATGTTGCCGGGGTTGATGAGGCCAAGGAAGAACTTATTGAGGTCGTTGATTTTCTGAAATTCCCCAAGAAGTACACTGATATCGGCGGAAAGATACCTCGGGGTGTTTTATTAGTTGGCCCTCCGGGAACAGGTAAAACCTTATTGGCTCGTGCGGTTGCCGGAGAAGCGAGCGTTCCGTTTTTCCGAATAAGCGGTTCCGACTTTGTTGAAATGTTTGTTGGTGTTGGCGCAAGCCGTGTGCGAGATTTGTTCAAGCAAGCCCGCGAAAAGGCTCCCTGTATCGTTTTTATTGATGAACTGGACGCAATAGGAAAGTCACGAATCAATTCTATGAGTTCAAATGATGAGCGGGAGCAAACGCTTAACCAGTTGCTTGTAGAAATGGACGGTTTTGACGGCTCAAGCGGCCTTATTTTACTTGCGGCTACAAACCGACCCGATGTTCTTGATCCAGCCCTTCTGAGGCCTGGCCGGTTTGACCGTCAGGTAGTTGTTGACCGCCCTGATGTTAAAGGACGGGAGCAAATCCTTACAATTCATGCTAAGAACGTAAAGATCGCGCGATCTGTTGATTTGGGCGCGATTGCCCGAACTACTTCCGGTTCTTCCGGAGCCGATCTTGCCAATATTATTAACGAAGCGGCATTACTCGCCGTTCGCGCTGGACGAAAAGAAGTAATCATGGATGACCTGCAAGAAGCGGTAGAAAAGGCAATTGCAGGCTTACAAAAAAAGAGCAGGGTAATAAAGGAAGACGAGCGCAAGATTGTCGCGTTTCACGAAACGGGGCATGCACTGACCGCGGCCTTTACCTCCGGGGCGGACAAGGTACACAAGGTTTCCATCATTCCCCGCGGTATTGGCGCCCTTGGGTACACCTTACAAATGCCCGAAGAAGATCGCTATTTGCGCACCCAGGGAGACTTGCTTGGAGAAGTTGATGTGCTTCTGGGTGGTCGAGCGGCCGAGGAGCTTGCCTTTTCCCAGATTTCCACCGGCGCCTCCAACGATTTGTCCCGGGCAACCGATATTGTTCGCAGAATGATAACCGATTATGGTATGAGCGATCGATTCCGAAACGTTGCGCTTACCCAACACGGAGCGGGGTATGGGGCTGCCGATCCCAAACTGGTTCGGGATTACGCAGAAAATACACAGCAATACATCGATGAAGAAATTGCCAGAATTATTGGAGAGCGTTATGACTCGGTCAAGAAACTGCTTTCCGGCAAAAAACCGCTGATGGAATATATTGCCAATCGTCTTTTGGAGAAGGAAATTGTGGAGGGTAAGGAATTTGCCGAGATTATCGCGGCAGAAGCTGATTTGTCTTCCGTAGAAAACAATTGACGGAACATGGCCTTTCTGGTTTACTGATACCATGATTACGCATGCTAACCGTATCCTTTCTTTGGTGGTGTTGTCGCTCTTGTGCGCCTTTAGCGCTTTTTCCCAGACAATAACCACCGCGGATTCGTTTTTCTCCTCTGTTTCGGAAGTCTATGCTGGTATCAAGGACTATTCGGCTACAATTACCATAACAAGCGTTTCCGGAAATAAATCCGAGGAAATGGTTGGTCGTGCCGCGTTTAAACGACCCAACCTGCTCAGAATTGATTTTTCCAAGCCAGATGAGCAGACCATTGTATTTAATGGAGAAATTTTAACTATTTATTTACCTGCCTATAATGTGGTGTTGAGTCAAACAGTTGAAAAAAAATCCGGAGCTGCTGGCGCATCGCTTGCAACACCGGAAGGATTGAGCTTGATGAAGCGCTATTACACAATAGCCTATGCAACAGGGCCCGAACCGGTGCAGCTTGATGAAAAATCGAGGGAACAGGTGGTGGTTCTGCTCTTGTCTCGCCGAAGTACTACCGAGATGTTCAGGACAATCAAGCTTATGATAAACCCAAGCAACAAGAGTATTAGACGGATAGAGGCCGAGACAATCGCCGGAGACACCGTGCTTTTTGATTTTACCGGATATGCGTTTAACCAGGGAATCCTTGATAATCGGTTTGTATATGATTCTCCCGCATCGGCGAATATGTTCAATAATTTTTTGTTTAGCGAGTAAAAAAAGTGGAGAAGGTTTAAGGTATGGAAGCTTTTGGAAAACGTCTGGCCGATGCCAGGAATGCCCGGGGAATAGATTTTGACCAGGCATCCCGAGAAACAAATATCACCAGGAGATATCTTGAGGCCCTGGAACGCGAAGATTTTACCGTATTTCCCGGCGAACCGTACTTGTTGGGATTTCTTCGCAATTACTGCGACTATTTGGGACTCGACAGTAACGAGGTAATTACTTCATATAAAAATCTCAAGATTCAAGAAGCCCCTATTCCGCTTAAGGATTTAATGCCTCGCCGTCCTTTAACAGATCGACTGGGTGGCAGTTTGTTTCTTGTCCGCGCCGCCCTGGCTGTAGTAGTCCTTGCCCTAGTGGGTTTTTTGGTATGGGGTGGCATCAGTCTTGCCAGCTCTCTTTTTTCGGCAAACCCGCAGAAAGTTGCTTCTGAAACAGAGCGTGTTCCTGTTGAGTATCTGGTAAGCGGCTCCGAGTTTGCCCAAAGGGTGTACGCAGGAGACGTTTTATTAGTTGAAAAAGAAGGTACAAAATACCGGATGACCGTAGAAGCAACCGCTCCTTCTTTGACTCTTGAAACACCCGCGGGGAGCCGTTTGGTTGATTTAGGACAAGATTTACTTATTGATCTTTCCGGCGACAATCAACCGGATGTAAAGGTGTTTGTAGCTGATTTATTCCGAGACGATCCCTCTCGTGGTGCAGATATACAACTATCTACCGGAGAAGGCTTATCCGCCCTTGCCGAAGGTGTAGGGGCGGAACAGGTTGACGGCCAAACCGCGACTGATGATGTAACGGTTGCAACCTCCGCGCAATCTGCGCCCAATGCTCGCCACCAGGTTCTTTTTGAAGGTGGCTCTGCCTATCCTGTTACCATGAATGCGACCTTCCGGGGTTACTGTTTGTTTCGCCATGAATCAGACAGGGCAAACCGCGAGGAGCGCTATTATCAGAAATCGGAGTTGTTGACCGTTCAGGCCAAGAATGGCATTCGCATCTGGGCTTCCAACGGAAATGCCGTTAAACTCCAAATGGTTGCTGGCGGTAAAACAGTTGATTTGGAAATTAGTCGGCCAGGAGAGGTTATCGTTCGTGATCTTAAGTGGATCAAGGATGAGGATACTGGCCGGTTTAAGTTCGTGGTAATGAATATTGACTGAGAAGGTCTACTTTCTGGATCAACATGGATGCGCAAAGAACCAGGTTGATGCCGAGCAGATGATCGCCGTTCTTGCAGGTCTTGGTTGGAAGAAAACCGATGATCCTGCGTGCGCAAAGCTCATCATTGTTAATTCTTGCGGGTTTATCGAACCCGCTAAAAAAGAGTCCATAGACGCCGTTATTACGGCTCGCGTCTCTTGTCCCGGGGCAAAGGTATTGTTGGCGGGATGTCTTGCCGAACGCTATGCTGATGACCTTGCCGGACAACTTTCCGAAGCGGATGGTTTTTTCGGCAATGGGGATATTTCCCGTATCAATGAAATTTTGGAAAAACTATTTCCGGAAGACAGTGATAAACGGGAACAGCCTGTGTTGACTCCACCGCAAAGCGGTATTCCCCAGATACAGCGGCACGAATTATTATCCTTTCCCCGTTCGGCGTATCTTAAAATAACCGAAGGATGCGATAACCATTGTAGTTTTTGTGCCATCCCACTTATTCGTGGTTCTCTGCGAAGCCGAACAATCGATGACATTCGCAACGAAGCGCAATATCTTGTATCCCGTGGCATATTCGAGATAAATATTATCGGGCAAGACTTGGCCTCGTATGGAAGGGGTTCTGAAGATAGCTTCGCTGATTCATCCGAAAGCCCGCTCGCGTCTCTCTTACGAGCGCTCTCTACGTTATCCGGAGATTTCTGGATTCGCCTGCTCTATATTCATCCCGATAATTTTCCCCTTGATATCCTTCCCGTCATACAAGGTGATGAGCGATTTCTGCCTTATTTTGATATTCCCTTTCAATCTGCCGACCCTGCTATTCTTGCCAAGATGAATCGCCGGGGGTCAGCGGATATCTATAGATCCCTTGTTGCACAGCTTCGACACACTTTTTCTCTGTCGGGTAAGGGACGCTCCTTCCTGGCCTTGCGTACAACAATATTAACCGGATTTCCCGGAGAGAGCGATGAATCGTTTGAACTAACCGCGCGATTCCTTGCGGACATACGCCCCCTGTGGTCAGGCTCGTTTACCTATTCCCCGGAGGAGGGGACGGTAGCCGCAGAATTTAAAAAGAAGGTTCCCAAGAAAACCGCCTTAGCCAGAGCTGCAGCCTTTAAGGAATTGCAGACCCGGATTACCGAGGAAGAACTTGCGGTTTTTGTTGGCCAGGAGCTTACGGTATTGGTTGAAGAGGTGATTCCTGATCAAGGCAGTCCCGACCCGGCAGATCCAGTTCCTCCGTCCCGCCTTGCCCTTGGACGGGCCTGGTTTCAGGCTCCAGAGGTTGATGGCTCAGTAGTCCTTCAGTTTGAGGATGGTCAAACTGGTGTAGACGGCGAGAGCGTTTGTGCGGGCTCTGTAGTTAAGGCTTTAGTTATCGCCGTTCATGGCGTGGATGTAGAAGCGGTGGTGCAATGAATGAAGGTGCCTATCTTTCAGTATTAAACCCGGAACAACGGGAGGCGGTTACCCACGAGGGCTCTCCGCTATTGATCCTTGCCGGTGCAGGTTCGGGAAAAACTCGGGTAATAACAACCAAGATTGCCTGGCTTATCGGCGAGCGGGGAGTGGACAGCAGGTCTATCCTGGCCGTTACCTTTACCAACAAGGCAGCCAGGGAGATGAGCGAGCGGGCTCGACGACTTGAAAGTCGTGCCGAAGAATCCGTACTAAGAACCTTCCATTCGTTTGGTGCCTGGATTTTACGGCGAAACGCTTCCCTTGCTGGACTTGATCCAAACTTTACTATTTATGACGATGATGACGCGACAACACTCTTGTCCAAGGCCCTGCCCGCCCTTACTCGCCAGCAAGCCTCCCTTGCGGTACGGAAGATCGCGCGGGCTAAGGACTACTGCCTTACGCCCGACGATCCACTTCTTGTCGAGATAGAAAGCGACCCCGATTTTGCCCAGGTGTATCGCACGTACGAAAAGCGTCTTAGGGAAACGGGAAACCTTGATTTTGGAGACTTGATTCAATTACCCGTCAAGATTCTGAAGGAACACCCGGATTTTCGCCAAAGATTAACGGGTCGGTTTTCGGTCGTGATGGTAGACGAGTATCAGGATTCCAACGTTGCTCAATTTGAGTTTCTTAAGGCAATTACCGGACCTTCTACTTATCTGTGTGTTGTTGGCGATGATGACCAGTCGATATATCGCTTTCGCGGGGCAGAGGTACGCAATATCCTGACCTTTGCCGATTCATTTCCGGGAACCAGGATAATCAGGCTTGAGCGTAATTACCGCTCTGTCGCGCCTATCCTGACTGTTGCAGACCAGATTGTAAGCCGAAACGAAGGACGATTGGGGAAGACCTTGATTGCAGAGAGACGTGGCGGAAAAAAACCGGTAGTGCTCTTTCTTTCCAATCAGGACGATGAGGCGGCTCTGTGTGCGGAACTGGTGCTAAATGCCAAAAAAGATGGTTGCCCTTTTTCTGATTGGGCTGTGCTGTATCGAACCAATGCCCAGTCATTAACCATAGAAACCGAGTTTCTTAGGCGAAAGATTCCCTACCGGGTAGTCGGCTCTCTAAAATTTTACGAACGGGAAGAAATAAAGGATGCCCTTGCTTTTCTTGCCCTGGTGTCCAACGGGAAGGATGAGGTCGCGTTCAGGCGTGTGGTGAATAAGCCCGCTCGCGGGCTTGGAGAGGTAACACAGGACCGGATAGTGGATGAGGCGAGGCGAGTCCTCTTTGACGAAGATGCAGGCGGAGGGGAGCTTGATTTTGAAGAAAACCTTGACCTGTTAAAAGCCTCCCGGCGCATTATCGACGTTTTACCCAAACGAGCTCGCGCCTCTTTGGCCGAATTTCTTCATACCGTGGAAGAGCTTTCCCGTCTTGTGGAGAGCGACTCGGAGGGTGCTGCCATCGAAGCGACTGATAAGCCCTCCGGTTCAGGAGCGATTGGCCTGGCCGTTTTTGTTGAGAAACTAATCGAAGCTTCTGGCTTATTGGCATACCATCAGGGACAGGACGAGGTTGCGGGGACTCAACGTGTTTCCAACTTGCAGGAGTTGGTTAACGCTGCGAGCTTATACCCTTTAACCCGCTCAGGATTGACGGAATTTCTTGAGCATATTGAACTTGACCGATCCCTGGCAGGAGAAGAGGATAATCCCGATTCGGTTACCCTGATAACCCTTCATAATACCAAGGGGCTTGAGTTCCGCCGCGTAGTGATTACCGGGCTTGAAAGCGGTATTTTCCCGCGGGACTATAAAAAGGGCGATGATCTTGAGGAAGAGCGCCGCCTTATGTACGTTGGGTGTACACGTGCCATGGATGAACTGTATCTAACGAGTTGCGCAAGCCGGCGACTATATGGAAGAACCGCGTTTACCGAACCGAGCCTGTTTTTGTCGGAGATAGATAGCCACAGTATTGAGGTCCTGGGGAAGCCCCCCCGGTCCTTTCTTGCTCAGGCAAGGGAGAAAACCCGAGAAGGCGCACTTCCTTTTGATTCTCTTGGTGAGCGATGGAAGGCAGGGCGAAAATTGTTTCACGATGAGTGGGGGTATGGCGTTATTACCAAGGCCTTTTATGCTGGAGAGGAACTGGTTATTTTGGTGCGCTTTGAATCGGGCGCCGAACGCCGCTTTATGCCCCGGTATCAGGCAAAGAACTTGCTTTTAGTGGAGAACGATTGAACTATTGGTAAAAAAAACTTGCACAACCGCAATAAGGGGATAAAATAACGATATATCATGCATACAAAACCTTCTATAAACTTAAAAGAAGCACTCCGAGAGCGATACGGCATGGTCCGTCGCGCATATGACCACCACCTATATACATCCAAAGGGGTGCGTATCCTGGATTTATGCCAGGAGGGAGGGTCTGCGATCCTGGGGTGGAGAAGCGGAAAAGCAAAACTCGCCCTTAAAAATGCCCTGGATAGGGGAGTATCTGGCACCTTTCCCACCGAGGCAGAGGGAGAACTCGTTCGGGCGGTTCAAGAGGTTCTTCCTCATTATCCTGTGGTTCGCTGGTATTCATCCCGGGATCGTGCCCGTGTTGCCTGTGCATCGGCCCTGGGCTTGTGGAGCGATATCCCTCTTATAGAGTTCCCCTTGTTGCATCCGGAGGCTTCGGTGGATATAGGTCCTTCTGGCGACTCTCCCTATTCTGCCTCGCATCAAATTCATGGTATCCCGCTGTGGCGTCCCTGGCTTGATGAAGCCTTCTATGGCATGGGAGACCGTGTTGATACGGCTTTTTTACATGCGGTTCACGATACGGTTGAAACGATGGTGTTGGTATCCCCCTTTCCTTTTGCAGGAGGGTGTACGATTGCTGTATTCTCCGATCCTGCTCAAGAAGGGGCACCGGGAAGGGCGATTCTTCCTTCTGATTCTATTTCTCCAGCCCTGCTTGCGGCCCTTGCCCGTTCCTTCGCTGATCTTTCTTCGGCGCTTTTTGAGCGGACCGAGGCTGATTGGGCCCGATTTGACCCCTATATTGAACCCTGGTGGGATCGCCGTGGTCCCTATCTGGTTCCAAAGATTCGGCCGTCCCGATATGAGGCCTTTTTTGCCTCTGCCCTGGATAAAGGTATTCTTGTTTCTCCTGATTATTACACTCCGTCTATCGTGCCGGTAAGTGCGGACCCGGGTGAACTTAAGGCGCTTCTCCCTAAGGGCGAACTTGTATGACGAGTACTTCTTCGGTATTTCCTCTATTGGTTCAGCTCTGTCTTGGTGCTTTGGCTGCCTTTCTTGCCATCATCTCCTGGACTCGAACCAGACGCTTGTCCTGGATGTTGGTTATAAGCGGTATTCTTGCCCTGTATGCGGGGACGCTCTTTCGTGCGCTTGCTTTGTTCGGGCTTTTTTCTGGTTCCGAGATACAGGTTTTTGGTGCTTCTCTGGGTCAATTGATATCCGAAGGCATCCCACTCCTTCTTTTTATTGCCGCTTTTGCTGTCTTTATTCGAGAAAATCGTTAGAGATTTTAGAGATTGCATGACGTTTTATGAGGTTTGTGTCAGCGCCGGGCTTTGAATTACCTAAAAAAAACTTGACGAGCTAAAAAACTGCAGGTATACTGAACCAAAAGATAGGGGTAGCACTTAAAAACCGTTGGTTTGGCTATCCCAAAACTTTAAGGAGGAATTTCTTAAATGAAGAAAGCTCTTGCAATTCTTATGGTGCTCGCACTTGTTGCTTCTGCTGTTACAGCCGAGGTTTCAATTGGTGCATGGGGACGCGGTATTTTCGCTCCTCTCGCAAACAGTGGTGATGATTCTTATACCGACACTGCTCCCTCTTGGGGCGGATGGGGTGGAGACGAAGCCCGCATTGGTTTTACCATTGCCGGTAACTCCGACAACGTAGGTTTCCAGATCGACGGTAACGTTGACGGTGGTGCGTTCTCAATGGGCGATCAGCAGAAAATCTGGGTAAAGCCCATGGATATGCTGAAGTTCCAGATGGGACGCATCTATGATGACACCCTCCGTGGCAATGCCGCCTTCGGTTCCTTTAACTGGTACCGCGGTTTCGGCTCTGGCGACGGTGAAGACATCACTTTCAGCCGTGTAGGTATCGAAGGTTCACGCGAAGGTTTTGAAGTTGCCATCTCTCCGATGGACGCTCTCTACATCGCTGTGTACTTCCACAGCCTCGACAAGAACCTGACAGAAAACATGTTCAAGAACATGCAGGCTGCTTTTGGTTACAAGATCGAAGGCATTGGCCAGATCAAGGCTCAGTACTTTGCCAAGCAAGCTTCTGTCGAAATGGAAGATGAAGAAGGTGAAACCATCACCGTTCTTTCTGACGATGCAGACGGACGCATTGAAGTTGCTTTCAACCTTACCAAGGTTGAAAACCTCTTCGTAGAATTCGGTTTCCGCATGCCCACCGACACTGATATCGCTGGCGAATGGCAGCAGATCAATGTTTATGGTAACTACAAGATGGACGCTATGACTTTCCACCTTCTTGCTATGATCACCCTCACCGAGGATGACACTGTAATGAAGTTCGGAGCTGGCATGGACTATGCTCTTGATGGTGGAATCGGAATCAATGCCGACGTTCGCTACTACAACGACGTTGCCTACAATGGAGAAGATGCTCGCATCACCTTCATGGTTGGCGCAACCAAGGGATTCAGCAACGGTCTTATCGGTGCTGGCCTCGAAGTTGTTAGCGCAGACGAAACCGGTTACATGGTTCCCGTTCGCATGGAATACTGGTTCTAATACCCTCGCATGCTTCGGCATGTGTAATGGTTAGTTAACCCAAGCCCTCCGGATTTTCCGGGGGGCTTTTTTATTGCAGAAGAATAGTGAACATGCTAGAGTGACTTTATGATGAGTAAACAAAATGTACTGTACGCCGTAGTGGCGTCTTTTTTTCTGCTGGCGTCCTGTGCCAGTAAGGTAGATACTGCCGGTGAACCGGATGTAATCGCGATGGTTGATCCCTTTCAGGTTGCTACGTTAGGGATGGGTTTAAGCGACCTTCTTGGCTTGGGGATGAATCAAACAACCTTTGATCTTTTCTTTGCCCCGCGAGGAAACGCGACCATTATGGCGTTTTCGTATCAGATGAATAAGACAGAGATGTTTCTGGACTATACCGCCAGGCAGACAGTCATTGCCGCAGTTGGAACATATTTGGAAGAATATGAAGCGAAAACTCTGCGAACAAAGGGCAAAACAACCGCTGAGTATGGAAAGATGCAAGGGTATATGGAATGGGGCGTGTTAACCAAAAACGCACGGGCCACTCCGGAAATTTCTATTGGTTATGACTTTGTAAAGGATTCCCCGTATTTTACGCTCACCGTACCGGAAAGCACAAACTTGATATTTGAAGGAGTTGGCGGATCGAGAGTACAACGCTCGGCGTATATGCGGTTTTATTTTAATCGCGAACAGGCAGTGGAGTTTGCACAACACCTGAGTCAAGAGTTCTTGCTGGAAGCTCTTGGCGAACAGGATGTACCGGAAGCCTCGTTTACTCCCGATTCATATTGATTTTTTGAAAAGCAATAATATTGAATGTTGATGGAAAACAGGAACGCGTGTATTGAGTGCTACTTGCCCTGTTCGTTTTTTGTAATGAGCTCGAAATACTGTGATGGATTAAAAATGAGAGGTTTTGTTATTTCTACACCATCAAAATCCTTGTCGCCCGTTAACAGGATATCAGAATCTGACAGAATTGCAGAGACAAGAACGGGATAATCGCATGGATCCCGGATTTGAGGATATTCCGTCAACGAAACAGATTCAGGAGTGTGAAAAAGTTCAAAATTAAGGTCCAAAAAGAATTGCTCCAGAAGAGGGCTCTTGTCAGGGAATTTGCGTGAAAAAACCATAGTTGCTTCAGCAATACAAAAACTTGCTATAATCAGTTCATGGTGTTCAATAATATGATTGAACACCGCCGCAGTTTTTCCTTCAGGAAAGAGTATTGAAGAAATGAGTATGTTTGTATCAACAAAGACACGCATCAGCAAGTAGCAGTGTTTCTGAGCTTCTTGATGTACTGAATAACATCGTCCTCTGTAGTGAAACCGGCTTTTTCTGCTTCTCCGGACATTCCGTTCTGGACAGCGCGTATGGCAACCTGGGAGGCATTGAGAAACTGGACAGAACCATTGTCCTCAACAAAGAAGACCTTGTCGCCTTCCTTTAATTTGAGTTTTTTTCGTATCTCCTGCGGTATGGTGATTTGACCTTTTGAAGTAACCTTAGCGAGTTCCATACATACCTCCTTACATTCCTTACTTAAGAATAACGCAGGAGATAATCAAATTCAAGCATATAGCGGTATATAGCTGGGACTATATTCGTTCCCGGTAAATCGGACCCCTTTCTCCTCCCCAGGATATATCGCATGCCTTTACGATTCATATTGATTTTTAATAGGTAATGTCAAAGCGTGTTGCTCCTTGCGGGGTAACACGCTTTTGTTGTATAGAGACCGTTGTAGAAAGCCCGTTTCCCTGCCTCAGACGCGCGTAGAGCTCCTCCAGCGCGTTAACCGGGCCCTCAGCGTATAATTCAACAGAACCGTCGCTCGCGTTCCGCACCCAGCCGGTAAGGCCAAGTCGCCTTGCATCCTGTGCGGCCCATGCACGAAATCCCACCCCCTGAACTCTACCTTGAATGGTAAACAGTATGGCGGCGAGGGCTTCGCTCATACGCGGACGGTCCAGGAAAGGGTGTCTGCAATAGTGCCATATTGAGTTCCCTTAAGCGTGCTTTGCAAGCGAGAGCCAAGCTCCCCGGGGCGGCGGTTATTAAAAACATATTCTCGGTTCTTCCAGGTGATGCTCTCTATCGGGGTAATGCCTGCTGCAGTTCCGGTAACAAAGCATTCAACGCAGGACCTTGTAACTTCCTGAATGGAGATAGCTCGCTCTTCCACGGTTATCCCTTCTTTCCGGGCCAGGGCGATAATTGACTCGCGGGTAATGCCGGGGAGGATGGTGTCTCCAAGGGCAGGGGTAACCAGCCTTCCGTTTTTAAGGCGGAAAAAGATATTACAAGAAGATCCTTCTTCTACAAACTTTCGTTTAACCGCATCCAGGAAGATAACTTCCATATATCCCTGTTCTTCCGCTTCTTTTTTAGCAAGCGCCGACGGTATGTAGTTAGCCGCACATTTTATCCATCCGGTACCGTTGGGGGTTGCCCTGATGCGGTTTGTAATAACCGCCTTGGTATTGCCACCCTTAAAATAGCTTGAAACCGTAGTGGCGGAGATAATTACATAGGGAGCCTTTGAAATACCAACGCCGATAGCTCCTTCCGAATACATAAAGGGCCGCATGTATACCGCACTTGCGGATGCAAAGGTATCCTTTTCCCAGTTTGGATCGTAGGAAGGGATGTAACCAAGCTCACGGTTTCGCTTGAGGAATTCGATGGAAGCGGCAAGGTATCGATCTTGGGGAAAGGCCGGGGCGTACAAGCCCTTCATGGATGCATTAAAGCGAGCGGCGTTTCGGTCAGGCCTAAACAGGGAAAGAGAGCCATCCTTTTGGGGATAGGCCTTCATTCCTTCAAAGCAGCCCATTGCATACTGGGTTGTGTAGTTGATAAGCGGAAGATTAAAGGTGTTTCGTTTTGCATATACCTTGGATTGCTCTGCTTCGCTCATGGCATCAAGGCTGTCTTTGGTAATCGAGTCGGCTTGATACCAGCTCTCGTCCCAGGTGTTTGTTGCAGGATTGTACTGGGCGATATAGGAAACGGGGTACATCGAGAGATTAAAGGCCATGGTGGTTCCTCCAAGGATAGGCGTAGTATACAGTATAAAAATTTGTTTAATCTTGGTAAAGTAGTGTGAACGCTTGTCCTTTACTCCTTTCACGGATAAAATGGCAAACACAGATTTGAATCTACGAGGAATATATGGCCATAAATTGCGGCATTGTCGGTCTACCCAATGTGGGAAAGTCCACCATCTTTTCGGCTCTGACGAGCGCTCCGGCAGAGGCTGCCAATTACCCTTTTTGTACAATCAACCCAAATGTTGGTATCGTGGACGTACCGGACAACCGATTAGCCTATCTTACTAATGCGTTTAACCCTAAGAAAACAATTGCCGCCACGGTGGAATTTGTAGACATAGCGGGATTAGTTAAGGGCGCCTCCAAGGGAGAGGGCTTGGGTAATCAGTTTTTATCGCATATCCGCGAGGTCGGCGTTATCGCGCAGGTTGTTCGCTGTTTTGAAAATCCAGACATAATCCACGTGAATAACACGGTGAATCCCGCTAGCGACATTGAAACGATCAATATTGAGCTTGCTCTTGCCGACCTTGAAACCCTGGATAAACGTTCCGAGCGGGCGAGCCGGGCATCCAAGGTTCAGGGAAAAGACGCGCAAAAAGAAGCGGATTTGGTTCTTGGGGCAATCGCCAAGATTCGCCCACTTTTGCAAGAAGGGAAACCTGCCCGAAGCGCTCCGTTGAGCGATGAGGAAAAGGCCGCTATCTACGACTGCCATCTTATAACCATGAAACCCCAGATGTACGTGTGCAACGTTGACGAAGAGGGAATGAAAAACGGTAACGCACATATAGAAACCGTCAAAGCCATAGCTGCCGGAGAGGGCGCTGATGTGGTGGTTATCTGCGGGAAATTCGAAAGCGAACTGGCGGACCTGGAAAGCCAGGAAGAAAAGCTCGCGTTTTTGGAAGAAATCGGGTTAACAGAATCCGGTTTGACGAGTCTTGCCCGTGCAGCCTATCATTTACTGGGTTTGCGTACTTTTTTTACCGCCGGAGAAGATGAATGCCGTGCATGGACTATTCGCGCAGGAGATACCGCACCAAAAGCCGCAGGTGTTATTCACACGGACTTTGAAAAAGGCTTTATAAAGGCAGAGGTGTATAGTTACGATGACTTTGTAAAATACGGAAGCGAGCAAAAAATTCGCGAGGCCGGGCGATATCGACAGGAAGGAAAGGAATACCAAGTCGCCGATGGCGATATTATCTTTTTTAAATTCAACGTGTAGGAGATCCCAGAATGAAGCGGTCTGTACTGAACCTTGGATGTGCCCTTGCAGGTTTTATCGCTCTTGTTGGAATGAGTTCCTGTGGTCAAAAACCGGTGTCCTCCGTTCCCGAAGGAATGACTCTGGTATGGTCCGATGAGTTCGACACAGACGGAGCTCCAGACAGCGAAAAGTGGGATTATTCTATCGGCGGCAATGGCTGGGGTAACGGTGAAGCCCAAAAATATACTAATACCCGGGAGAACTCCATCGTAAAAAAGGGAAACCTGGTTATTACTGCTTTGTATGATGGGCTGTGGTCGAGCGCTCGATTAAAAACCCAGTTCAAGGCCCGGTGGACTTATGGATACTTTGAAATCCGTGCCAAACTTCCTCGTGGCGTAGGCACGTGGCCTGCTATTTGGATGTTACCGGAGTTTGATAAGTACGGAATGTGGCCCCGTTCGGGCGAAATTGACATAATGGAACACGTTGGCTTTGATGAAGATGTTGTGCATACCACCGCGCATACCAAGGCCTTTAATCACCGCATTAACACGCAAAAAACTCATTCCGAGATGTTACAGGGCGCAGCACGCTCCTTTCATGTGTATGGTCTTGAATGGAATCCCGAGTACTTGCAATGGTATATCGACGGCAAGCCCTTTTATCGGTTTGACAATACCGGAGGCGGGATTGATGAGTGGCCCTTTGACATTCCCTATTATTTGATTATCAACCTGGCTATTGGCGGCTCCTGGGGCGGACAACAGGGCATAGATCCTAACATGAAAAAGGCCGAGTTTTTGATTGATTACGTGAGGGTGTATCAGGCTCCCTGATTTTTCTGGCCGTATTCGGTAATGTATTGTACAAGAACCCCGGAGGCTTTATGGCAAACCGGGGTTTTTTTATTGCTGCCGCCAAAGGTATAGCGGCGGCTCTTTTGTGCTCCTGCTCTTTTTTCGATTCCTCATCAAGCGCGCTTTCCGGCGATATTAGAATTCTCTCCTGGAATACGCAAACCTTTTTTGACGCCACAGCAGATGGTGGTGAATTTGACGAGTTTTCCCTTTCGCGGGGACAATGGAATGTAGAGCGTTATCGGGAGCGTCTTGATCGACTAGCCGAAGGCTTGTTAAGCGCAGGGCTTGCAAGCGGGATGGGAAGTAATCGTTCTCCAGACATTGCGGTCTTACAGGAAATTGAGAATGAGAGGGTACTTAAGGATTTGTGGAATCGCCTGCCGCCTTCCTGCGGGTATGCTCATGTGGTGTTTGTGCCCCTTGGCCCAGGCTGCTCGTTTGGGACGGGGATTCTCAGTCGTGTGGCCCCACGGTCGGTAAGGTCTCACGCAATTGATGGGGATGGAGTGTCCCTGCGGCCCATGGTAGAAGCGCAATTCGTTATCGGCTCGCAGCCTTTTGTGTTGTATGCTTGTCATTGGAAGAGTAAGACGGGAAGCGGAGGAGACGGCGAACTGAGAAAAAGACAGGAATCGTTGGTGCTCACTCGAATCGCTGAACTTGAAAAGGAGGGCGAGAAGCTTCCGGTGATCATCTGCGGGGATTTTAATCAAACCCTGGATGAGTTTGGGCCGATGTCCGCTCTGGACAATGGATGGACTCTTGATACTGGTAAGGCTGGAGGTGGGTCTTATTGTTATCAGGGTGTGTGGGAAAGAATAGATCACTTTTTTTATTCAGATCATTTTTCGGACGGGATTTCCCCTGATGTGGTTGCATTTAGGGTAATTAACGAAAAACCCTTTATAAACGAGGAGGGAAAGCCTTTCCGCTATGAGATATTCAGTGGAAGAGGGTATTCTGATCATCTTCCGCTTGTGTTAACCTTGAGATAAGATTGTTATCAGCTAGTCAAAAGAATTGACCTTTTTAGCGTTTCGGGTGAAAATTAGGCCATGAAAAAGCTGATATCCCGAATTCTCAAAGGTTTTGGTATTGTACTGGCCAGTCTTGTCGCAGTAATCCTGTTGTTTTCTATTACAATCGCGATTATTTCCTTTATTGGCAGGGTAGATTCCAGTACGGTTCTTTCCGGGGAAACTGAAGTTCGACTTCATATTCCTCATACCATTACGACCCTGGATCGTTTTGTTCATCATCAACCGTTGGAAGAGATTCTGTCTGACCCACATTTTGCCTCCGCATCCGCCTCGATCGCCTCGGTACGCGAAAGTGGCATCCTGACCAATCCTCTTATCAGATTTTTCTTAAATGGACCAATTGATACCGCGGTTTTTAGTGATGCAACAGTCGCTTTTGTCTATGATGCGGCGCTTATATCTCCCTTGCTGCGGTTTGCCCCTCTTATTCTTTCACGGCTTGATATCGAAGGACTTTCGTATAACAAGACAGCAGATATACCGAGATTCGAGTATCAGGTGGATGGTGTGGTCATTTGTTATATTGCCGTACGAGCTAATCTTGTGGTAGTCAGCCTGGACGAATACAGATTTGAAACAGCCATGGAGAATCAGGCTGGTGAATCAGATACAGCGCACGATGAGGTAAAACTCATTCCTGCTGCCCAGAAGATTGCGCGGGAAAGCGATATTAGCCTTGAGCTTGATTCTTCCTGGCTTGTTGCCTCTGCTGGTGCGGGGAATCCTGCTGTTACCGCCTTGCTGTCGGGTATTTCTTTACCGGGCAGGGTTACGGTAGCTGTTTCCTTTGACGAAAACAGGGCGCGCATTGATGTTGTTAGCCCGGTCACCTCCGATAAGCCGGCCTTGCAGACAATCCTTACCCGCGAGCCCCGCCTCCCTCGCTTGCTTTCTCGCCTTCCCCTTGATGTTCAGTACAGTACCCTTTTGTCTGCCGGCACCGCCCCTGATCTTCTTGCCGCGGCCATGGAAGTGTCGGACCAAGGACTTGCTGACTCCATCGAAAGCGCCGATTCTGCCTGTAAGTCGCTGTTTGGCCAAGGACTTGATGAGCTTTTCTTTTCCTG
>JAFGIM010000085.1 GCA_016929605.1 Spirochaetales bacterium | reverse complement strand
GGGATGCATCTGAGTGTCCACTTTGCAAGGAAGGCACTTCCCCTGCAGTCAAACCCGGATCTCGAAAGGTATTCTAACCCTCCCCATGAACTCACGGTTAACCCAGGCTCAACTGGTCCGCGCGATGCGGATCAGTATATTTTCAGGAGCCTCCTCGGTTGTGTGGCAACTGGTCTGCTCAATACAACCCCTTTTTAACGTCTTCTTTCAGAATTACCTTGGAGCCAGCGCAGGCCAACTCGGTTTACTTGTTACGATTATTCAGTTAACCGCTGCCTTTCAGATTGTTGGCATACTGCTGTATGGATTGATTGGCAGACAAAAACCAATTTTTTTGGTTGGCCATATAATTCATCGATCATTGACGGCAGTAATTGCCTTTATCGCTTTTTATGTGGCCCGTGGAGGATCCAACGAGCGGGGGATTCTAATAATCATCATCGCTATGGGTATATCGTGGATTTTCGCGAATGCCTCTAGCGCCTGCTGGTGGGGATGGGTAGCAGATCTTTTCCCTGAATCGATGCGAAGCGGCTTTTTTATGCGTCGGTCTGCCATCATCCAAATTGTCAATATTGCCTGGTTTTTTATCGCAAGCACCCTCCTTGATATTTTTCCAAAAGAAGCAAACCTGCTCGTGTTTGGAATAATTATCTCGGTTGGAGCAGTTGCCGGGCTTCTGGATATTATCAGCCAAATGGTAACACCTGAGCCATTGCCTGATCACAGGCCGACATTTAAGCCTGCTACCGTCTTTGAACCCTTGCATAATCGCTCATTTATTCGTTACGCAATCGCAATAGGGCTTGCGACCTTTTCCATGAATATGATCGGACCTTTTCAGGCTCCTTATGTGGTAAGCCCGACTCGTATCGGCGCTCCAAACACCTGGCTTGGTATTATGTCCATGCTTACCCAGTTTGTCTGGGTACTGGCCGCTCCTTTTTGGGGCACCATAATGGACAGATGGGGGCGAAAGCCTGTCGTAGTGGCAGGAACTCTCCTTGTCTTGGGTTGGACCGGCTATCTAATCCTTACGCCAACCAACTACTTTGTAGTGCTGCCTCTTATCGCCCTTGGTACAGGGCTCCTCGCCCCTGCTTTTTGGGAAGGATCGTTTCAAATGATGCTTTCCCTCTCTCCCGAAAAAAACAGAGTTTCCTTTGTTGCCTGGTATTTAGCCTTAGTAGGCCTTGTATCTGCTCCCGGATCTCTTGTAGGTGGATTACTTACCGATCTCCTTTCCGGATTTAGCCTTGCCATAGGGCCCTTCACCTTTACCAACTTTCACGTTGTACAAACTATTGCCATCATCCTTTGCTGCTCCTGCGCGATACTGGTTAGCCGTGTTCGAGAAGGCTCGGAAAAGCCTTTTGGCTATATGATAAGTCAACTGGCAAATCCGGGCATAATCAGAACTTTTCACTACCTTGGATCACTCGCCAAATCCTATTCACCAGTATCAAGTGCAGAAATACTGAGATCACTGGCAGGACAGTCTGCCGAACTGGCCTTGCGGGACATTATAGAAAAACTTGATGATCCTGACACCTCGGTTCAAGAGGAAGCAGCCCGTGCATTGGCCCGCATCCCTTCCTCAATGGCGACAGATGCCCTGATACTGAGACTCCTTGATGTAAACTCAGACATACGAATTCAAGCTGCTCGATCGCTTGGAAAAATCGGAGATCGCAAGGCCGTTGGAGCACTGGTCGGTTGTCTATGGGAATCCAACGAGGAGTTACAAAAGGCCTGTCTTGAAGCCCTTGCCGATATTGGCGATGAAGAGTCAATCAATCAAGTTCTCTCATTTTTAAAAGAAAGCCAGAGCGAGCGGATGAAGCAAATCAGCTCTGCGGCGGCGGCTCGCCTGGGAGTATATGAAGCCGCATGGCATATCTTCCCCAATTTACTTACCGCCAAAAATACCACCGTGCGCAAACAATATGCCATAGCCCTTGCAAACATTCTTGGAACTACCGGTGCTTTTTATCAGTATGTCAGCGGCTCTGAAACCGCAATACAGGGTCGAAAAAAGAAACTCCTGGAGCGTTTTACACAAAACATACAGGCAGTATACGCGCGCCAGAAAAAACGACGAAAATTCAAGAACGAACTAACCGATTTGGTGTTATCTGCTATTGAAGAAGACAGAGGAACTGATGCCTTACGGGCAATGATCGTATTCGCAAATAGACTTTTTTCAGATTTATTTGGGGATTCTGTACACAGAGATTTTCTCTATCGCATAGATCAACGACTGGGCATCTTTTCCTGGATTATAGATGAGTCCGTACAATATCTAAATGCTGAAGGGCTTACAAAAGAGCCAGAAGCATCCAATGAAACAGCACTTATCATAACGCTACTGTGTGTGTTCTTTCTTGCTGACTATTAGTACTCATAGCGGTGGGAAAGGCTTGCTCGCTGGTCATGCGCTTGGGGTGTATGATATACTTTTAATAATTATCATGGATGTATCGAGTTCAAAAGCACTCCGCATGGCGGGGAAGCACTTAAAAAAAAGCGTTTACTCACCTAAGGTAGCGATAAAGACACTCAGGACTACTTATGATGCCCTGTATGGAACGCCACTGTTGCCCAACAACATCGATCAAAAAGAAGTTGATGTTGGCCCAGTGTCAGCGCTTTTTTTAGTCCCTGAATTAGCACTGGGAAAACGAGTAATTCTTTATGCCCATGGAGGCGGTTTTATTTCCGGATCTCCCTATGCATCAAGAAGCTTGTGCGCCTCTTTAGCCCACGAAGCAGCGTCGCGAATACTTATACCCGCATACCGGCTTGCACCAGAGTTTCCCTACCCTACCGCACTGGAAGACCTGTATAATAGCTATGCATGGATTCTAAAACAGGGGATACCGGCTGATGAAGTATACTTTGCTGGCGACGGTGCCGGAGCAAACCTTGCTCTGTCCCTCATTCAATATTTAAAACCGCGCAATATTCGGCTTCCCGCAGGTTGCATCGCCATATCGCCATGGGTTGATTTGAGCTGCTCCAGCTCCTCATTTACCGCCCGAAAAAATCCCGACCCCCTCTTTACCAAAGATATTATGAGCGCCCAAGCACTTCAATATACCTGGCAAGACAATTTTACCAATCCCGGCGTATCACCGCTATTTGGAGATTTTTCGTTTATGCCTCCCTTGTATATTCAATGCGGTTCTGAGGAAATACTCCTTGATGACGCCAAACAACTGGCAGAACGGGCCAGAACAGAAGGAGTGGCCACAGTTCTAGATATTGAAGAAGGAATGTGGCACTTGTTTCAATCTATCGATTCACTAACCCCACGTGCTCATGTAGCTGTCCGCAAAATAGGGCAATGGGTTCGTTCCGGGGGACGCTAATGGAACTGGTCGCGCCAGCCGGCAACCTTGAAAAGCTTGAATACGCTTGGCAATACGGAGCCGATGCCGCATACATCGGCTTAAAAAGTTTTTCCCTCCGGGTAAAGGCAGACAATTTTCATGGCGATGAGTTTTCCCGGATTAAAACATTGAAGGAAGAATATGCCAAGCGGGGACAGAGCAAAAGGCTTTTTTGCGCGCTTAACATCACCTTTCATGATTCAGATATGGATGCTTTTTTGGCAGAAGCCGATTATTTTGCTCAATACCCCTTTGATGCCTTTATTATTCAAGATATTGGGATGGTCCCCCTTCTACAAACAAAATTTCCTTCGATTCCGCTGCATCTGAGTACCCAGGCGAACTGTATTAACTCGCGCTCCGTTATGATGTATAAAGATTTAGGCTTTAAACGAGTCGTTCTTGGCAGGGAAACAAGTCTTACTGATATTCGCCGCATCAAAGACAGCGTCCCAGAGATGGAAATCGAGTGTTTTGTTCACGGCGCTATGTGCATAGCGTATTCAGGTCGATGCCTGATGAGCGCGTACATGGCTGGAAGAAGTGCGAATAAGGGTCTGTGTAGCCATTCCTGCAGATGGGAATACCGCTATGTTGAGGAAAAGGAGCGTCCGGGCGAATACTTTCCGGTTATCGAAGGAGACGGATTTACTACCATTTTCGCCTCCAAAGACCTTTGTATGATAGACCATCTGGAAGACATGAAGAGGGCAGGTATTGATTCTCTAAAAATCGAAGGAAGAATGAAAAGCCTTTATTACACTGCACTTGTTACCCGTGCATACCGAAAAGCCCTTGATGCGCTTGAAGGAAACATTACCGCAGAATCCGCGAAGCCTTTTATCGCAGAATTAGATAACGTTCCACACCGGGAAACAGGTACCGGCTTTTATTACTCGAGAGAAGACGCTGATAAAACAACACGACGAGAATCCTCTGCCCCATACCTTTTAGCCGGAACCATCGGTAAGCTCATTGATGGCGATAAAGGACTTTGGGAGTTTATTTCGCTCAATAAGATCACAGCGGGGACAGAGCTTGAATTTCTTGGGCCCGATTCTCCCCCCTATACAGACCAGTTATACACCCTTATTAATCCTGCGAACGGAGAACAAAGACAATGGGTTTGTCATGGCCATCCCTGTTTAATTCATACCACAGCACCAGTGTCTTCCGGATGGATTGTACGGGCTCGTGACCCCTCGTGGACCGAAAAAAAAGGGACAGAGCAATGCTCTGTCCCCAGCTAACTACCATAGTTATTATTCTTCGGTGAAATGACCAAACTTCCGGATCTTCTGGTTGCGATAACGAACCAAAACAGCTGGGTTTCTGGGCATAAGATCCTTAAGGTCCTTGATAATAACCTCGCGGATTGCCTTGCTCGTAGCCTTTGGATCCAAATGGGCGCCACCTGCTGGTTCACCGATTATGCCATTGCACACCTTGAGCTCCAAAATATCCTCTGCGGTTATCTTCATCATTGCCGCTGCAT
>JAFGIM010000084.1 GCA_016929605.1 Spirochaetales bacterium | reverse complement strand
CACAGATGCACAGCCCCTACCAGAGCTTTCGACAACTGGTTGTGCCAGTTCGATAAGCAGGGGTGCCAAAACGGATACCTGGCTCTCCTGAGATCCATGTTGATCGCTTCGGTATACAAAGCCATTTTCTCCTGCGATGATTTTTTGTAAACCGCCAACAGCATGTGCAACCGGTATAGTTGCAAAAATTTGGGCGATGTAATCCTCAAGCCCACAAGGTTCAAACATACTTGGTAAAACAATAAAATCTGATATCGCTACCGCAAGACGGGCAAGAGTGCGCTCATACCCACGAATAAAAACAAACCGCCCGGGGTAACGCATGCTTGTTCGAGCAAGAAGTCCTTCAAGAACCGGATCCCCCTGTCCTAGAATAACAAACCGGGCAGTCGGTACATGATCCAACACTATTCGAGCTGTTTCCTCAAAAACATCAAGCCCTTTTTGCCAGACAATCCTGCCATGATAAGAAAAATACACTGCATGAGGATCATCTTCGAGAGTACCAAAACACGTAAGGTGCGGTGTTTCCAGGGATCGTGAGACCCAATCTATAAAATAATCCCGGCATGCGTATTTGCCTGCAAAATCATCCCGAATCGGATCGAATGAAAAAGGGAGCAAAGAGCGAGTTGTATCGGATGGTTCATACCGGTGATAGTCAATTCCGTTTATTATACCGGTTATTACCGTCTTTCGTTTTTCGAATTCACCAGATAGACCCTCTGTAAGAGCATTGTATGCGGAAGAAGTAAGTTCATTAGCATACCAAGGGGATACAGTGGTTACATTCCCATATTGCTCGGAAAGCAAAAAGGGCTCAACATTTCCATTTAAAAGAGAGCGAGCAAGACAGGACTCATCAAGACCAGTTAAGTAAGAAGCACGAGCCAGAGATGGAATCGATTGCCGATATCCCGGTCCGGCATTATGTATCGTCACGACACAAGCAGTACGTGAAAAAAAGGACGCGATCTGTGCATTACATCTGATAAGGGCTGGAAGTATTGCTGTATGGGCATCTTGGCAATGTATAATATCTGGTACTTCTTGGGTCATGAGTGCCCATTCGATAACCGCTTTTTGAAGTAACACATTCATTGAATCGGTATCAAAGTGACCCTTACCTCGCGATGCGCCGGTAATAGAATGTTCCTCAGCATCAGTATAGGTATATACAGCTTTTTTCTCGGAAAAAATCCGCGAACCCACCAGTATAATAACAACCCCATGAAGCTCAAACCGGGAAAAGGTAACTTCATACACCTTATCCATAATGGTGATCCGGATTATCCCCGCAGGAAGCCCTTCCTGTCGAACGCACCCATAGCGAGGAATAAATACTTTGACAGTTAAGCCCTTACGCACCAAGCCTTCGGCAAGAGAACAGGCCACATTTTTAACCCCACCAGCTTCTGCAATGCCAGCATACTCACGGGTAACAAGCCATAAAGAAGAGAGGTTACTCATAAAAGGCCATCTTGTGGCTTGGCATCAATGGTACTCATCCGAGCCAAATCTGGTCGAAGTATCTCGGCGCCATTTAAGTAGGCAGGAATAAGTGGTTTAGATGAATAAGCGGTAATGAGTGTTCTTATAATACCACTTGGTGCATTTCGTACAACTGGCTCCGCGGACACAAAAAGCGGAACAGAAGAAGCACACCCTTGCTGACGCAGGGCGCTTGCCGGATTTAGCATATCAAGATCAGCTGTTACGGTAAATTGAACTGAAACAAGATCAGATTCGGATAACGCATTATCCTCCAGAATCGACCGGTACATCCGGACGGTCCAGAGTCTGATTGACTCAACGGTATTTTCGCAGCATACAGCCCCGCGAACGGCGTAGACTCTCTGATTGGCTATCACAAGAGGTATAATAGGTCGAGCGGGAAATCTTTGTCAACGACTCACACCCCGCGTGAAAGGAGAATAACCAATTGGGATAACACTGCAAGGATAAGACCTATCGCACCGGAAAAAAGGGCTACGAGTGCCAGGACAGCAAAACGCCTGCGAGTTTTAAAGAAAAGGATTACTGCCGGAATAAAAAGAAAAGAGGACACAAGGACTAACGCAAGAGAAGTAAAAGATAAAATTGAAAGAATAAGCACTTGGGTCGAGTCTAGAAAATGCTGAGCATTACCAAACCCAAAAAAAAGCGCAAGTCCAAGGGACAGACTCGAGAGAAATAAGGTCGTACGATGTAAAAATCTGATTGTTAGCTGTTTTCGGCTTTTCCTGAACATAAAAGTGAGTTATACTCCCCTGATTGACTATACAATCAATCCATTCATTGTAACAGGGGCCGATGCATGAAAAAATTTCTGATAACGCTTTTTTTCCTTGCCACAATCGCTGCGGTGGTATTTGTTATCGGATGGACCGAACTTTTCGTACCCGTTGGCAGCTATGGAGTTCTCCTTTCAAAAACAAGCGGGGTTAACCCACAACCGATTGAAAACGCACGTTTTAGCTGGGCATGGGAACGACTCATACCGACCAATTCTCGTATTCTTACCTTTACCTTGAGCCCACTAAAAAAAGACGTTACCACAGCAGGATCATTACCCTCTGGGTCACTCTACAGTAAATTACTGGAAGGAAACCCTGATTTTTCATGGAAAATCGGTATTTCTCTTACCGCCCGTTTACAAGCCGACCGACTCCCGACACTCGTAAAAGAACTTCATATTGAAGATCAAAGTGCCCTGGATAACTGGATGGAACAACAAATAAATTCTCTTTGTGCACAGGCGGCCGAAGACCTTATCCACAAAACAGTCAATGCAGAATCAGGCAATCACAGAGATCTTGCGAAATTGATTCGCGATGCAATTCAGGAAGCGACTCCTGATTTCGAGATTATGCAGGTCTCACTCTCGTCTGTCACTCTGCCTGATGTAACTCTCTATCTGGATGCTGCGAAAACCTGGGAAGCATTTCAAACAAACCGAAGGGTGCTTCTGGCCGAAACAGCCAAGCAGGAATCGGGTCGGTCGCTAACTGAGTATATGGAACTTGAACGGCTTGCAAAAGTTGGGGAGTTGCTTACTAAATATCCGATATTGATTGAATACTTGGCAATCAGCGGACAAGACAGCGCACAAGCGATAGAAACGCTTAAGGCTCTACGGAAATAACCACGGCATTACCCTTCCCACACGAGAGTAATACTTGGATACAAAGGAAACATAACCAAAAAACGACCCTGTGTAACCGAAATAACCGCCTGAGAAGCAACCGATCGGTTACTGAGGCTGTATGCCCCGCTTGACCAATCAAGTGAATCCAATTCCCAGTGCAAACCGCGAGAAGTAACTGCCAAGGGAGCATTCGAAGCAGGAAACACAGACACCGGATTATCTACCTTTAACCCCTCTAGTCGTATCGAATTGCCAGCACACCCCGTGCCAACGGGAACCACAACGGTCTCACTGCCAACCCACAACCAAGGACACACGGGACGGGTAAAAAGATGTTGAATTGCATAAAGATGATCAAGACGGCCACCAGTGCCGCCAACCAACACAATATCAGTAATTCCTTTACCAGACAGATACTCCAGTGCACATTCAGTGTCGGTATAATCTTTATCACGCGGCCATCGAATAACCCGTGAATCATCAAAATCTTCAAGAACTTTTGGATCTGATATGCTATCCATATCTCCAATAACATAATCAACAGAAAAACCAGAACGACGGGCTCCATCAAATCCTGAATCCGCGGCGACGACAATATCAACATTACCAATATAAGGCGAACAGGAATTGGGGTCGGGTTGGTCACCACCAATAAATAAAACTGCGCGCATACATCCTCGCTTGTGTTCTAGAAGTTCTTTCCAGTATACTCCAGCATTGATGGACAGAATACCCGTACCCGCAGTACTTAAAGATCTTTCCCGTATTTTTACCGCACAAGGATATCAGGTATACCTTGTAGGAGGAGCGGTACGAGATTATTTTCTGGGGAAAAAAGCAGAAGACTGGGATATTGCCACAGATGCCAAGGCAGAAGAAGTTGCAACCCTATTCAAACGGATAATCCCTACTGGGATAGAACATGGAACGGTTACCATTCCCTTCCGTGGACACATGATCGAATGCACTACCTTTCGCATTGAAACAGGTTACACCGACTCAAGACACCCCGATTTAGTTTCTTTTACTGCAACAATAACCGAAGACCTTTCTCGCCGTGATTTTACCATGAATGCGATTGCAGCAGCCCTACCCACTGGAGAAATCGTTGATCCTTTTGATGGACGCAAAGACATTACTAAACGCATAATAAGAACTGTTGGTGACCCTCACACTCGCTTTTCCGAAGATGGATTGCGTCCATTACGGGCAATTCGCTTCTCCGCTCAAACAGGGTTTACTATCGAGGGTCCTACACTTGAAGCAATTTCACCTTCCATTCCAATTATCAAAACGGTTGCAAGAGAAAGGATACGAGACGAGCTCAGTAAATTACTTACATCAGATAATCCACTGCCGGCCCTGTACTATCTGGAACAAACCGGCTTACTAGAACATTTGATCGGTGAGCTTTCGATGTGCCGGGGGGTTTTTCAGGGTGGACGACATCGCCATGATGTCCTTGATCATCTTTTCTATACCTGTGTCTATTGTCCTTCAGCTTCTCTTGAACTCAGACTGGCAGGGCTTTTTCATGACATTGGTAAACCCGTGGCCCTCGCCTTTGACACTGAAGGAAATCCAACTTTTCATGGTCATGAAACAGTATCCGCCTCAATAACCGAAAAAATCATGACGAGGCTCAAATTCCCCGGGAAAACTATCAAGGCAGTATGTCACTTAATCCGTCAACATATGTTCCACTATGAAAGTGTCTGGACGGATGCTGCGGTCAGACGCTTTATAGTACGGACTGGAGAGGATGAAATTGAACGACTGTTTGCTCTTAGACGGGCAGACTCGCGTGCGATAAGCGATATCGCTGAAGAAGGTGCGGATATTCAAGAGCTACGAGAGCGCATTATTGGAATACTCAAACAAGGTCATGCCTTTACCCTCAAGGACTTGGCAATTAATGGACATGACTTAACCAGCCAAGGCGTTCCTCGCGGACCGGTTACCGGCGTTATCCTGGAAGAACTTATGCAAGCAGTGTTAGATGATCCCTCTTTGAATAACCGGGAACGTTTGCTTGACATTAGTCGTGCTATGTGTATTGAACGAAAGCTTATTTAGGACTCTCTCTGAGTTTCTACCCCTAGGGCCGTACATGCCACCTGAGCCACGGCCTGTTCGGCTTCTTTTTTGTTTTTTCCCTGCTCAGGTCCATAGGTTTGTCCGTGAATTTCAACTGTTACCGAAAAGGTCCGGTCATGATCTGGTCCGCTTCGATTAACAAGAGCATACCGAGGAATGGTTTTATATTGTTTTTGAACAAACTCCTGCAAGAGCGTTTTATAATCCTTGTGATGACGGTTTTGTAAAACAAGCAGAATCTCGGGCTTCATCAGGGTAAGCACAAATTGTTCTGCTGTTCTATAGCCTGAATCAAGATATAAAGCGCCGATTATCGCTTCCAGGGCATCAGCAAGAATTGCCTTTTTTGTGCGTCCTCCGGACATTTCTTCGCCTTTGCCCAACACAAGGTAGTCGCTAATCCCCAAGGAAAGTGCTATACGAGAAAGGGTGTCCTCGGACACAACAACAGATTTTGTGCGAGCCAAATCTCCCTCGGGACGATCAGCCATACACTCATATAATTGAGCTGCGACAACCATTCCCAAAACGGCGTCGCCCAAGAACTCAAGTCGCTCGTTATTAACCCGATCTTTGGAGTTTTCATTGGAAAATGAACGATGATGGAGGGCTAAATCAAGAAGGCCGGAATCCTTGAATCGGATACCGGCCCGCTTTTGAAAGGCTTGAAGCGTCTGGTTCCGTTCACCCGTTAGTGTATGACGAAACCCAAACAATGACGCCTCCTTGTGTATGAAAGAAAAAATTACTTGGACTGAGACTTGATAAAATCGTACGCGTCGCGAACGGTTTCAAATTCGTTGGCTTTCTCGTCCGGAATACTGATTCCCATCTCTTCTTCGATGGCATATACAAGCTCATAGGTGTCAAGACTGTCGGCACCAAGGTCCTGGCGGAAAGAAGCGTCAAGGGTGATCTTGGCTTCATCAATCTCAAGTTTGTCAGCGATCAGTTTCTGGATCTTCTGAAATAATTCGTCCATTGTATGCTCCTCTTTCCTTAACCGTTGTTCTCGGGATTAATAAACTGCCGACCGCGGTAGAAACCGCACTTCGGACATACACGATGGGTCATCACAAGATTTCCGCAATTTCCGCAAGCGGTAAGGGTCGGCGCGGTAAGGCGCATGTTAATCCCCTGTCTCCTACGGGTGCGGGCCTTGGACGTTTTCGCTCTTGGCACTGCCATATATTCAACCTCGCAAAAAAAATAGTTCCTTACACATGTGTGGAAGTAAAGACGGTTCACATACTATATGTTGGATTATGCAATGTCAAGTATCACATTACACTTTTTCATTTTGTGTCGAAATAATACGAGATGCATATTTTCCGGTAAGTAATTTGGCAACTGGTTCCGGAACCATTGAGGATACATCCCCTCCAAATGAGGCTAATTCCTTAATTGCGCTTGATCTCAATACAAAATATTCAGGGTCTGTGGAGAGAAAGATGGTCTCAATTCCGGGATGTAAACCACGATTCATCATGGCCAAATCAAACTCATACGAAAAATCGGCAAGATTTCGCACCCCTCGAATCAAAACACCCGCACCAATCTTTCGCGCATACTCAACAATCAGGTTATTCCAGGAATGAACATGCACATTATCCCATTGTGCAGTTAATTGCTTCATCAATGATACCCGCTCATCAGCAGAGAAAAGGTATCGCTTTTCGCTGTTTACCGCGACAACTACATGAATTTCAGCAAAAATCGACCGGGAGCGCTCGATTATATTGAGATGACCGAAAGTAGGTGGATCGAAAGATCCCGGAAATACTGCTTTTACCACGAAGTAACTGTATACTGCCCTCGGTAGACCAGTCAACTCCCGCCTTCTTTGGCAAAAAAGATATTTGACGCGGTCTTCGGGAGGGAGTACTATAGAGTTATGAAGAACCTTTTTTATCTTCCAGTTGCCCTTACTCTTCTGCTTGCCGCTTCCTGTGCCTCCGCGCCACCGGAACAAACAAACGAAACACCTAATTCTTCTCAACAAGAGGTTCCGGAGACACACAACAGTGCTTTCGACAATGAGCCTGAGATGAATTTTCCCGTAAGGCCCGCCGATGACGACGCAATTGTTGTTCAGTTCGATACCATAACCATCACCAATAAAACGTATAAAGAAACAAAAAGCGAAATACAGTTAGTAGTAGACGACCTTAATAAAATTACTACCACTAAAGATTACAATCGCTGGCAGGGGT
>JAFGIM010000083.1 GCA_016929605.1 Spirochaetales bacterium | reverse complement strand
TCAAATTTTACCGGCCGGGACGCTGGAGTCTTTCTGCCATAGAAGATGAACACAACCTTTTGCAAGAATGCTCCAAAGAGGAGATACCTGTCGTTCCTCCTGTTGGAATTAAAGGTCTTACCGTACCGTCGTCCTCGATTCAAACCATCGGTGTAATAGAGGGAATCTTTTTTTCCTGTTTTCCCTTTAAGGGAGGAAGGACCTTTGATATAACCTCTGATGATGATTATTTAAGGATCGGAAGGCTCATTGGCAATCTCCATCGCATTAGCAAAAATGGCAATGCGCCTTCTCGCGTTACCTTTAGTCCACAAAACGTATACACCAGTTTCTGCGAACCCTTTTCCCGCTCGTCCGCGCTCTATCCAGAAGTGCGCGAAGAATTCCTTGAGCTCTGTCAAAACGTCCTCTTTACATCAGAGGCATACTTCAAGGCTGACTCATTTATTCGCATTCATGGCGACTGCCATCGGGGGAACATCCTGGATCGGGGAAACGAGGATTTACTGCTAATTGACTTTGATGACATGATGATTGGACCTGCGGTTCAAGACCTGTGGCTTCTTTTGCCGGATCACCTTGCCTCATCAAGGAGAGAAATGAATCTGCTTATAGAAGGGTATGAAACTTTTTGTTCTTTTAATCGAGAATCTCTGAGGCTGATTGAAACCTTGCGGTTTATGAGGAATCTGTATTTCCTGTCCTGGATGGACAGTCAAAAAGAAGATGCCGGTTTTTCCCAGCGGTATCCAGATTGGGGAAGTAAGGCCTTTTGGATAACCGAGATGGAAGACCTCCGCTATCAGGGAGGCCATGCCCTTGAAACGCTCCTGCAGGATTAAATCGAGCGATCAAGCTCCTTCAGGGGTATGTGATATACGCTTGAGCAATAATGGCAATACACTTCAAGAGGATCAGGGCCCGTAGATCGCATATCAGAAAGTTCCGCCTCGCCCAGGGACCGAATGCGCGAAAGAAAGGTCTCCCGATTGCAAGGACAATCAAAGGTGATAGAGCGCTCAAGCGCAATCACCGGTTGTAGTTCCCTGAATAATCCAAAGATGATGTCTTCCCTATCCCCGCCCTCGGCAAACCATTGCCCAAGAGAAGGGGCCGCGGCAAATGCGTGCTCGGCAGCCGCTACTATATCGGGATGTGCGCCGGGCATGGTTTGCAAAAAAAGGGCTCCCGCGCCACTTACCCGTCCCTCCCGATCAAACTGAATGCCTGAGTTAAACGCGGTTGCCGTTTGTTCCGAACGCAAAAAATATTCGGCAAGGTCAAGGGCGATGTTGCGATGCATAATCTCTATCTTGCCGGTAACTGGTTCGGTGTACCCTTCGGGGTAGCGAATGACCGTTACCGTTCCTTCCCCAAAATACGGGGCAAGATCCCAGTTTTCCGGTTCTTTCTCCAGAGGAATGGGGTTTTGTAAAAGATATCCGCGAACCTTTCCATCGCTGGATGCTTCAACGCTAAAACCCGCGGCAGGGCCTTGCGTATCATAGCGAAAGACAGAGCGATCGCGGCCCTTCATGGTCGGGATTAACAGGGCTCCACACAGGCATGCTTGACCCAGGACCATCGTTTCCAAAAGTCCAAGCGCATGTTGCGCCCTCATAGTGGAAACAAAGCGGGTTCCATGGAAAAAGGCTCCACGCATATCGCCGTTTCCCAAAAGAAACACCGTCATGCCGTCGGGATGCATGGTAGAAAAACGCTCTTGTAAAACTGGATCGTCAATAGCTACAGGTATCATAGGTAGCCGTAGTATACCGGTTCAGGGGGAGTGGACGCAAGCAGGGAAAAGGGATACACTCCAGCCAATATATGACAACAGCAACAAAATCAAGCGTCATCAGGAACCGCGCAGCGCTTCCTATGTTCGCCCTTACCCTGCCGATAATCCTGGAGAATTCCTTCAGGATTTTGGTTTCTTCGGTGGACACCTTTATGCTTGGCTCCTGGTCTCCCAAGGCAGTAGCCGCTGCAGGAATGATGGCCCAGTATATCTTTTTAATCACCATCCTCATGAACGTCATCTGCATCGGAACGAGTATTGTGCTTTCCCAATACCTGGGGGCTAAACGAGAAGAAGAAGCTACAAAGGTAACCCAGGCGAGCGCAGTAATGATAAGCCTGACTGCCCTTACCATATCAGCCCTGGTTCTCTTTGGTACCCGACCCCTCCTTTCCCAATACGATATCGAAGTTGAAGTTCGGGACATGGCCTGGAGATACTTCACCATCTTTGGTGGATTCGGCTCTCTTTTTATGGCATTCAGCCTCTTGCAGGGAACTGTCTTGCGTGCCTATGGCTATACCAAAGATGCCATGTACATCTCCATGATCGCAAACGTTATCAACATTATTGGTAACGCTATATCCCTATACGGATTCTTTGGACTTCCCGTCTTTGGAATAACCGGTGTGGCCATATCTTCCCTTATTTCCCAGATTGCCGCCTGTATTCTCCTTGCCTGGAGAATCAAGATAAAAAAGGATGTCCATTTCCCCCTTTCCGGCTGGCTTACTGTTCCCCGAAATATTTATCGCGTTATCCTTAAAATTGGCGTGCCCACCGCAGGTGAGAACCTTGCCTATAATACGGCTCAAATTGTTATTATGAAGATGGTAACCATCTACGGAACCTGGGCTATGTCTGCGATGATTTACACCCAAACCATCGCGCGCTTTGTGTTCATAGCGGCTATGTCTATCGGAGCGGCAGTTCAAATTAAAACAGGCTACTTTGTCGGGGCCAAACAACCCGAGGCAGCCTATCGCCGCCTGTATCGCTATCAAGCCCTGGCTACCGCCCTATCGATGACCATGATCCTTGTTATCAACCTGATTAAGGGCCCCCTTATTTCGCTCTTTACCCAGGTGCCGGAAATTGCGACCCTGACATCCACACTCCTTGTCTATTCCATTTTTATTGAATTTGGACGGTCTTTTAATCTGGTTACCATATCGGCCTTAAAAGGTGCAGGAGATGTCCGCTTCCCTGTGCTTTTTGGTGTTTGTTCCATGTGGGGCATCATGGTGCTGGGCAGCTATGTTATTGGTGTTCGCCTTGGTCTTGGCCTGGTTGGCATATGGCTTTCCATTGGTTCGGACGAAACCATTCGCGGCTTTGTGATGCTTTTGCGGTGGAAGAGCAAGCGATGGATGAGCAAGGCCCTGATATAAGGGGTAAAAAAGGGTAAAAAAGGCTGTTTTTCACCCTTTTTTTACGCCTTTTATCGCTTTTGGCCTTGCATATGTTGACGGCCGACTCAAGCCGTGGTATGTTCTTTATATCGAACGGGTTCTTTGTTTTATTTTATAAATGTTCCGAGTTGACTTGAGTCTGCTTCTGTATCCTGCCTTTCCTGTGCTTGATTCAGCATACCGCGCCATTCCGGTTTCCATTCTATAAAAGACGACAAAGCCGTTGATGTACCGCTTTTGTGGCGGTAGCACTCAGAAGTTACCGGTAGACGGTAAAGGATTTGTATGTCCCAGAAGATTTATGTCGGAAACATGAACTACGCGACCACCGAGGCCGCCCTGACGAACCTCTTCGGCCAATATGGCGAAGTTGTTTCATCCACCATCATCAAGGATCGCTATACTCAGCAGTCCAAGGGTTTTGGTTTTGTCGAAATGGCAGATGCACAGGCTGCTGAGGCCGCTATTGCGACCCTCAACAACCAGGAATTCGAAGGCCGACGCCTGAGAGTTAACGTTGCGGAAAACAAGCCCCGTGAATCACGCCCCCGCTATAATGATCATGGCGGATACGGTGATCGCTATTAATCAATAGCATCCTTAAAAACCGGTCCAAAGGACCGGTTTTTTTTTGCTTCAATGCCCTGTTTCTTTGCTATACTGTCGATATGACTTCTACCTTTGAAGCTTTTTTATCCCCCCACGTTAATCGTCCATCTTTTATTTCCGCTTGGCTCACTGCGCACTCAGTGCCAAACACTCAGGTGCTTCTTTCCGGACGCACACATGTTGTCGTCCGTTTCGCCAATACCGCCTACGATCCCCGCTTCAGAATGAAAACCCTGGTTGCTCACCATGACCGAGCGCCCCTGACGCCGGGAGCTAATGACAACAGCGCTGCCTGCTTCCAGCTCATGCTCTTTGCCTGGAGACTGTCCCGACTCACGACAATACATAACGTACGCATCCTTTTTACCGACGGAGAAGAAGCGGCAGGAGTTTCGGGCATCGCCGCCCAGGGATCCTATACCGTAGGGAGCGCCTTGCGCTCGCGTGGGGAAGACATTGGAGACGTCTATGTTCTGGATGCCACCGGACGGGGAGATACCCTTGTCGTTTCCACAACGGCCCTTGACTCAATCAAGAACCGCCAGCTTCAAAAAGGAATGGACATCCTGCATCAAAAAACGCGACAGATAGCGCGAAAAACCGCTCAGGAGAGTTGGGTATCCCTACCTACCCCGTATAGCGATAACGCAGGTTTTTTGGCTACAGGAATTCCAGCCCAGGTACTGACCATATTACCTGCGACGGAAGCGACTATCCTCTTACGTGCGCAAAGCGAATATACCACCCTGGATGTGTTGACAAAACCCGCACTGGACGATGATTCAAGACAGTACTATCCTGAAACCTGGAAGCTCATGCATACCCCGAACGATGGGGCTCACACCCTTACTCCCACGGCATTTAGCCTGATGAGAATTTTTTTGGACAACCTGGCTCGTACCATGGAAGGAATAGAATAAGACAGTATGAAAACGAACGCGATGCGGATTCTGGAGACCGCAGGGATTACCTACGATATATCGTCCTATGAAATTGACGAAGACCACCTTGATGCCCAAACAGCCGCCGCAAAACTGCAAGTGAGTGCCCAGAGGGTATTCAAGACTATTGTAATGCGGTCACATACCAATGAAATAATTGTGCTGTGTGTTCCTGCAAACGACGAGGTTAACCTGAAAAAAGCGAGAGCGGCCTGCGGGGTAAAAGAAATCGCCCCGGTAAAACCGGCTGAGTTACTTACTCTGACCGGCTATATCCGAGGCGGCTGTTCTCCCATCGGGATGAAAAAAAAATACCGTACGGTTATCGACGAAACCGTGATACTGCACGATAGCGTCTATGTAAGCGCCGGTGTGCGGGGGACACAGGTTATCCTGGCCCCCGATGACCTGATACGCATTACTGATGCACTGGTCTGCGATATTAGCACCCTGTAAGCGGTACAAGCGCCTTACAGGCCAAAGATTCCTGCGTATGCCTTAAGGGTGTCGTCCATATCGCCTGAGAGTACCTTCTTGGTTAAGACCTTTCCAAGCTGTACGCCTTCCTGATCAAAGCTGTTCAAATTCCAGATAAAGCCCTGGAACATGATTTTATTCTCAAAATGGGCCAGCAAGGCTCCAAGGGCCTTTGGATCAAGGGTCTTTCCCCAGATCAAGCTGGAAGGGCGTTCCCCGGGGAAGTGTTTATTTGGATTAGCATCCCTTTTTCCACAGGCAAAGGCTACAATCTGGGCAGCAAGGTTTGCGCAGAGCTTCTTTTGGCTTGTTGAACCGTCAACGACAATATCCTTGCCTGACTGACTGTCAATAAAGCCAATAAATTGGAGCGGAATGATATCAGTTCCTTGATGAAGTAATTGATAAAACGAATGTTGTCCGTTTGTACCGCTTTCTCCAAAAATGACCGGACCGGTCGCATAATCAACGGGCTCTCCCTGACGATTTACCCGCTTACCATTAGATTCCATATCCGCTTGCTGAAGATGCGCGGGGAAACGGCTCAGGGCCTGGCTATAGGGAAGAACGGCCGTAGAAGGATAGCCAAGCACATTGCGCTCGTATACCCCGATAAGGGCATCAAGCAAGGCCGCATTTTTGCGAATATCGCTTTCGAGTGCTGCCTTGTCCGCCTGATGAGCGCCATCGAGGAAGGCTTCAAACGCAGCACTTCCAAAGGCCAGGGAAAGGATCGCTCCGCCAACTGCGGAGGAAGTGGAATATCGTCCGCCAATAAAATCGTCCATGTAAAAAGAAGCAAGATAGCCAGGATTGTTGGCAAGGGGACTGGTTTCGCTTGTTACCGCGATCATGTGGCGGGAGGGTTCAAGACCAGCCT
>JAFGIM010000082.1 GCA_016929605.1 Spirochaetales bacterium | reverse complement strand
TTTTTTAGGGAAGAATACTACGAATCATTTTTGCTTCTTGCGGAAGTAATTCAACTTGAGCGGAGCAAACCGTATTTTCGCCATTTCTTCCCCGAGGTTATGCTGTTAACCCGAACTCTGCTACGCACTCATGTGTGCGGAATTATCAGTGACGAACTTGCCCTCGACTGTCTGGAAACGGCTCTTGAACTTGGATTTGGAAAAAAAGAAGATGCTGTTTTTCTTAAACTGATGAGTATGTGTTATGACCGGTTGGGAGACTTGTCCATGGCCCGCCTTTGTCTAGAAAAAGCATTGGCTCTTGATTCAACCTTGACCGGAATTAAGGAATTACGGCGGCGTCTTGCGGTATAATACACCGTAAGAAAGTACGCTACAAAGGAATAGACGTGATTAGAATAAAAAACCAGAAACAGATTGATGGAATTCGAGTCTCTTGTAAGGCGCTCGCTCGCTTGTACAAATTGTTGATTCCTCAGGTTCAAGCAGGAATGAGTACCGCAGATATTGATGATATATGCGTCCAGTATATCAAGAAAATTGGAGGGAAACCCGCATGGTATTCCCAAAAATTTCCTGGAGCTGCGTGTATTTCAATCAATGAAGAAGTTATTCATGGCATTCCTTCTAAAAAAAGGATTGTGCAAGAAGGGGATCTTGTATCACTTGATATTGGTATTGACCTTGCAGGATACATTAGTGATAGTGCGGTAACGGTTCCCGTTGGCAAGGTATCCAAAGATGCGCTCGATCTTTTGGCTGTTACCGGCAACTGCCTTAGCGCAGGTATCTCCGCGTGTATTGCGGGTAATCGAGTATCCGATATCTCTCGAGCAGTGTATAACACGGCTGTCAGTTCCGGCTATGGTGTTGTATGGGAGTATTGTGGACATGGAGTCGGTCTTGCTGTTCACGAAGACCCGCAAATTCCCAATGTTCCCGAACGTGGTGCAAACCCGCGTATAGTGCCAGGAATGGTTCTTGCGATTGAACCGATGATCAATATGGGTAGCGGTGATGTTGATGTTCTCGATGATAACTGGACTGTCGTTACTCAAGACCGCAAGGTTTCCTGCCATATGGAACATACCGTTGCCGTATTTCCGGATCATACAGAAGTTCTTACCCAACTTGATCCTGGAGAAGATTGATTAGTCCCGATAAATCTTTTTTTCTCTACTGTGTAACCACAAGAGCTTTTTTTTTATTACATTAAGGAAAGAGCAATCGTTCCTTCTCCTGGAGGTGTATTCATGAACTTTAAAAGAACGTTAAAACTTATTGCGGTTTCCTTGTCAGCTATTGCCTGTTTGGCTCTGGTTGCCTGGTTTTCTACCTGTTCGCCCGGTTCGGCGCAAACAGCTTTTGCAGATTCTCCGGTAAAGACCGAAATACCGGCTGACTCTATTGCCCTTCTTGAGGGAATGCAAAAAGCAAATCGAGCCGTTTCCCAGTCGATTCTACCCGCTGTGGTAACCCTTGATGTTATTGAAACCCGAACCGTTCGTTCCAATCCACTTGATGGCTTTCCCTGGTTTTTCTTTGGAAATCCTCAGGACGAAAAGGGAAAGGAACAGAATGGGGACAGTGAAGAGGCTCCTAAAAGAGAATATAAGGCAGAGGGACTTGGTTCCGGTGTCATTATCCGCAAGGTCGGCAATACTTTCTATCTGTTAACCAATCAGCATGTTGCGGGTGCTGCGAACGAAATAAATGTCAAATTATTTGATGGGCGTGAATTTACCGGGAAGCTCATCGGTGGTGACGAGCGCAAGGATATTGCTCTGGTTTCGTTTGAATCAACTGATTCGACCATACCGGTTGCCAGCATGGGTGACTCTGATTCCGTTCAAACGGGAGATATCGTATTTGCCGTAGGCTCTCCACTTGGGTATATTTCCTCGGTTACCCAAGGTATTGTGAGCGCTGTTGGTCGCTCCGGTGGTCCTAACGGAAACATCAACGACTTTATTCAGACGGATGCAGCGATCAATCAGGGTAATTCAGGAGGCCCTCTTGTTAATATCTATGGTCAGGTTGTAGGTATTAACGCGTGGATCGCCTCTTCCACAGGTGGATCTCAAGGACTGGGTTTTTCCATACCCATAAATAACGTAAAAAAAGCGATAGATGATTTTATATCAACCGGGAAGATTCGCTATGGATGGCTTGGCGTTTCTCTTTTAAACGCGGATAAGGACATTTTTGAGGCACTTGGCCTTAAAAATAAAAATGGCGCGCTTGCCTCCCAGGTGTTTATCGGCTCTCCGGCAGATAAAGGCGGCATTCTTCCGGGCGACGTAGTCATTGCCCTTAATGGCAAGGAAGTAAAAGCGGTAGATCAACTGGTCAGGGACGTTGGCGATCTGGAAAGTGGCTCCAAGGCAACCTTTCGCGTATTGCGGCAGGGTAAAGAGCAAAACGTAACGGTGCTTATTGAAGAGCGCAATGAGCAAACGGTTACCGACGCATCAAAACTGTGGCCTGGCTTTATGCCCATTCCGCTTAATAAAGAAGTTCGAGACAAACTTAAGATTTCCGAAAGCGTATCCGGTGTCGTTGTCAGTGGTGTTCAACCCAAGAGCCCGGCCGCTGTGATGGGGCTTCAATCGGGAGATGTTATCGTTAAGGTTAATGACCGCGATATTACTGGATTGAAGGATTTTTACGCTCGCCTTACCGATGGAAAGGCCAAGGAAATTTGGTTCGATGTGGTACGAGAAGGCCAGACGGTCTCTACCATGAGGTATAAGCGTTAAATGCGTATTTCTCTGATTGAGCATTCCTTAAAAAAGGGTTACAGTGGAGACATAAGAGGTTGTACTCATGCATAAGGAATTCTTAAGTTACGACAAAGTACGCAATAATGCCCTCAAAATGGCTTGGCGAATTCATCAGGACGGGTTTATTCCCGATGTCATATACGTCTCCCTTCGGGGAGGCGCATACCTGGCGAATGTTATCAGTGAATATTTCAAGATAGTCCGAAAAGGGGCACATCCGGTTTTGTATGCAGCAGTGGTTGCACGCTCCTATTCGGATGTACGCCAAAGAGATCGGGTAATGGTGGACGGATGGACCTATTCACCCGAACATCTGCGCCATGGGGATAAAATTTTGCTGGTTGATGATATTTTCGATACAGGAAAAACCATTAATCATTTGGTGGAAATACTGATCGAAAAGGGAATTCCCCGCGCTGATATCAAGGTCGCCGTTCACGACTATAAATATTTTTCCTTCCATGAAGAACAGCTTCCCATTCAACCGGATTACTGGTGTCGTAAGCATGAAATCCCATCTCCAGACAAGGATTGTTGGATTCATTATATGAGCCATGAGTTGATCGGTTTAAGTGAGAAGGAACTCGAGGAGTATTACTACCGCGATGATCCGGAACTTAAGCCCATCTTGTCTGCGTTAAACGGAGTGACATGAGCTGGCAAAAGATTCGTGCCGCGCCGATGCGCTATCGTCTCTTTGTAATGACGCTTGTTATATCCCTTGCCGGATGCCTTGCATGGGCAGGGGAGCCGGGCACCCTTGTTTTTCCAAAACCAGGCTTTTACCGGGATGTTCAGCTTATCTCTGTCACTGCCGGGCAGGGAATCAGGTTAAAGCTATATCTTGATGGGGAACAGATATCTCTTTCTGACTTTCCGCTTTTATTGAGCGTCCCATCAGGGGAGGCTAAACAGTTTACCCTTACCCTCACCGAATATCCGCTTGATCCCTCTGCAGAAGCCTTGCGTACGAAGCAGTTTTCCTGGACTATCGATCGTCAGCGTCCTGACGCTCCTCATCTTGTCCTATATCCGGCGGATGGTGGAGCCCTGGTAGGCGCTACCGTCAACGAGAAGGCTTCCATTCTTTATCGTATGTATCATCCTCTCTCTGGCGCAACCTCACGTGGTATTCTTTCCCCGGATAATCGCCCCTTTCTTCCTGATGGAGCGGTTATCTGTGTGTGGGCTCAAGATATTGCTGGCAATAGTGGTGAGGTTACCTCGGCTACCACGCTTACCGGCTGTTACGATCGTCAGCCTTTTACCGTTGTATCCCCAGTTCCGGGTACCTGGTCCAATCGGCAAACCCTGTATCTTGAACGTCAACAAGGGGTATCAGTTGTCTATACCCTGGATGGCTCCGATCCTGCACAACAGGGAAGTGAATACACAGGGCCTCTGATTATCGATAAAACTGGCCTTGTTACGGTTCGTTTGGCCGCTCGCTCTGCCGATGGCAGATTATGGGAAGATCGCGTCTTGTTTTCTGTAACTGAACGTCCGGGATTGCAGCTTCCCTTTGAGCTATCTTCAACTGGCGTAGTATCCTTGGGTCCGTTTGCCGAGCTTGAACTTCCCTCAGGCTATACTGCCCGAATCGGTGATCCGCTATCTTCGGGGAATGGACAGACCTCATTATTATTTCCTGCCATGCGCGGTATATACCGGATGTATCCGGTCATTATCAGCGATGGAGTCAATGCGTGGAGATGGTTGTGTGCCAGTGATGGAAGGGAAGGGGCAGTGTCTCCTCCTGCCAATACGCCCCCATCTGAGTCTCCTTCGACTTCCGACCAAGGCCCCCTCATCGCAATACATGACTGGCATTATATTACTCTTAATTACTCGCTTCCTGTATTTTATTCACTTGCTTCAGGAGGTTGGCAGCTCTATCGTGAACCGGTATTGGTCGATCGACGCACTGAATCACGATTTAGTTGGTATGCTCCTTCCTGGAAAGATGGAGAGGTGTCGTCGATTCAACTTCCGGTAAAACCAAGCCTGGAGGGAATCCCTGCAGGAGGCAAAACTGCCCATCCGGTGTTTATATCTGTAAGCGAAACACCTTTTGACCTTCGTTATACCGCATCATCGGATTTCTTTCCGGCAGAACCTTTGTATAGCCATCCCGAGATAAAGCCGGGTCTTTTGGTAGAATCGCCGGCAGGTTCGGCTTCAAACTTTATTATTAGAGTCCGCTCGTTTTATCAGGGAATATCCCATGGTGATCTTGCAGCATCTTTTATAGTGGACAGAAAATCACCCCGGATGCCTTCTTTTGGTATTCCTGACACACTTGTGTATTCTCGTCACCCTGTTCGCCTTAAACCCTCCGGAGAAGATATGGTTCAGGTATCGATTCGTCCCTCTTCATGGAGTCGAGATGGGGAAGTAATTGTGTTAGAAGGAGACGAGAAGCAACCGGTTACGTATACACTTAGCTCGTTTGCTGTCGATTCAAGCGGAAATCAGAGTCCCTCCCTGGAACGGACTATTACCGTGGATCGTAATGCCTTATATATCGATGCAGCAGCCAATAAAGGTGGTAATGGAAGTCCTTCCGATCCTTTTAACAATTTGGACGAGGCTCTTTCTGCAATTAAGGGAAGTGGTACCTGGCGCCTCTATCTATCCGGTTCTGCGATTCCCCTGCAAAACAGTCATACTATTCAAGCTCGGGTTTTCTTGTTCTCGGAAGGTTCCACCATTCGCGTTGCACAAGGCGTGTCGCTTTTTGTGTTCCAGGGCTATCTTGATGTTTCCGGCTGTCACTTTACCAGAAACGATCAGGGGCCGCATAATCCTGTAAAACCCCTTACGCCTCAAGTACCTTCGTTTTTCGAGGTTACCAATGGTGAGCTTCGTTTTACCGACTCTTCCATTCGCCTTTCAGCTGTTGATTCTTGCACCCTCGTTCGCTCTAATCGATCTCAGCTTTCCATCACTTCCACGGTATTGGATATTGTGTCAACCGATCATGCCTTGGGACTTGAATCTATAGCTTCTACTCTTGCTGTTTCAAAATCAGGTATTACCGCTTCGGGTCGTACTGCGGTCGGCTCATCTGTATCGGGTGGCAGAGTGCGTTTCCATGAATCATCAATTACCGTATCCCCGGTGAGCGCAGGGCGTGCAATCGAATCCTGGGGTTCCTCTGTTGTCATTCAAAATCTTTCTCTTGTTCGGGGCAAAACCGTTGCTTCTGATGGAGGCAACCGAAAAAATCGCGATGTGGGACTCTGGTTTGATAAGCGAACCGTGTTTGTCAGCGAACAAGGTCTTTCGGTTCGCGGCTTTGCGACTGAACGACTCGGTTCTTCCAAGTAAGTATGGAAAGTACACCTATGGAGTTACTGTGCGGTTTAGATGAGGCAGGCAGAGGCCCAATGGCAGGTCCCGTGTGCGCTGCTGCGGTTATTTTACCAGAGACTTTTGATGTATCAGTATTAAATGATTCCAAAAAACTTTCTGCTTCCGCGCGCGAAAGAGCAATGATTGCTATTTATAGGGATGCTACTGCCTGGTGTGTGGCCTGGGCTTCCGCAGAAGAAATTGATCGGTTGAATATTCTCAAAGCATCCCTTTTGGCCATGAAGCGCGCCTATGAGGGGCTCCTTACCAAACTACCAGCAGAACTGCCTTCGACCGGCCTAAGGGCAGTGGTAGATGGCTTATATATTCCACAGATCGACTGCCCAAGATGCCAGGCGGTAGTTAAGGCCGATTCGATATATCCCGCGGTTATGGCAGCGTCGATTTTGGCAAAAACAGCACGCGACCGCATGATGATTCGCTATGGATGGCTCTATCCTGAATGGGGGTATGAACAACATAAGGGATATCCAACGCCCAATCACATTAAGGCGCTCGCGTCCTTTGGGCCCTCTCCCATTCAACGCCGTTCCTTCAAGCTCAAGGGTGCGGATCAACTGTCCTTGTTTTAGTGTAGAGATAAAAAAAACCGGGCGAATAACCCGGTTTTATCATGAGTCAGGTGCTTTTCTTTTTTGGGATTATTTTAACCCGACGAGGCGGGGCTTTAGCTGTCTCTGCCGAGGGGCGTTTGTCTCGCGCATCGCTTCTTGGTTCAGCATGACGAACTACCCGTTTTTTGGACGAATCGCTCCTTGTCTTTCCTTCCTTAACCTTGGCTTTTCTGTTCTTTTCGATAAAAGAAAGACTTGATTCCAGTCCCTGCAAAAATCTCTGCATATCATCTTCAAAAACAACAATCGCATGACGGTCAAAACCTGCACCTTCTGCGTTTTTACTTTCTACAACCTGTAAAAACACATCGCCGGTGCGATTTTCCTTTATGTTGAAAAAGTACGTTCTGTTGTCAAGCGTTACCTCTGTTGTAAACAGCTCACCGCGAATTCCCATTAATAACCTTCCTTCGATACTGGCTCAGATACTACTATATTTGCTTGTCCGCCTCAAGTACCATCGACGTAAGCCAGGATCTAAGCCGCTCTTCTCTGGTTCTATCATTTCCCTGTATATCGGCAAGGATGCGAAATACTGGCTCTGTTCCTGATCCTCGCATCCAGATACATCCGACCGGATTATCGTCAGTATCTGTAAATAGAATCTTTAATCCGCCCTTTGCGGACTTTGCAAAATTGTCTGAGCAATCACTGGCTACTGTTCCATTGTAGGCTATTGCTTTCCATCCGGCAAATCCCCAGTCTGTGCGAATTCTAGCCCTGTCGGTATTCCATTCACGAATAAAAACATCCTGAAACCTGCTTTTAAGCACCGCATGATCTTCCGTGGTAATGTGGAGCTGGGCATAGGATTCAAAGACCGAGGTGGTGGTAAACTCTGGGAGGCTTGCCCTGACGTCTGCAAAGGTAAAGTCCTCGTGGTATCGATTTTCCTGACCGGAAAGCGTGCACCACCGATGGAATAAGCCGATAGTGTTCCCGCTATCGCGAATGGTCATAAGTTTAATAAGGGCACACATCGTGTTAAGTGGATCGCGCACTGCGCTTGGATGGGTTATGTTCCCTCCGTTTGAGCCTTCTCCAAGGATTCTTACTGTTTTTCCCCTGCTTCGTAACTCCCGCGCAAGATTAACTACATTTGCTTCTCCAACCTCCGCCCTCCATACCTCGGCTCCAAACGAGCGGGCAATAGCCTCTATACCAAGAGATGTTGGATCATTTACGGCGATTGCCAGGTTTTCGGTTATTCCCGAGTGGGCCAAAAAGGATAATTCCGAGATAACCGAAAGTGCAAAAACCTCTTGAGCTTCAAGAATACCGGTTTTGTGTTGCGCTTCATCCCAATAGACGATGTTCCCGCGGTCTCCGTCACAGTCCGGCATGTAGCCAAAAAGTACATGCCGCTCTTCGTCTCCCGGCCCTTCTTTTCTCAGTCGCTCCAGTTCATTACTGCACCAAGTAAGGCTTTCGCCTTCCGGGACGATGCGATGAACTATGTGTCCTGGCTGATCATTGATAGAAAAAAAGGGGAGCCCAAGACTGGCAAAAAACTCCTTGTCGATGGAAAGGGTTCGTGCGCTGCCATTAAAGTCGCATACTAAGGATAAGGGTGAACCTCTATCTGTCTCCCGAGAAATTGCTTGGCGCATTTCCTTAAAAAAAGTCTCTTGCAGGGAAGGATCGGTGCTACCAGAAAGCACCTCTCGGCTAAAGCTATCATAGGCTGCGACAGTGGCCTTTTTATTGTGGGGACCAGATGCAACGATGGCATTCCATTGCTCAGGTTGGCAGGAGGTATAGAGCTCGTTGGCATGTTCTCCCACGCCACCCTGTGTTATCTTTTGCTTGTATATGGCGATGAGGGTCGCTGCCTCCTTGGCCGATAACACACCTCCGTCGTTAAGGCCGAATTTTACACCGTTATGCCCAACAGGATTGTGACTTGCGGAGACATAGACAAAGGCTCGGCAGGTGCGGGCATAGGCCATAATTTCTGGGGCTGCGCAAATTCCCGGATATTCTATAGTAAAGCCACGCCCGCAGAGCACCTTGCAAAACAGTTCGGCGATTCTGGGTCCCGTTGGGCGGGTATCCATAGCGACAGCAATGGTACCTCCAGTGGATACTTGTTCCAGATAATCGGCAAATGCATCTGCCATAAGAATAACCAATACTTCATTGGCCGCTCCTATGTCGCCCGTGGTGCTTTCTTCGTTCAGGTCTTGAGCAAAAACTTTCCGCCAACCCGAAGCAGACAGGATAAGGCTTTGATACGCCGTTTGAATGTCGGTATGGGTACTATTGATGTAGTGTGTCATATGAGTGAGTCTAACATGGACAAGGGTATTTATTCAAACTTATTGGCACTTGCTTCTGTTTTCTGTATATTGAGTATGTCATTCTTCTTAAGAATGGCGAGGGAGGGTGGGGCTTTCCCCGCACGATCAATGAATAAGCGTATTTACCTGGATTTTAATGCAACGACTCCCCTTGATTCGCTCGTCAAAGACGCGTATATACATGCTTTGGAAGATTTTGCGAACGCTTCAAGTCTACATGAAGATGGCAGGGCGGTTCATGCAAAGATAGAACAAGCAAGGGCTATTATAGCTTCCTTGATACATGCAAAGCCATCCGAGATTATTTTTACCTCGGGTGGCTCAGAATCAAATAATACCGTTTTTAATACTATGATATCTTCCGCGCTTACCAAGACTTCGCGCTCCAGGGATAACTGGGGAGGAAAGCGTCTTGTTATCACCTCGTCGATTGAGCACCCCTGTGTAATGGAATCGGCTCGCCATATAGAAGAAGCTGGTTGCACCGTTGAGTATCTACCCGTTGATAGTCAAGGAATAGTTGATGTTGATCAGTATGCCAGGATTTTACACGCTGGCTCGGCATCTGCAGCTCGCGAAAAACAGCCCCTGCTAGTCTCGATTATGATGGCTAATAATGAGATTGGAACGATTCAGGACATACAGAAGCTTGCGTCAATGGCTCATAGCTACCATGCGCTTTTTCATACCGATGCGGTTCAGGCAGTTGGCAAGATTCCTGTAGATGTTGAAGCCCTTGGTGTGGACTATCTGACATTGTCTGCGCATAAGATATATGGACCCAAGGGTATTGGCGCCTTGTATGTACGGGAGGGCTCCCCTATAGAGCCATTGATACGCGGGGGACACCAGGAAAAAGGACTTAGGGCGGGAACCTATAATGGTCCAGCCATAGAAGCCTTTGGAGAAGCAGCCCGACTGGCGAGCGAACGGCTTGAGGTGTATGGAACTCACACGCGTCTTTTGCGCAATCGCCTTAGGGATGGTTTTGTATCCAAGATTCCCGATATCAGGATTAACGGACATCCAGAACAGGTTCTGCCGAATACCCTTGACGTATCCTTCCCCGGGGCCGAGGGGGAAGCAATTTTACTCATGCTTGACCTCTCTGGTATCTCTGTGTCAACAGGATCGGCCTGTGCCTCCGGAAGTCTTGAGCCTTCGCATGTGCTGATGGCAACCGGGGTAGGTCCTGAACTTGCCCATGGATCAATCAGGTTTAGCCTTGGTCTATCAACAACAGAAGCGGAAATTGATTTTGTACTGGAAAAGATGCCACAGATAATCGCGAAACTCAGGCGGTTTTCTACTGTATCATCCAAAATAGAATAAGGAGACCTGTATGAGTGACTGGATATATTCGGATGTTGTAAAAGACCATTTTATGAATCCTCGCAATGTACTTGAATCGGATGAGGCATCCTGGCCAGCTGATGGGCGGGGGATAGTGGGAAATATTAAGTGTGGCGATCAAATGCTCATTCTTATCCGCGTTAAAGACGGCAAGATTGATGATTGTCGTTGGAAAACCTATGGATGTGCAAGCGCGCTTGCTTCAACCTCTATTTTATCCGAGGCTATAAAAGGAATGACCCTTGAGGATGCGTATATACTTAAGCCGGAGGACATTGTTTCCCGATTGGGTGGATTACCGTCAAACAAAATTCATTGTTCTGTGTTAGGTGATAAGGCATTGCGAGCGGCTATTGATGACTATCTTGAGCGCAATAAACTGCCGCCGCTAACCGGAAGAGAATCCGTCGAGGTTATTTGTACCTGCCTCAATGTAACCGATCGCGACATAGAAGAAGCGTACAAGGCAGGAGACCGGAGTTGGGAAGATCTTCAGGCGCGAACAAAGATTGGAACCGCCTGTGGTGGCTGTAAGGAGCGAACCCTGGAGCTACTACATGAACTGGAACACTTGTACGGAGAGTAAGTATCTTTTTTTTACTCGGTTTGTACGGTGAACACTGCGCCTCGTTCATTCCCCGCAGTGTCCCGTGCAAGAATTGATAGCTCGTTTTTTCCCCGGGTCAAATGTATTTCTCCCAGAAAGATACGCTCCGGATCTCCGTAGAGTCTGCTGGTAACGTATTGATCGCTTCCTAAAAATACCAGGCCATGTTCACTTTTAATGAGCTCAAAGGGTACGGCATGATATTCGCGGCCGTTTAGTAACAGCGTAACCCGAAAGGGAGCAACGTTTTTTCCGTTTTTATCGAAGGTGTCGCTAATATCTGCGAAGATTCGGTAGCTTCCCTGACGTACTGATTTAATTGACCCAAGGGAGAGACTTTGCCCTGAAGAAGAAACTGCGATAACATTTTTAATCGTCGGGGCTTTTGTATCTGCAAGGGATGGCAATAACAGGAGCGGGTTCAGTGCAATCAATCGTCGTTGATCAAGTACCTGGAAGATCAAGTCTCCCGGTTTAGCGTATCCTGTTTTACCTGATGATCCAAGTATCGTTCCGCTTTCTACAGTTACTCTGTCCTTGATTCGTTCGTGGGAATCCAGGTTTCCGTACACAGAGAGGAGCCCATCTTCATGGGAAACGATTACCGCATTGCCCAGTGTTCCCGGAAAGCCATACATGTTGTGATTTTGTTCAAGAACACAGAGAATGTCCCCGTTTCCGGATGATCGCACAATGTCTGTCTGATTAAAAAGTATTCCCTGTTCTATGGTCTTTCCTGCACGTTGACCAAAAATTCGTTCGATATAAATCTCGCTTACCGGCCATTCCAGGCAAAAAAGGGAAGCAAAGAAGCTACCTGCTAATAATGCCAGGGTGGCAACTGTAATACGGTTCATTGAACCCCCTTGATGTCAAAACGTGAAATACTGTTATCAAGGCCAAGATAGAAGGTGTGTTTTCGCTGGATCAGGAAGGCATTGTGACCGGAAAAAGAAGTGGATGCAACTGAATGATTTGGCCATTCAATTGCAGAGAGCGTATAGGTGGTATCAACTTGAGAAAGAACAAGAAACACCTTGTCCAGGGAGCCATCTCCGGTAGAAAGAACCTTGCCCGACAGCGGCACAATGTGGGAGATCAGTTTTTTTGTGTCCATAAGTACAAGTCCATCACCTGTTTCAAAAAAGGCAAAGTGCCCCTTTTGATCAAAACCGGTGTATACCTGTCTGTTCACGTCCTTGGAAAGATAGCTGTGTTGTAAAACCTTGTGTTGTCTGCCAGTAATCCTGATAAGCATGTAGCGCTGCTGAGAAAGCCCGCTGACACAGGATATAAGTGTTCCGTCATTGGAAACGGCTACGCCAAGGATAACCAGACGGTTGCTTCCTCCGGGAGAAAAGGACACGACATTGTTGCCATCGCTATCCAGATAGGTAATACTGCCATCAGCATACCCGATTACCGTTGCAGCTGGAGAGGAATTAAAGGCGGTAATAGGCGCATTGTGCTCGCGCCTCCATCTTTTTTGACCATTGCGGTCATATTGACTTACGCAGCTACCGCCCGGAGAAAAAAGATACAAACGTTGGTCGTTTAGATAGACAAAGCCTTCTTCTTGGATGGTTATGGGCGGAAACTCCCCGGTAAAGTAAACCGTTGTCGATTGAGGTGTTTCAGTATACGCACACCATGCGTGTGCCGAAGCGGATGCTCGCCCAGCAGTCTCTACATTTGCAAGGATTTTTCCTTCCGGGGTAAAATAACCAAAGCGAGGGCCCAGGATAAAAGCCTCGCTGTCGCTCAGTGCGTGTGTTGGCAACTCGCTAATCTCTGTGTGCGCCGATGTTCCTAAATCGCGTGTCCACACTGGTTCAAAATACAGATCAGGTCCTATTGGAATGGCAGCGATGAACAAGTATATTAGTAAAAAAAGGAGGGATCCAGAGATGATGTACTTCAAATTCCCTTTGATGTTCATGAGGTACAATGGTATACTAGCCCTATGGAAAATGCAATAGAAGATACCAAGCTCTATAAGGCTGCACAAGAGGCTGCAGAACGCGCGTATGCCCCATATTCACACTTTCGAGTTGGCGCGGCCATCCTTCTGGAGGATGGTCAAATCATTACGGGTGTTAATGTGGAAAACAGGTCTTTTGGCCTGACTAATTGTGCTGAACGGAGCGCTATATATACAGCTGTCTCAGCTGGAAAGAAGCAATTCCTTGCCTTGGCGGTTTCGACTCCCGATTCCAATTATCCGGTAAGTCCTTGTGGAGCCTGTCGGCAAGTTCTATCTGAGTTTATGAATGCACAAACTCCCGTTATCTTTGGTCCCAATGAACACTCTTTGGTTCACACCACCGTCGGTGAGCTCTATCCTTTTGATGCCCTTCATGAGCTTGCCCAAGCCTGACAAGAATCCTTGCGTTTCTTTCTGAATAAGCATCCCTGATGATAATGCTTGACATATAGTGCGGTATGATGCAGAATATTTGAAAATAGATATCGGGAGATACAACCTTGGCAGATGATATCCTTACTATAGAAGAAGTGGCAAAATACCTGCGAGTGTCAGAGCGAACCGTATATGACTGGGCACAAAAAGGTGAAATCCCTGCCGGAAAGATCGGTACCGTGTGGAGATTCAAGAAGGATGAGATTGAAAAATGGGTTAATGAGCGACTTACCAGCTCGGTAAAGAACCCTCATTCAAGTCCTCTTGTACAAGTTCAAAATATCTTGTCCCCCGATCGTATTGTTATACTTAATCATTCAACTCGCCATGACGCATTGGTAGCACTTTCTGATGTGCTAGGAAGCGCTCCGCAAATTAAAAACCGCCAGGAATTGACGGTTGAGATACTCAAACGGGAAGAGCTGATGTCAACCGCTATCGGGCGAGGCATTGCTATCCCGCATGTCAGGCTTTCCTCTGTAACAGATTTGGTTATGGCAGTTGGCTTATGCAAGCACGATATTATTGACTTTCAAACCATTGACGATATCCCTGTCAGACTGTTATTCATGATTGCCGCGGCTTATAACCAGCATTCATATTATTTGCAAACACTGTCATTTTTTAGTACCAAGCTAAAGAGTACCTCTCTCCGGGAAGGCTTGCTTGCAGCGGCATCACCAATTGATGCCTATAACCTGCTTATTTCCAAGGAGTAGTGTCCGCAGCCTTTCCTTCGGGAAAGGTTGCGAAGCGAACGGGAAACCACTTTGAGCTATCCGCCATGTCGGCAGCGATCATACCCAAGCCTGCCTTGGCTGTTGTGTCTGCAATCAGGTACCGTTTCCCTCCCAATTCATAACGAGCTCCCTCTCCCGGGCAATCCACCGCAGCTACTGCATGACTATAGTCAGGAGATACCAGCAAGATGGCATCAATACCCATGTTATGAAGGAGTATCACCATTAAAAGAGCGCGGCTGTCGCAATCCCCTCGTGCATCGGTAAGGGTACTTACCAGATTTACAAAATCAGAGCCTTCCCTGTTCCGTTCATAGCTGAACCCCTGCAGCCACGAAAGTATATCGGCAGCGGCTTGCTGTTCCCCGCTAACTACATTTCCTGTGATGATACACCCGGCGCGTTCCAGTCGTTTCCAGGCATCTCGGTATATCATGCGGTAATATCGCTGCCATGCCGGGATTACCCGTTCATGGCCAAGATATGCTGTTAACAGGGAAAACTCTCGATCCACAACCGCTTGATTTGCCTCGGCATCTACCTCATTGAGCGGAATCAGGAGCTTTTTCCCCTGGAACATAATTTCTGCGATTATTTCCTTTTGATTTGCCCAGGCAAAAGCCATCATTGGCCCTGAATCGATTCTTTCTTGTCCGTCGGGAAAAAACGATTCAAGTGTCGAAATAATCATCGGCTCACATGCAACATAGCTCTTTGGTTCGGTTACAGCGACTAATACCATCCAACCCTTGTTGTCCGCCAGGGCGACAGATGCGATCCATCCCTCGTACCTCTCGCTTTCCAACTTGCCGATAGACGCAGGACGGTGTAGCCAGGTGAACTCAACGCTTTTTCCCTCCGCCTGAAACTGTTGCTGCACAGAGGAGAGGACCATTTCGGGTTTATCAAATTGAGTGGTGGGGTATATCGCAATATGCAGGTCAACTGGCTTTACGGCATTGGAAAAATGATATCGCGTGGTACCGCTTTTGGCGACCAGCGAATACGCTTCTGGAATATCCAGGGCATAGCCCCATTCGGTGGAAACAAGTTGCTCCCCGTTAAGCAAGAAGCCGATATACAGGAATACTGCCACAATCAACAGTCGCACTGCCAATTGGCGATGATTTTTTTCTGTATTCATTATAGAATCCCTCCATGAAAGAAATCCCTGTTGTTTATCTTGATCAGGATATCCTTATTGTTAATAAACCATATGGGCTTGCAGTACAAGGCGGTGCCGGAATAAGCATCTGCCTTATTGATGTTCTGGAAAGCCAGATGGGCGAAAAAATATATCCGGTGCATCGTCTGGACCGGGATACCTCAGGCCTAATGATTCTTTGCCGCAGTTCTCGATCTGCTGCGATGTATACCAACATACTGGGGCAAGGTGAAACATCAAAGCGCTATCAAGCGGTTTGTTTTGGAAAGCCCCCCCGCCCGTCAGATCGTATTATCATGCCCGCAGGCAAGGCTGGCAAAAGAAAAAGCGCCGATACCTTGTATACTCTGTTGGGAAGCACCTCTGATATATCACTTCTTGATTTGGAGCTGGGTACCGGGCGTATGCACCAAATTCGCCTTCATCTTGCATCAATTGGATGTCCGATTATTGCTGACGATAAATACGGTGATTTTCCCAAAAATCGAAGCGTCCGCTCTGAATATGGAATACGTAAGTTGCAGCTTGCCGCATATTCATTAACCGTTCCTATCGGCGGTATAGCACGCCAATTCTCCATTCCCTTACCCCAGCACATGAGCTCTTGTCTTGACTCCTTTGGGCTTTCGGCCTTGACAGAGTAACCTGTTTTGTCCATCATACGGCCTAGCTATGGAAGAAACACCACTGAGCCGGGCGTACCTGGAATCACTTTCGACAGCCGATCTGTTTGAACTTGGAGAAAACCTGGGGGTTGATTTACCCGAAGGTTTAAATCGTCGCCTTATTATCGGCGAATTGCTTGAACTTGCAGAGGATAATCTTCAGGACGCAGCTGATTTAAGCGCGATTGTAGATGCTGATTTTTCGATGGTTCCGGAAGAACTCCCAGAAACATATAACGAAACCCGTATCACCGCCCTTTTGCGCGATCCTGCATGGTTATTTGTGTATTGGGATTTTCATTCTACTGCCTTTGCAGCAGCAAGCACTCATCATCGGTTCGAAAGCTTTTTTCTAAGGGTAAATACGCTCACCGATGACCCCTCAAAAGGGGTTGCAGACTATTTTGATGTAGATGTAGGAATTCACGACCGTAAGTGGTATATTCATATCCCGAATCGCAAACAAGGATGTCGGGTCGATTTGTACGTAAGAAACAGCCAGGAAAAAGAACAGCTGTTAGCCCGGTCTTCCGAGATATCGGTACCTCCGGGGGGAGCGGGAGAGCTTCATCCTCCTGCCCGCAAAAGAATTCCGCCGTTGATTACTCTTTCCGGATTGGAAGAGTTGCGGAAGCATCATTTTAAAAATCACCGGCAAGCATTTAGCTGAGCCGGCGGAGATAAGACATGGCAGATATATCCCTGGTATTCGTTCTCGACGCGCATATGCCGTTTGTACGGCATCCAGATACTCCTGGATGCGTTGAAGAATCATGGTTTTTTAACGCCCTGTCTAACACCTATCTACCCTTGCTACGCACCTGCACCACACTCGAAACTGAAGGGATACCCTTTAAACTTGCTATAGCCTTTTCCCCAACCCTGTGCGAGATGATGGCAGATCCTCTGCTGCAGGAACGGTATATTTCGCATTTAGATAAATCAATAGAATTTGGTTTGGCAGAATTGGACAGAAGCAAGGGCTCGGTGGATACACGAGAGCGTATTCGATCTGAACTTGACCGTATTGAGCTCAATAGACGGGATTTTTGCGATATCTACGAGAGGAATATCCTTCCAAAATTCGATTACTTTGCGATGCACGGGTATCTCGAGATTCTTGCCACTACAGCTACATCTTGTTTTTTGCCCCTGTATTCGGACATTCCCGAGGCTATTAACGCCCAAATTGAAACAGGGCTGTTAGTGTATCGCAAACATTTTACTGCTATCCCGACGGGTTTTTGGCTACCGGCTATGGCCTGGTGTCCTCGGCTTGCCCCGATTATTAAGGCTTATGGCTTTCAGTATACCTTTGTAGATTCTCATGCGGTGCTTTTTGCTGATCCACCTTCCGATACGGGGGTATTCTCTCCTGCTATCTGTTCCAATGGTCTACTTGTGTTTGCCCGCGATTTTTTTTCCTTAACCGATGTTACCTCTACGGACAGTAGTTTCGATCAAAACAAGGTGTATCTGGATACCGAGCGCGATGTGGGTTTTGAATTGAGTGAATCCTTGCTTTCGCCTCTTTTTGATGTGCATCAGGGGCGGCGAATAACCGGGTTCCGCTATTATGCTAAATCTGCGGAGAACCAGGACCAGGGCTCTTTATATGATGAAGGGCTTGCCCGGACACAGATAGAAGAAGACGCTCGTCAGTTTATCCAGAGGCGTTTTGAAACTCTCAACAAAGCATCTTCTCTTTTAGAAGGTGCACCGGTAAGTATCTGTGCAACCTATCCTGCGTCTTTATTCGGTCAATCCTGGTACGAAGGGCCTGCATGGCTTGAGGCCACCTTCCGCCAACTTGCCGTACATCCCGAACTATCAGCGGCGCTTCCTTGTCAACGTGCCATTCCCCGTCAGCTTTCACAGCCGATTGAGCCCTACTGTTCTTCCGGATTGCAGGGCGGCTATGCAGAGGATGTGTTAAATAGCGCAAATGACTGGATGTATCCGTATATCAGAAAGGCTACGCTGCGGATGATTGATTTGGCTGAACGATTCCCGGACGACAATGGTCTTAAGGAACGGGCGCTTAATATGTCCGCACGCGAACTGCTTTTGGCTCAATCGATGGATTGGTTTATCATGATGAACGATCGAGAACACAGCGATTACGCCAAACGCCGTTTTCAAGAGAGCGTTAGAGCCTTTACCGTCGTATATGAATCCCTGGGCTCGAATTTTATCAGTACAGAATGGCTAACCAAGATTGAAAAGGTTGATAATCTTTTTCCGGAAATAAACTACCGCGTGTACAGCAAAAAAAAGTAAGGCTCTTTTTTCTGTCTATTCAATCTGCTGTAAATCGCGAATCCGCTTTTGCAGTTCCAGGGTGATACTCGCTGTTTCTATACCCTCAATCGCTGGGTCAAAGCGTCTGTCCATCAGTAATACTTCCTTCCACACTGCGATGGCATTTTCCAGCTCACCAAGGGCATACAGGCGTAAGCCCTGTATATAGAGCTCTTCAACTGCTCTGGCTTTTGCACCCCGGCCCCGGTCTCCCAGATTCAATTTTGCCGAAAGACTGATTCGGTTGAGCAGGGCGAGTTGAGTGGTCATGTCGAGGGTATAGTTAATATTAAACTGAATATCATTAACATTTACCTCGCCACCGATGCTAATTCTGGGATTTGCGCCTTTAAGTTGGAGCCCAGCCATAAAAGAGAAGAAACTTGCCATATCTACCATAAGCCCGGCGCCATATACCATGGAACCCGAAAGTTCGGGATCTACCAGGTTGATCGGTTTTTGAATTTCTGCGGAAATAGTGATCGGGTTTGCCGGTTTATAGGCTGCCCCTGCTGTTATTAGACTGGGTAAGGGTTCATCAAGGACTGGAGGACCAAAATTCCTGAAGGTTGCGCCAACAAAAAAGTTTGGGTCTCGGGAATTATAGAGTTTTAGCAGGTTAAAACGTGTTTGAAAACCAAGATCTGCCATGATGGTAAAGGCCGACTGATCGGAACCTGAATCTTCCTGTAAATTTCCGTAATTATCAGAATAATCGGGGACACTGCGGTATCCTGTTTTAAGGTTAAAGCCAACCGCAATACCCTTAAAGTAATATCCTGCAAGGAAATTGTAAGAGACATTGAATGTCGCAAGGGATTCGCTGTAGTATCCCCGAGATACACGTTCGCCAAAGGTATTATACTCAGTAAAGGGGACGTAAAAGGATCTGATGGATACGCCATACCCCAGGTTTTCCATTCGGGTAGTAAAGGAGAGGGTTTCGAGCTTGGAATCGGCAATCCAGTTGTTATGAAAAAGAGCTAGTTCTGTGTTTTTCATGGTTGAACTGCCCGCAGGATTTGCTTCAAAAAAGGATATATCATTTGCGAGAGCCGAAAAGGCGGAGCCCATCGCCTCGCCCCGGCCTCCTCCAGGAATGAGCAGAGACCGGAATGTGGTGAGGCCCTCGTTTTCGTCGATAAGCGGTTCAAATATTCCGGAGACATAGCTATACGGATCGGACAGGTCAAGCGCCGATGTACATACAACGGTATACAGGGAGAAGGCTAGACTGACAAAAAGAATACGAAAACGCATATCCATAGTGAGTATATTGTATTTTCGGGCATTATTCTTCAGTTTAGTACTGGATTCTGCAATTTTATCTGCCGAAATTAATAGTGTACCGAGTTGATCAACAGGAAGCCTGTGGAAAAAAAAGTTGCGTGCGCCCTCATTCTCATTCTTACTCTACTGGCACCGCTGGTTGCCAGGGGAAATCCCGAAGTGGGACTCCCCAAGGTGGATCGTCTGATTAAAGAAAGGAATTATAACGCCGCTATTATGGAACTGGCTGAATACATGACGGAGACACCGGAAGATTTTGATGGGGCTCAACGACGTGTCAGGCGGATTATTAATATGCGCGAGGACTATAACGATCTTGGTCTTGCCCTGTTGGGTGTTCTTACCAATGAGCCGACAAACGACAAAAAAAAGCTCGACATGATTACCTACCTGGAAAGCCTTGAAAAAAATCCGAACCCGTCAACGCAGGCGTTTATCGCGGAAATCAAGAGTGCTGCCCAGTTTACGTATTATCGCGCAAAGTTTGACGAGATTATGAACGACGGTAATAGCCTGATTGATCAGGGTCTATACGTTGAAGCTGCCCGAAAATTCAGCGAAGGGTATACCTTTTATAAAACTGAGTTTGATGAAGAAAATCCCGAACAGCTCGTTTCCGATGTTAATGCCCGACTTGCAAGGGTTTCATCCTTATTGGATTCATATGCCCTGATACAAGAATCTTTGAGCACCTTATCCACAGCGTCACAAACCGCCCTTGCTACCGGGGACCACGCAGTAGCCCTTGTGTCTCTTAAGGGTTTGGAAGGCGAGCTTGCGTCTCTGGCACGACTTCGCAATACTGTAGCCGAACAGGGGTGGTTTTTCTCCGATACCTTTGACGCTTCTAACGGTAAGAACGCACAAACCACAGACAACTCCTTTTTACCCTTCGCCTGGCGTTTTACCCTTGGCCGGAAAACAATCGGTCGTTTTGAGGGTGTTCTTGGCGCTATGGACGCACAATGGGATAAGACCCTTTCGGGGGTAGAGGAAGCGACGGAACAGACCGTGTGGAGAAATTGGCAGAGCGCCTATGAGCATCTTGGAAGTGGTAATGTTGAAGCAGCCCGAGCGAATCTATTCGAAGCCAGACGGTTTGCCTCCCTTGCTCGTTCCTTTCCAGCTGTATCTGATCAGCTACAACGAAGGGCCGATACCTGGGGGATGCGCGATCCTGCTGTCCCTCGCACTCGTTATACCAGTGTTGATACGCTTATATCTGCAATGGGTGAACTTGGGGATATTTACACCCGGTTTCTCGCCTTGCAGGATCGCCTGTCTTCCGATGCGCCTCCTCCTCCCGATGGTCCTGCCTTGCGTACCAGTCCCACTCAGGGAGTCAGGCTGTTACAAACGAGGGTGGGGGAACTTGAATCAATCGCTTCTGTCGTTAATGCAACTGCCGAAGAAGTTTCTCGGCTTCCCGATGTGCCGCTGTATACCCAGGATTATATCAAGCGAAGAAACGAGCTAGTATCATCCCTTGATGGTATTCGCCTTTCCTTGTATAGGGGGATTGCTGCCAATCAGGATGAATCATCCAGTTTGCTTGCCCAGGAATGGATAGAGCGTCATGACGAAGCAAATCGGCTGCTTGATGGGGTAACGGACGAAGATTCCTCTACTGTCCGCTATTATCCGGCAGAAAGCCTTGCCCTCTTTACCGAGGTTCGTCGTGGAGTAACCGCAGATATAGCCGTTATTCAGCGCCTTCAATCTGCCATGACCGCATCTCCACCGGCAATTCTTGCCGATCAAGACTATGCTTCTCGGCTTTCTTCAGTAGCTGCAGTGCGTTCCCGACTTGAGGCTCTTGCCAATGATGCCTCTGCAGGTATTACCAGGGCCAATTCACGGGTTCTTCAGGCGAATCTTGCAAAACAAGAATCAGACCTGCGTTTCCGTCAGGCCCAAGACGCGCTCAGGCGAAGCGACTTCCAGCTTGCTCGGGATAATCTTCAACGTTCGCGGGAACGGATAAATCAGTCTTTGTCTATACAGGAATCGGCTTCGATACGTACAGAGAGCGATATTCGTCTTTCCAACCTTGGTGCGGAGATTACTCGCATAGAAAATGAGTCGGTCGTTCGCGAGGTTCGCGCTCTCATTTCATCGGGAAAGAATTTGTATTACTTGGGAAATTTTGATCAGGCTGAACAGCTTCTGATTCAAGCTCGCAACCGTTGGGGGGTTACCAATATTGAGCCCAACGCGGAAGTAAATAACTGGCTGGATATCATTAACACCGCTTTATCCATGAAAACCGGTCGCACGATTCCTGTATCCGCACCCTTGTATCCACAGATGAGCCAGATTCTTTCTAGCGCGAATCAGCTGTATAGCGAGGGCCGAACCCTTATGTCGGTTGGTAAAAGGACTGAGGCAATATCGGCTTTAACCTCGGCGCGGTCGCAACTACAACAACTTCAACTGGTGTATCCTCTTAATCAGGATGCCGGTACCTTGTCTCTAAAAATTGATCAGGTAATTGATCCTGATGCTTTTAAAGAGTTCTTTAGTCAGAAGGTAGACTATATTCGTGCGAACTATCGCAGTGAACGTCAAACTGCCTATAGCGATCTGCTCGATCTGTATTTGATCAATCCAGGCTATCCGGGGCTTTCTCGTCTTGTGGAAGAGGTTGAAATATATCTGGGTATACGACTTCCTCCTCCTGATCCACGATCCCTTTCGCGCTCGCGAGAGCTTACACAATCGGCGCAAAGGATTTATGATGCAAATACCCGTAGTATGTTCCAGGTCGCTCTTAATCAGCTCGACGAAGCGATTAAATTGAATCCGGAAAATCAAAGCGCGATTGTGCTTAAGGACCGTGTACAAACAGCAATCGGAGGCGGGGCGGTGGCAGTTCTATCTGCCGTAGACGAGGCCAAATATCAGCAGGCAGTACAGGAACTTCAAAAAGGAAACAAGATTACCGCGTCTGCTCTTGTTGAGCAGTTGCTCCAAAACCCGAAAAGCCGAAACGCAACAAAAATTATTGATCTTAAGAAAAGGATAGATTCGCAATTATGATTCATCACCGCATCCTTCGCGTTTGTATTCTTTTTCTCCTTTTGCTTCCTCTTTCCGGCAGGGATTTTTACTGGGAAAGCCCGGAATCCGTTGCTTCGTCAGACAGTCGTTTCCCCTCATCAGCGACCAATGGTACTGTATCTGCAGTTGTATGGCATGATGTCGAGGCTAAGGACAAGGATTCAGGGCTCATCTGGCTTTCCGGTCGCGTGTATGATGGGAGTCGCTGGTATGATCGCCCTCGTTTTGCAGGTCCATTTTCGTACGCAGGGGAAGTCCCCTCAATTGCATCAGTAACTATCGATCGGGATAACCGTATTCTTGTTCCAGTCGCAAGTGCCTTTAGCGATATCGCAGTAATGGTCTCATCCGATCTAGGCTCCTCATTCAATACCTATCATCTTGATGGCAGAGGGCAGGGGCAATTAGCTCCGCGAATTTTTGTTCGCTCGGACGGAGGTTATTTTCTCTTTGCGGCACGAGGTACCGAGGATAATTTTATAATGGTGTTCTCCCGCTCGGATAATGCAACGGAATGGCAACCGCTTGCTCCCTTTGGTCCTGCATCAGGTCGTAAGCGCGCGTTTATCCCCTCTCATGCCTCTGATGGATCTAACGACGTAGTGGTCTTTCAGGCTTTTCACGAAGGTGAGCGACGATCGTCGTATCAGTTGTATTCAACGTTATCACGAGATAAGGGATCGTCCTGGAGCGATGCTGCGCTTATAACGAATTTTGGGGAGAATCCTTCGATTCAGGATGAGGCGGTAAGTGGTTTTACTAATTATCACAATCAACGAGCCCGGTTACTTAAAATAAATGGAACGATCTCATTAGTCTGGGAGCGCTCTCGTACTATGACCGAGAAGTATGCCATCTGGCATGCATCTCTTAATGCGCAGGGATCAATCGTTGGGAATGCTGAACTCGTTTCCTCAACCGATGGGTACTGTTATGATCCTGATTTGATATCGATGTATCAGCAGCCTGTTGTTGTATGGTTTGACAATCGCCGTGGTGTTAATCGTGTCTATATGGCTCGCAAGGAAGGCTTTTTATGGACGGAGACAGATTTATCGCGGGGTCCAGTTGACTCAGTATTTGCTCGTATAGTCCCTACTGCAGAAAGTCTTGAGGTGTATTGGCAAGAAAACCGCCCGAGAGGGGTGTTCAGGATCGCTCGACTTGCCCCCGATCATTCAGTGCAACCGCCAAAACTTATCGCGGTTAACTTTGCTGCTGGAAAAAAGAGCAGGGGCGATCTTGTTCGTTTTAGTGTTGCCCTTCCAGAGGATTCCTCCGGTATTGCCGGTTATTCGCTCGAATCATCTGCATTCAGAAAACCGGATGTTCCTGCGGAGATTCAATATCTTCCTTCTGATGTAGCTCGGAGTTTGTCGGTGGACTATGACGCGTCCTGGATTATCGGGGTGCGTGCGGTTGATTATGCGGGTAACTGGTCTGAACCTGCCTATCTTGAATACATTCGCGATACAACTCCACCGCTACCGCCCACAATTGTTGAGCGTCAAAAAGATAGTAATGGATATCTGGTATCCAATGATATCACCCTGGAATGGACTGTCGCAGAGCCAGATGATATTGCCGGTTTTACCTGGAATTTTGAATATGTGGCCTCTCTTGATTACCTTCCGCGTCTTGCCGCACGTTCTTCTTCATCTACTCAAGTACCAATTTCCCGCTCTGCGCCGGCCTTATTCGACTTTCAGAGTGAGGCAGCAAAGGCTTTTACCCCAAAAAAACCTGACGCTACCGTTCGCTCGGCAACTCCTTCTGTATCCTTTGCAAATCAGGATAATGGAATTTATGCCTTGTCTGTTTCCACGGTCGATTCTGTTGGTAACATAAGTAGACCCTCAATTCGCTATTATGCACTTAATAAATATATTCCGGTTACCTATATAACCTATGTAGATGCACAAACTGACGAGTCCGGATCTGTTTCACTATCCTTGGTCGGTAGAGGTTTTTCCCATGGAGGACCCCTTGATGAAATATTGATCGACCGAGACGGTGTTGAACCGTGGGACCTTAGATTGCGCTTGCAAAGTGGTCAGTACAAGATAGTCAATGACCGTCTGGTTGAAGGAATTACCCTCAGGGATTTGGATGAAGGCGCTTACCGCGTTATTGTTTCCCATCCTCTTCGCGGTCGTCATGCTTCGCGAAATCTGCTTTCGGTTAGTGAATCCGGAACGGTCAAGTTCGGGGATTTCCGTCATGTGTTTACCCCTCCCTGGACGATAGCAGCACCGTTATCAAAGCGATCCATTAGTCCAGCCATGATATTGTTGCTGTCGGTAATGGTCTTTGCTCTGTTAGTATCATGCGTGTCCCTCTACGGTCTTTCTGTTACCGCACGGGAAACTATATTTATTCGCCAAGAAGTTGTAGCCTTGATTACAGGAGAATCCATGTCGGTCGAAAAGAAAAAACGTTCCGTAGCATTACGAAAACGGGGGATGGGCCTTCGCTTCAAACTTGCATTTTTTACCACAACTTTGGTTATCTCCGTCGTACTTATTGTGTCCATTCCGATTGGAATACGTTTCTCTGCCAACCAGGAACGTACCCTTGCAAAAGGACTTGAATCCCGTGTTCAGGTTTTGTTGGAGAGTCTTTCATCCGGAGCCCGTGCGTATTTGCCCAGTCAAAATATCCTTGAACTCGGGTTTCTTCCCGGACAAATGTCTGCACTTGAGGAAGCGCGCTATGCGACAATAACTGGAGGAGCGATACAGCAGGATTCTACCGGCATCGATAATGTGTGGGCGACCAACGATCCAGATATTGAATCAAAGATTGATAGTGGTACCTATACGCCAGGTCGATCCCGTATAACCGGTGGAGAAAACAACGATATCAATGCGATGGTCGCGGTGTTGGACGCCGAGGCAGAACGGACAGTGGGTGAGCTTTCTCGGGGAATTAGCGATCTAACCCAGGAAGGTATTAAACTTGCTCTAAAAACAGATAGTGAATCTGTGCGTCGCCGCGATGAGATTCAGGTAATATCACGACAACTTGAAGAAAAACTGAATCGTGAATTAACTCGTCTGTCAGCATCCGGCACTGGTTCCTATCCACGCTATGATCCTGATGCACTTTCCCGCGATACTACAAGTTATGTCTTTTATAAGCCTGTACTATATCGAAGTGGATCAGACTCCCGGTATGTTCGTGGAACGGTTCGTGTTGAAATCTCTACATTGAGTTTACTGGAATCGGTGAATAAAGACCGGCAGGAGCTCGTTCAGACAACCTTTTACATTGCACTGTTTGCGGTTTTAATGGGCGTTATCGGTGCGTTGGTTCTTGCTTCAATCATTATTTCCCCGGTCAGAAGATTGGCTGTTCACGTTGCGATGATACGCGATACAGAGGATAAAGAGGAACTTGAGGGTAAGGAGTTAAGCCTTAAAACCAAGGATGAAATTGGTCTTTTGGGCGAGACGATAAATGATATGACTCGTGGTCTTGTTAAGGCAGCAGCGGCATCTAAGGATTTGACTGTTGGTAAAGAAGTTCAGAAGATGTTTATTCCATTGGAAACTGATGATACCGGAAGAAAGCTTACCTGCGGAAGCACCGTTGACGACCATGCCGAGTTTTTTGGGTATTACGAGGGGGCCAAGGGTGTTTCTGGAGACTATTTTGATTATATCAAACTGGACGATCGTCATTACGCCATAATTAAATGTGACGTCGCTGGTAAAGGTGTTCCCGCAGCCTTGATCATGGTCGAGGTTGCAACCCTGTTTTTGGATTTCTTTAAGGACTGGAAGTACGAACGCAATGGATATCGATTGGAGATTATCGTTTCAAAGATAAATGATCTTATAGAATCTCGCGGATTTAAGGGACGCTTTGCCGCCTTTACCTTGTGTATTTTTGATTCAGCATCCGGAATGGCTCATTTCTGCAATGCGGGAGATAACCTTGTCCATCGCTATAGCGCATCTCGTGGAAAGATGGAAGTAATCACGCTCCCGGAAAGTTCCGCAGCCGGGGTATTCCCTTCTTTTATGATCGATATGAAAGGTGGTTTCCAGGTAGTGAGCACTAAACTGGATAAGGGTGATGTTCTGTTTCTGTATACTGACGGTATTGAAGAGGCAAAGCGTTTATTCCGAACTCCATCTCTAGAGGTGTATACCTGTGCAGAGAGTGGGCTTGAACTCGACGCTCCACATGGTAACCATTCGGTTGGCCAGGATAACGAGGAGATTGGTCCTGATCGTGTTAACGCCATTATTGAGGCCGTCCTTTCCAGAAAACGATATGCCTTACAAAAATGGCATAATCCTGAAGGAGAGGTTACCTATGAATTCGATTTTAGTGATTGTCAGGGAACTATAGAAGAAGCTATTTTAGCGCTTGTTTCGGTGGAAAAAGTTTTCCGGATGTATCTTGACGGGCAGGCCACAGATTTTGATCGTGTTCAGGTTGACCGCAGGGTAGATCGATTTTTATCCGCTCATTTCTTGCAGTATGAGCGATATTGTTCCCAACGTCGAGATCATCCTGAATATGGTGAATATCTTTACTACACCAATGTTAAGGAAGATGCACAGTATGACGATTTAACCATACTGGCAGTTCAGAAGAAATGAGGGGGTATCAATGAAGAGTACACTGGAATCCTTTAAAGATTCGGTTGAAAAAGCAATGGGCCGGGCTGGTTCCTGGATTGTCTCTTGTGGACCCACAATCAAGGAACGGGGAGAGCAGGCGGTAGAGCACCTGGATACCGCCTTGCTGGAGCGCCAGCGCAATCAACTCTATGCGGAGTTGGGTAAATGTATTGCGGACCAGTCAGCACAACTTTCCGTTCTGGATATTGCTTCTTCCCCATATGCCCAATTGCTTTCCCGCATCCACACTTTGAGCGATCGTATCGCTGAGCGAAAAGATAGAAAAATTACTTAAAAAAAACTGTTGGAGGTACTTGACCTTTATCATTCATTGGTGATATATATGTCTCCGTTGCGCTGCGGTACAGTAATGAAAACAGCGCAGTTCTTTGATATCAGGTACGGTTGATTGCTAACAATTCTGTTTGTTGCGCTACGTTTGATTATCCAAAGAAATGATGATATATCTCTGATATATTCGGGGTTGCCTTTTTGGTGCCCTGTTTAATTTGCTTCGGCTGCGGTTTTCCGTGCCGGGTACATGGTCTTTGAAAACAAAGGGAAGGGAAAGAAGGACGCTGTTTAAAGCGTCAAGTAAACGA
>JAFGIM010000010.1 GCA_016929605.1 Spirochaetales bacterium | reverse complement strand
GTGTGGACTCACGTACCGGTTAAACCAAAGTGGATGGAAGACATTTGGCTTAAGAAAGGGGTAAATCCACCGGTCGTAACAAGAAAAGAGGGAATGAGAATCAAAAACCAGCCGGGGAATGGATGGACGGCGAATCATTTACTCGTGTAGGAGAGAAATCGGTTTTGCTTTGTGGAATAGGAGCGACTGATGGTAAGGTGTATCACCACGCCAAAAAAGGAAATTGCTACACAAGATTACCAACAATCCTGCGAGCAGTAATTAAGTTTTTCTTGTAATATTGTAACCAATTCCCAAAAAACTCCATTTTATGGTATACTCACTGCCATGAGCGATCAAGGTGAGCAACGGATAATAGACCTAGAAACCAAACTGGCCTATCTGGATGATTTTATGGCTAAGATACAGGCAATTACGGTAGAACACACAGATGCGATAGAACGGTTAAAAGCCGAGAACAGGGCCTTACGGGCAAAGCTTGGAGAGGTTGAGGATCAGCTTCAGGACTTACCAAATCAGCGGCCACCACATTATTGATCCTTACACTGGAGAATACCCTATGAGTACTATATTGATTGTGGAAGACGATGAGTCCATTTCCGACTTGATGAAAACCGTCCTTGACGGCGAGGGATTTCGCGTTATAACCAGCCCCTCCGCAGAGGGCGCAAAAACCCTTCTTCAAACGGAAGCCTGCGATCTTGCTATTATCGACATTATTCTTCCAGGACAAGGTGGGATGGATCTTATTCTTGAGCTCCATGCCCTGTGCCCAAACCTTGCGGTAATCCTGACCTCGGGAAAAATCGATATGAACAAGGCAACCTTTAAGGTCTTGGCTCACCAGTTCGGCGTTGTATCGATTCTCCCAAAGCCGTTCACTATAGAAGAACTACTTACCTCTGTACACGAATCCCTTACGGGTGCAGCCGTTAACCCGGGAGTTGTTGACTAATCGAGTCCAGATGAATATCCATTTGTGGGAAGGGGATAGATATACCTTCCCGCGCAAAAGCCTCGTAGACCTCTATCATTAGTGAGTTCTTCAAATCAAGATACTGTCCTGTTTGTGCCCAAGCGCCAAAAAGAATGTTTATGCCTGAGTCAGCAAAGGCGTCAAAGATGACCACAGGCGCGGGATCGGCAACCGCCCATTCATTCGCTTCTGCAATCGCTAACAGAAGTTCGCGGACTTTTCGAAGGTCTGTTCCATACGCTACAGAGACCTTCATGGCAAAACGCCTGACCGGATAGTGTGTAATATTGACGAGGTTTGTTTTAATTATTGTCTCGTTAGGAATGCGTACGAGTTGGTTATCAAAGGTCCTAAGCCGAACCGATAAGAGATCAAAGGATTCAACCACGCCGGTTACCGAATCAATTTGAAGTATGTCGCCTAGCTGAAATGCACGCTCGGTCATAACAAAAAGCCCGGAAATGACGTTGGATACTGAAGTTTGGGCCGCAAAACCAACGGCAATTCCGGCAATACCTGCGGCACCAAGTAACGCGGAAAAGTTAATTCCCAGACGGTTAAAAACCGACATAACCACGACTACCAGGGACAGATAATGAATGCCCTTATCTACCAAATAGCGAACCTGTGGACTCGCCTTAGTTGAAAGAACTCGGCCCACCAGTTTTCGGATTACGGTAAACAGCGCTAAAACCAGAACCAGGACTAACAACAGCGACATGACCGAGAATAGCCGATCGTACGTCAATTCGGCCTTAAAGAAATCGTTTATTCGTTGAACTATACCACTCATATATAAAAGTATACCACGAAGCGCTCTTTATTCGAACAACTGCTTGATGTCCTTGCGGTATAAATCATTAAGCCGATAGCGCATGATTTCCTGTTTTGCGGAAAGCTCAATACCCTGTTCAAAGGGTTTTTCCAAAAGGGCAAATCGATTTATTCGTTCAAATAATTTAAATCCGTTTTTGGCGCTGATTAAATCCGCGATCTCGGTTTCATATAATCGTTTCACCTGGGGATGGGCCAATAGCGCAGTAAAGTCCCCTGTTTCCAGGGCATTTTCTTCGGCCCATCCAACAAGCTCATCCCGGTTCACTACAATCAATGCCCCCAGATACCGCTGATCTTGGCCCATCACAACTGACTGACTAATATACCGGGATTCGTTAATCTTCATTTCCAGTGGGGTTGGCTCTATGTTTTCCCCGCCACGCAATACAATCGTATCTTTCTTTCGGCCACGAAGAATTATTTCTCCCGCGCGGGTCTTTAATCCAAGGTCTCCGGTATCAAGCCATCCGTCAGAAGATAGAACACGGGCGGTAAGCTCACCCTTGTTATAATAGCCCTTCATCACGTTGCGGCCACGGATCATCACGGTGCCTTTTACGCCGCAGGCAACCTCTTTACCCCGATCGTCCACGATCTTTACTTCACAACAAGAAATGGGTGTTCCTATAGTGCCAAACACAGGGCGGGAAAAGGGCCGAACAGACACAACCGGTGCGGTTTCGGTAAGACCATACCCTTCAACTACATTGATACCAACAGCCCAAAAAAACTCGTCTATATTGGGAGGCAAGGCCCCTCCTCCAGAGACACCGCCGACAAAGTTCTTGCCAAGTTTAGCTTGAATCTTTGTAAACACCAAAAGATTCCCCAGGGCCCGTAAGGGACTAAGAGCTAACCAGGGCAGCGAGCCCCATAATATACCGGTTAGTCGCTGACGAGGGCGAAAGATTGGCCTAAGGCCCTTTACCGCGCGTTCGCACCGAGCGTGAACAAGCGCTACACTCACAAAAAACGAAAACAATGCGAGGCTTATCCCGCCTTTTTTTCGCATGGCTCTATAAATGCCATCATACACAGACTCCCAAATACGGGGAACAGAAGGCATAAGGGCCGGATTCATTTTTACAAAGTCAGCAAGCAGGATGCTTCCAATTGGTTTGGAGTAGATAATCCCACCGGCTGCATTGATGATTACGTATTCACACATCCGCTCAAAGGAATGCCATACCGGTAATACACAGAGAGCTCGCTCTCCGGGATTAAGCGGGATTCTGGATGGTAGTTCTTCCAGCTGGCAAAGGAAGTTGTCATGACTGAGCATAACGCCCTTAGGCTCGCCGGTCGTTCCAGAGGTAAAGATAACGGTAGCAATCTCGTCCGCGACACCTTTTTCAAGTTCGGCTTCCATAGCTCCCGGATTTTTGCCGCGAAACTCAGATCCCAAGGAGATAACGTTTTCATAGGTATACACCGTAAAATGCGCGTCACGACAAGCAGATAGAAGATCCCCTGAAAGGGCATCTATCATGATTATTGACTTGAGCAGGGGCATCTCGGCTCTTGTTTCCAGAATTTTCTGAACCTGCGCTCCATTTTCAAGCACCACAGTGCGACATTCAGAAAAAGAAAGTATGTAGGAAATTTCTCGGACTGTGGCGTCGCATCCCCGAGGGACATCTGCGGCACCAAGGGCCATTATTGCCATACTGGTATGGAACCATTCTTTTCGGTTGTCTGCAATCAATCCAACATGGTCACCCCGAGAGGTACCCAGTACTTTTAAACCCGCAGCATAATCAAGAACTATCCGATAAAAATCCGCAAAAGAAACCTCGTCAAATTCGCCCTGTGCATTCCGGGTATACTGAGCCACTGTGGCAGGATGCTCTGCGGCAACGCGCCGGAGCAGTTTGGGAAGGGTAATTTCCATTACAACAAAATATCATGATATGTCATTCTGCGCAAGTTTATAGATTTTTACCCATTTTGTTGACAGAAACAACAAAATAAATAATACTTTATTTTAGTATGGAGGATTGAGATGAAAGGAATAACCACAGAGGTTTTTAAGGCGGCTGCACAGAGTGCAGTGCACGGTTCATACGTTACCTTGTTTGGCGAACGTTATTATCGAATTCACAACTATGACGCAATGCCCCCCTTCTTTATGACAATCGTCAGCTCCTCTGATGTGTGGAACTACATCTGGTCTAACGGTGCCCTGACTGCCGGAAGGATTAACAGCGACAAGGCCATTTTCCCCTACTACACTGCAGATAAGGTCTATGACGGACAATCATTTACCGGATCCTACACTGCCATTTCGGTACCCTCACCAGAAGGAACCTGGTTGTGGGAACCCTTCTCTGAATCCCAAAAAGGCTTGTGGTCAATCGAGCGAAACCTGTACAAGAACGACACTGGCTCAAAGATTTATTTTGAAGAAATCAACAAGGACCTTAACATCGCTTTTATGTACGGCTGGACCTCCAGCGATGCCTTTGGCCTTGTACGTGAATCAAAAATAACAAACCTGGGCCCCAAGCCGATACAGCTTTCCATTCTGGACGGATGCCGCAACATCCTTCCTGCCTGCATCACCTCGGTTTTCCAAAACGACAATAGCGTTCTGCTCGACGCCTATAAAAAAACGGATATACTCCAGGATGCCGGCATTGCCGTCTTCTCTGTTACATCCATAATTAGCGATAAGGCAGAACCAAGCGAAGCCCTTCTCGCCAATGTGTCCTGGTTCAGCGTCCCCGGTGAATTATGCCTTTCTCCCGCAGCACCCGCTTTTTTCCGCAAGGGACAGAGAATCCCCGTGGTACACACCGTAAAGGGAGAGCGCCCTGCGTTTTTTATTAAAAACGACTATGAATTAGCCCCGTCTAACGGAACAGAATCCTGGTATCAGGTTTTTAATACTTCCCTGGACTCAGGAGCAATTAGTGATCTTGCTCACGTCATTTCCAACCGCACACAAGCTCTTTCCCTTTTGGAAAAAGACATCCAGTGTGGACTGGAAACTCTGACCCGCTTTATCGCCGACGCTGACGGTTTCCAGGATACGGCCGAAACCTCAACCGTTGTACATCACACTGCAAACGTTATGTTTAACATCATGCGGGGAGGCATCTTTGCGGATAATAATAGAATCGATACCGCAGATGTTTTAGCCTTTATCTCAACAAGAAATCATAAGCTCTCTGCACAAGCTAAAACCGTACTCAACCGCCTGGGTGCGCAAACGGATTTTGCCACCATGATTGCAGCCTTAACCGGAACAGGAGATCCCCAGCTTGCCAGGCTAGCCGCCGAGTATCTCCCCCTTTCGTTTTCCAGAAGACATGGAGATCCAAGCCGTCCCTGGAACCGTTTTTCGATTGAACTGAAAGATTCAAACGGGAAGCGAAAACTCAACTATCAAGGTAACTGGAGAGACATCTTCCAAAACTGGGAAGCACTCGCTTTTTCTTATCCCGCCTTCCTTCCTAACATGACGGCTAAATTCCTTAACGCTATGACGGTAGATGGTTTTAATCCCTACCGGATTACCCGAGACGGAATAGACTGGGAAGTAAAGGAAATCGATAATCCATGGTCTAACATCGGCTACTGGGGAGACCATCAAGTAATTTATCTTGCCAAACTTCTTGAATTAGAATCCCGACACAACCATAACGATCTTTGCGCTCGTCTTGACGAACGCCTGTACTCAAGCGCCAACGTACCATACCGCATCAAACCCTATGCCGATATTGTACGCGACCCCCGCTCTACCATTATCTTTGACGAAACACTGCACAATGCAATCATGAAAAAGACCGAGTCTCTGGGAACAGACGCAAAACTTGTTTTAGACAAGGATGATAATCCTCAGCTTGTTTCTATGACCACCAAGTTTATTTCAATCATCTGCGCAAAGATGGCAAACCTGATTCCGCTTGGCGGAATATGGCTTAACACTCAGCGTCCTGAATGGAATGACGCAAACAATGCCCTTGCCGGCTGGGGTCTTTCCATTGTTACCCTCTGTTATCTCAGGCGATTCCTTTCCTTCCTGGAAGGTCTGTATGCAGACGCACCGAATGCAACCTTTGCCGTTCCTGCAGAAACTGCAGATTTTTTCCGTGACCTCTCGGCTGCCTGGGCACATGCACCAGAGAATCCAAATGCCCTTGAACGAAGAGCCTTTGTGGACAGCATTGGTTCTCTCTTTGAAAAACAAAGGGAAGCGCTCTATGCAAAAGGCTATGCGAATAAAACCATAGATCTTACGAAAGAAGAGATTATCAAGGCGTTTACTGTGTTCCGCACCGCCTCCGAACAGACGATCCGAGCCAACAAACGACAGGATGGTCTTTACCATGCGTACAACACACTCTCCATTGCCTCTTCTGGCGGCATGGACGTACAGTACCTGAACGAAATGCTCGAGGGGCAGGTAGCGGTCATCTCTTCGCTCTTACTCAGTTCAAAAGAAGTGCTTGACCTGTGCAAGGCCATGAAGGAAGGACCGCTCTTCCGCAAGGACCAGTATTCCTACATCCTGTACCCCAACAAGGAACTTCCACATTTTTGCGCCAAGAATATCGTCAACGAAGAAGATGCCCTCCGCATCCCATCGCTCGCCCGACTGCTTGCCTCGGGTAATACCTCCATTATGTTCCAGGACTCACAGAGAGCCTGCCATTTTAACCCTTCCTTTAGAAACGCCCAAATTATGGAAGCAGCTTTTAATACACTTAGTGAGGCGATACCACAAGCAGACCGACAGAGTATCCTTGAGCTTTACGAAAAGACCTTTAATCACCAAAGCTTTACGGGTAGATCGGGAACCTTTTACGCCTATGAGGGTCTTGGTAGCATCTACTGGCACATGGTTTCCAAATTAATGCTCGCGGTACAAGAATATGCCCTTGCAGAACAAGACGAAACTGTTGCACAAAGCCTTACCGATCTTTACTACGACATCCGATCGGGTATTGGCTTTAATAAAACACCGGAAATCTACGGAGCCTTTCCCACAGATCCCTACTCGCATACTCCAGCAGGACAGGGGGCTAAACAGCCCGGCATGACCGGACAGGTCAAGGAAGAAGTAATCACCCGTTGGGGTGAACTCGGGGTATCGGTATCCAACGGCATTGTTTCCTTTGCGCCCCGCATGCTTCGCACACAAGAGTTTCACTCACAGGGAACCCTTTCTTTCTCCTGGTGCGCCGTTCCCGTTGAATACCGGTTGGTTCCCAAAACAGAGCGTCCACGCATCAGCTGTATCCTGGGCGGCAAGGAACACACCCGCGAGGGAAACGCCCTGGACAGCACTGAATCAAAGGCGCTTCTTGGTCGTACGGGAGAAATCGAGCGTATTATCGTGACGGTCCCTTTATGATACACTCACGCTATGCTTCGACATCTTCTCCTTGATCTTGACAACACCCTGTACCCCGCTTCTAATGCCATGGACAAGGGCATCACGAAGCGGATGATGGACTTCGTCGCATCTTATCTGCATCTCCCCCTGGAAGAGGCCATCGAGCTCAGAAAAAAAGGCCTTCCATCCTATGGCACAACCCTTGAATGGCTTAAGGCTTGCCACGGGCTTACCGACGAGGGAGCGTATTTTATGGCGGTTCATCCGGAAAGCGAGATAGAGGAGCTCACTCCAGATCCGTCTCTGCGCCCCTATCTGCTATCCCTGGGACTTCCTCTTACCCTTCTCACCAATGCTCCCATGGCTCACGCTAAGCGGGTTCTTGATTTTTTTAATATCGGGGACATCTTTATTGGCGTTTTTGACCTTACCTTTCATAAGGGCAGGGGGAAGCCGCATCCAGAATCCTTTTTGGAGACCCTTGCAAGGGTTGGCTTTAGCGTGGAAGAAACCCTCTTTGTGGACGATCATCCCAAATATGTGCGCGGCTATAAGGCGGTAGGGGGCAAGGCCGTTCTGGTTGACGAACAAGGGCGCTACCAAAGCCTTGAGACAGAAGAAGGCTTTACCCGCATTCATACAATTTACGAACTTGCCGGAATTCTCGGCAATTATTGACAGTAATCCCGCTAACCGGTATTACTGAATTCCAACTTTTTTCAAGGAGACGACATGCATCCCGATTCACTGTTCAGTCGTTACCAATCGCTTTTTCCGGAACTCAAGCGCCTCTCTCGGGCGCAAAACACGATAACCGAAGAAAACGTCTATCAGGAAGCCAATAAAGGCATCAGGGCCATCATGGACCGCATGTGTGCCGAAACTATGCGACCTGACTCACAATTCCGCAATATTGACCATGCAGAAGACTTTCTTGCCCGCATCAAATCTGGTGCCAAGGGCATCATCCTTATGGAACATTACAGCAACTATGACCTTCCGGGGGTGATGTACCTTTTGGAAAAATCAGGACCTTCGGGAAAGGAACTCGCAAGCCGTATTATCGCGATAGCGGGAATGAAGCTCAACGAAGACAACCCCATGGTTTCGGCCTTCGCCGAAGCATATTCCAGAATCATCATCTATCCCAGCAGATCTTTAGCGGCTATTTCCGATCCAGAAGTTTTTAAGCGTGAAGAGCAGCGAAGCCGCGTAATAAACCTCGCTTCAATGCGGACACTGGACAGGGTCAGAAAAGAAGGCAACGCGGTTCTTGTGTTTCCCGCAGGGACCCGATTCCGCCCGGGCAAACCAGAAACTAAACGTGGGGTTCGCGAGATAGACTCCTACATCCGCCTGTCGGATATAATGATGTTAATATCCATCAACGGTAACTGTCTACGTTTCTCGGATACACCATCCGACATGCTCAGCGACGTTGTATGCGAAGACCGCATTATCATGACCGCAAGCCCGGTATACGACTGTGCCGCGTTCCGGGAAGAAGCTCGGTCCTGGGGTGGCGATAACTGCGAAGATAAAAAGCAACTTGTAGTCGACTATGTTATGCATCGGCTCGAAGTCATGCACGAAGAAAACGAAACAGATCGCCTCTAGTACAAAAGCCTAAACGCCAGTTACAAGCGCACTCGGGCAGCAAGAGCATGCCCGCAAAGCCCTTCGGCATCCGCAAGCAAGGCAGCTGCCGCCAGAGATGCGTTCAGCCCCCGAACATCAGAGCCCGGACGCTCGGCGGTACGCAGGGTTGTTACCGTCTTAAGGAAGTGGCGCACAGAGAGTCCCCCGGTAAAAAGCGCGCTTGATGAGGTGGGCAAGGTATGGTTAAGCCCTGCTGCATAATCACCCAATACCTCGGCGCTTTTATGCCCGATAAAAAGAGAGCCATAGTTTCGAAGTGTCGTTTCAAGGGCATCCCGAACCGATCCAGCTTCAAGGGCAAGCTCAAGATGTTCTGGGGCTTTGCGATTGGCAATAGAAGCCGCTTCATCAAGACTCTCGCATAGAATAATCCATCCGTTTGCGGAAAAGCTGAGCGCAGCAGGAGAATCAGAACCTAGTGGTTCAAGAAGAGTCTCAAGTTCTTTCTCGACACGTTCGGCAAGAAGGCTGTCGTTTGTTACCAGAACTGCCTGTGCGTCCGGATCATGCTCCGCTTGCGCAAGCATATCTCGGGCCACCCATCGAAAATCAGCGCTCCCGTCAGCGATAATAAATACCTCTGAAGGGCCTGCGAGCAAATCAATGCCAACCTCTCCATATACCATTTTTTTTGCCGCTGCAACGTATTTATTGCCCGGGCCTACAATCACATTAACCTTGGGTACGCTGTGAGTACCATAGGCCATCGCGCCAATAGCCTGTGCGCCACCAATGGCGAACACGCGGGTAATTCCGCACAACGAGGCAGTAGCCATAATTGCTTCATCCACACAGGGAATATCCGCAAGAGCCGGATCACTTTGTGCAACTGGAGGAGTACAAAAGACAAGTTCGCCAACGCC
>JAFGIM010000081.1 GCA_016929605.1 Spirochaetales bacterium | reverse complement strand
GGTAATACGCTGCAATGCCTATGTCGCCCTGGCACGATACCCGGAAGAAAGCGACTATTTTGTTAAACTGAGAAACCTTAACTCTTTTAATTTTGTACGCAAGGCTATCAATTCAGAACTGCATCGTCAGGAAGAAATTCTTGCATCCGGAGGACAGGTTGTATCCGAAAGCCGGCTGTGGAACGAGCGGCAGGACAGAACCGAATACTTTCAAAGCCGTGAATCCGTATCTAAACTCGCCACAGAAGAGATGGGAAACCTGGAGGACTACCGCTGTCCGCCAGCCCTGCTTGCAGAACTGCGCGCGTCGGCAATTGAGCATCCCTCTCAACGCCAAAACAGGCTTATCGAAACGTGGGGAATTTCCAGAACCAGAGCCCAGTTTATCTGCGACGAAAAAGCTCGCGCGGATTTTTTTGAGCAAACCATCCAGGCAGGAGCGCCCGCAATGGAGAGCGCCCATTGGCTTATGTCCGATGTTACCGGCATCCTCAGGCGCGCAGGAAAATCCATACAGGACTCCCCCCTTTCGCCCCGTCGCTTTGCCTCCATACTGGGACTGTATAACGATAAGTCCATCAATAGCCGCATCGCCAAACAACTGATTATGGCGGTTATGGAAACAGACCGCGATCCGGTAGACCTGCTGGAAGAACATAACTGGAAGGTTATTACCGACTCAGGCCAACTGCGCCTGCTTGCAAAAAAAGCGATACAAGAAAATCCCGCCGAAGCACATCGCCTGCGCGAGGGAGACATGGCACCGCTTGAATTCCTTACCGGTCTTATTATGAAAAAGACAAAGGGCCTTGCGGACCCCATCGCGGTAAAGGCACTTCTTAAGGAAGAACTCCACATCAGTATTATCTACGTTCTGGCGATGGGCGGAACCATATCCGGAAGTTCAGACGGGGAAAACATCAACGCTGGCGACGACAAGATACTTAAATCCCTTGTCCCGCCAGAGCTGGCCGGAAATCATATCCGCTTTGAAAACGTTCCCACCGACCGTTTGCTGAGTGAAGAAATCCAGCCCGCTGACTGGGCAGCCCTTATCCACGCAGTCGCTTCCAAGATAGCAAGCGGTACCGCCAACGGCATTGTTATTACCCATGGAACAGACACCCTTTCCTTTACCGCGCCCCTCATGTATTGGCTCTTTGCCGACGCCCCGGTTCCGATTGTTCTGACGGCTTCCAACACCCCGCCCTTAACGGACAGGGACAGCGGGCAGACCGACGAGGCACGGACTAATTTTCTAAAAGCCTTACGCCTTGCCCAAGAGAAGGAAAAAGGAATTTATGTAGCCTTTGGGGAAAGAGTTCTTTCTCCCCTTAATCTTAAGTTTACCAAGCCTTCTCCTGCCGGCTTTACCAACTGGAATATTGCAGAGCCGGTGTTTACCGGAGCCGGTCTTCTTTCGGGATATGGAGAGACAGACCGTTATGTAATGGCGCAAATCCTATGCGAAGCGGCAGACCGTATGCATGTATGCAGGGTATATCCGGGCATGAGAAGCGACCGTCTCCTTGCGCTAACCGACGAAGGCGTTTCAATATTCTTTCTTGAACTCTATGAAAAGGGAACGGCGAGCATGAAGGAAGGGCCATATTCCCTAAAGCAATTGCTTATTCAGGGACGTAAAAGAAATTGTCGTTTTTATTGTACCAGCCAGCAAGAGGGCGTAGTCGATTTTTCCGGATACTCAACCTCAAGGCGAATGTGGAGGGAGGGGGCTGTCCCCATGGGAACGCTTACCACCGAAACAGCGGTAGCTCTCTACTTTGCCGCAGCCCTTGTCTGCGATACCGATGAAGAGTTTGACCAGATAATGGAACAGGCCGGACAGGCCTGATCCATTATAATCCCGAAGGTTGTACCGGAGAGGTTGCCGGTTCGACAACGCCTTCCACAGGAGCGCTAGAGGCTTCCTCAACAGACGGTTCTGCAGGAGCCGGAGCGCCTAGATAAATCACGATATCTTCCATCTCCACCTTGTGCCGCATCTTTAAGAACAGGGTTTCTGTATCCTCGTTATATCGGTATCCCGATGAATTATAACTTTCAAATCGCGGATCTGTACGAAAATCCATACCATACAGCTGAATGCGATAAAAAGGCTTAATGCCTCGAATAACCATATAATGAGTTTCGCCCTGGGGGAATCCAACTGTTATGGCAAGAACATCCCCGCTTCGCTTGGCGACCGTAACGGACTTTGCGCTGGTCCATGCCCAGCTTCCAGGCCCCAAAACCGAAGACAGCGAAAGTGCATGCGGATACCAGGTGTCTCCGGTTACTACATGAGGGTACAAGCGACCCGGATCGATAAATCCACCTTCGCTAACAGCTATGGATTCACGACGTTCGCCGGTTTCCGGGCTTAGGGCCAGGGAGACCGGAAGGGATCCATCCTCGCCAAGATGGGTTAACAGCGATGTAACAAGGAGGTTGGACATACCAGCCCACTGTTCCTTCTTGGGATCGGATGCGCCCCAACGGGATAAGACAGTGGCCACTCGCAGGGTATCCAGGGAATCTACCAGTGACCCATTTTTGGACATATAGAGGCGATCTTGAACCAGGGCGAACGAAGAAATAATTCGCCGTTCGGCAGATTCACTCAAAGCCTCCAGCGCAACCGCATGCGGGCTTTGCATATCCCGCGCATCCAAAATAATCTCCAGGATTCCTGCAGCCTGCACAGGACTAATGGATGCAATTTCCAAGGCAGAGGCAACGCGCACCACATCAGGCAACAACACCGCACTCCCCCGGTCTACCAAATAGGTAAAAAGAGAGGGAAATTCAAAGATGGCTGGATTCCCCTCGGTTAGTTTACGGGAAAGCGCCACACGCTCCTCGCGCTCACGAGAGATCATACCAGCCCAGGTACGCTCCAAACTGTTAAAAAAAGTATTGGTAAGCCAGGTACGCGATTGGCCGGAGGTAAAGCTGGCAGGGACGCTTTCAATCGCGGTGCGATACATCCCGATTCGGCCCATTTCTGCTACATAGGAAGCGACAACCGCTTCGGAAAGATTGGGAAGAAGCAGCGTAGACCGGAAAGAAGATAGGGCGGAGGCGGCAAAGCGTTCGACAGAGCGAGCGCGTGCCTGATGAGAGGCCCCTGGCAGGGCGGCGAGTTCGGTAATAGAGATACCCTTTGCAGGAAGCCATGTTTGATAGTACACTGTCGGCGACGAACGAGAGAGCGGAAGATAGCGAACTGCAGAGCTGTCTCCCTGCGCGAGCGGAGCAGAGGGAAAGGAGTACAGCTTCTTTCCGGAACGAACCAACGTAAGGGATTCATGTTTTTCCAGGCGGGCACTGCGTGCAAACCGGAAGGGAATGGCTACCCTCTGAAAGGACGAGGGAATTTCTGCGGAGAGGGACAGGACATCGATATCACCCCTTTTTTCCGTGGAGAATACAAGACGAATGCCCCGTGCAAAGACAAGAGAAAAGCCGTCATCCTGGCGGGACCATGATTCAACTTGTACAGGAACGCCATTATTTCCGCTTGTATATGCCATCAACGAATGGTGTTCGTCCAGGAAAAAATCGAGCCCCCATGCACCAAGATGCAGCGGAAGCGCGGGCTTTTCCACCCCTTTTTCGTCGGTTTCTGTAGACCCGGAGACAGAAAGCGCACCGATTGTAAAAGAAAAGGTGTTTCCCCGGGTAAATTGAAGGGCAAATATGCCGAAAATGATCGTGAGGTATAACGCAGTAATCAACGCAATTCTGCGATAAAAGAATTTCATCATTTGTTCGAGTGTACCTGAAAGCATGGAACAAAATCAACGACTTTAAGGGGATGCAATGTCAGTAACTGTGAAACACGCGCCAATCGCGGCGCTTTTAATCGCTTCTATGCTTCTTTTCTCCTGCGCAACGGAGAAAGCGGCCGTCAAGACCGATGCGCCACCAGTGGTAAAAACCGAGCCCAAAAAGGGTGAATGGTCGCGCATCGCCTTTGCAGAGGATCTTGCCCGCCTGTCAAACCAGGGCCGATGGGACGAAGTGTTTGCCCTGTTTGACTCAGTGCCACAAAAAGAAGCGGAATCCGCAGATATTGGCAGACTCAAGCTTTCCATGCTTATTTCCGCTCGACAACTGGATGCAGCAACCGACACAGCCAACGACCTGGAAAAACGCTTCCCCAAAGATGCGGACATCCTGTATACCCGAGCCGTTCTTGCAGGAGCCCAAAACAATGCCGGCGCGCGAAAAAGCTACCTGGATAAAACCCTTGCAGTGGATAAAAACCACAGTGACGCCATGGCCGCCCTTGGGCTGGATCTTGTGTCCCTAAAGAATTACAAGCTCGCTAAAACATGGCTCGTTAAGGCAGTGGCCGCCAACCCCAACAACCTTGACGCCCTGTTTGGACTGGGCCGAACCTATTACATGGAAAACGAGCTGGACAAGGCCCGCGAGACCATGGATTTGGCTCTTGAACGCGACTCGTCATGGAGCATCCTTTGGGCAGAGAGAGCCAGAATTCGCGCCGAGCAAAACGACGTAAAAGGCGCCATTGAGGATGTTAAAAAAGCATGCGAGATAGATGGCAATATCTACAGCCACTGGGTGGACCTTGGTAATTACTATATAACCGGCTTTAAAAAAGCCGAGGCGAGGGACGCATTCTCTCGCGCAATCGAGATAGATGGAAGCCAATACCTTGCGTATATCTATCGCGCCGGACTTAATGATGACCTTGGCAATCTTGACGAAGCGATTGCCGACTACCGCAAGGTTTGCGAGATTTTTCCCAATTACCATTTTGCCTTTGAAAGTCTTGGCATTCTTTTGTGGGGAAAGGGCGACTGGCAGGGTAGCCGCGAGGCCTTCCGCACTGCCCTTTCATACCGACCAAAAAACAGCTCCTACGCCCTTATGACCACCCTTTGCTTTTACCGCGAAGGCAAGGAAAAAGAGGCCAAGGAGTTTATGACCAAATATCTGGCCCTGTTGGACCGAACGACTACCGAATACTTTTTGTGCCGCTTGTTTGTGGATCTGGTAGGAGACGCCGACGTACTTAATCGTATAATGAAAGAAAAGAACGTAAACGTCAGAAACCGGATGCTCTTTTATTCCGCGATGTACTACCAACTGTTCCAAAGTAAATCCATCGCCCAAAAGTACTTCCTGGAGGTTATCTCCGTTCCCGCGCCAAGCTTCTTTGAATACCGCCTTTCCCGGTGGGCTATAACCGAACTTGAGGGAACGGTACGGGAGGACACCGGCAGGGTCTCCGGAACCTGATCGGCCATTCATGAAAAAACCCTTACGGACGCTCTTGCGTACCCTGGACCGCTCACGGGCGGTCCTTGTTCAGGCCCACGACTTTCCCGATCATGACGCGATCGCCTCGGCCCATGCCCTTGCGGCCCTTCTTTCGCGCAAGGGTTTCAATGCTTCCGCCTGCGCTTCGTTTCAGGGTAACAGCATTTCCGCCTCCATCATGATAGACCGGCTCGCCATAACCTTACACGCCGCTGAACACCTTACAGTAGACGAGGGAACACAAACCATACTGGTAGATGGTTCCTGTTCGGGCGGAACGGTCTCCCGCGTGGTGGGAACCTTAACCGGCATTATTGACCATCATCCCGGCAACATTCCCCAAGACTGTCCCTTTACGGATATTCGTGTAGAAGCCGGCTCATGCTCGGCCATCATCTGGAGCTACTGGCACGAGGCAGGGGAGAACCCGGACAAAAAAACAGCCACCGCCCTCCTTTCCGGGATACAGCTGGACACCGATTTTCTTACCCGCCATGTAAGCGCGCTTGACCTTGAGGCCCACTACCGGCTGTTTCCGCTTGGAGACGCGAAACTCGCACAGGAGGTAGTAAAGACGTCCCTGAGCACCGACCAGCTCTATGCTATTGGGCGCTCTCTTTCCTCGGCGATTACCAAGGGCGATATCCTTGCCGCGGAGTTATCGGGCGACTATTCGAGCGAGCTTCTTTCCGTAATCGCCGATTTTCTGCTACGATTGCGCGAGGTATCCTTTGTTCTGGTTATTGAAGTTCGGGGAGAGGAATACCGACTGTCCGCACGAAACCGGGACCCCCTGCTAGACGCCGGAGTAATTGTCGCCCGAGCCCTTGAGGGCATTGGAACTGGAGGCGGGCACCCGCATATGGCAGGTGGCCTGATTAAACCTGAACACTACCCGGGAGCGCAGTCGCTTCTGGACATGATAGCACACGAGATAGACAGAGCAAGGAGTTCCAATGACGCAAAACCTACGAAAAATTGAGCTGGAGGGTCGACAGATACTCCTTTTGGGAACCGCCCACGTATCCCGCGAAAGCGTAGAAGAGGTGGCACAGGCGATTCGTGAGGAAAAACCGGATGTAGTGTGTGTGGAACTTGACGAAGCACGCCTTGCAACTCTAAAAAACAACAAGGGATGGCAGGAGCTTGATATTACCAAGGTGCTTAAAGAAGGCAAGGGGTTCTTGCTTCTGGCAAACCTGGTGCTCTCTTCGTTCCAACGACGCATCGGCAACGATACCGGAAGCAAACCTGGCGACGAGATGAAAAAGGCCCTGGAAGTTGCCGAGGAAGAGGGAATTCGCACCGCCATGGTAGACCGCCCCATCCATGTAACCCTTAAAAGAGCCTGGTCCAAAAACAGCTTTATTGGCAAGGTAAAACTCCTTGCAGCTCTTACCGGCAGTGCCTTTACAAGCGAAGAGCTTACCGAGGCAGATATAGAAGCCCTAAAGAACAAGGGCGCGATGGAAGAGATGATGAATGAACTTGCCGACTACCTTCCGACGGTAAAGGAAGTGTTGATAGACGAGCGGGATCGCTACCTTGCAAGCAGGATATGGAGTGCCGGCGGTACAAAGTCCCTGGCGGTGTTAGGGGCCGGGCATTTAGCCGGAACGGAAGCCCTTATCCGCAAGATTGCAGCGGGAAGCGCGAGCGCCGACACCAGCGATATAGAAACGGTGATAAAACCAGGATTCTTTTCTCGCGCCGCGGGATGGCTCCTCCCCGCTCTTATAGTAGCTCTTATCGCCGCCGGATTTTTTACCGGCGGAGCGATGTCTTCAATGGAAATGCTTGGTAGATGGCTTTTGTGGAATGGCTCTCTGGCCGCATTGGGAACCCTGGTAGCCCTGGGTCATCCCCTTGCCATACTCACCGCCTTTGTTGGGGCCCCCGTTGCCACAATTAACCCCTTTATCGGTGTTGGCCTTTTTTCCGGTCTGGCTCAAGCATGGATTAAAAAACCCAGAGTCTCGGACATGGAAAGCCTTGCGCAGGATGTAACACACATAAAAGGCTTTTACCGAAACCGCATCTCCCATGTCCTGTTAATCTTTTTCCTTTCCAGTTTGGGAGGAGCGATCGGCAACTTTATCGCGGTGCCCGCCCTTGTGGGGAGCCTCGTTAAATAACAAGCTGATCATCTTCCGAATATCCTGAGCGCCCAAGGCCCCTTCCTCCGCGGAGGGGGCAATAACGTGGGTAAACCCAAGGCCCAGAGCGGCCTTGACGCGCGCCTTAAGCCGGTTAACCGGGCGAACCTCTCCCGCCAAACTCAATTCACCAATAAGGGCATAGCCTTCGGGCAAGGGAATATCAGTTCGCGCGGAGTAGAGAGCTCCGGCAAGAGCCAGGTCAATAGCGCTCTCGCTCAGGCGAACACCGCCTGCAACGTTCACATAGATATCTTGATCCGACAGTCGAATCTGCAATCTTTTTTCTAACACAGCCGCCACCCGGCTTACCCGGGAACTGTCTATACGATCCGAAAACACGCGGGTAAGCGAGCCCTTTGCCGGCACCGTAAGCGCCTGTATCTCCACCAAAAAAACACGACTCCCTTCGAATACCGCCGTTACCGCTACCCCCGAAGGTAAACCAGTATTCCTGCGGACCAAAAAAAGGGCAGATGGATCTTCCACAGGAAACAAACCCTTCCCCGTCATCTGAAAAAGACCAAGCTCGTCTACAGAGCCAAAGCGATTTTTTACCGCACGCAAAAAACGGATATCATCATCGTTTCGCTCAAAAGAAAGGACGGTATCAACCAAATGCTCAAGAGCCTTGGGGCCTGCTATTGTCCCATCCTTGGTAACATGGGCCGCAAGAAAAAGAACGGAATCCCGCTCCTTTACCCAGGACACCAGGTCGTGCGAACAGAGTTTTAACTGATTGACCGTTCCCGGCACAGAGCCCGCTTCGGGAGCATACACCGTTTGAATTGAGTCGATAATCACAAATACCGGATTAACCTCGGTCAGGGCTTGATGTATATCCTCCAGGGAAGACGTACACAGTACCTCCACCGATCGGGTGTCCAGAAAAAGCCGATCTGCCCGGGATCGAATCTGAGCGGCGGACTCCTCCCCGGAAACATATAAAACACGGCCTTTGGTTTGGGCTCCGGCCGCCGCCTGAAGCAAAAGGGTGGACTTACCGATACCCGGCTCCCCTCCCACCAGAATCGCAGAGCGCTTCATGGCAGCTCCACCCAGGACGCGGTCCAACTCCTCTATTCCGGTTTC
>JAFGIM010000080.1 GCA_016929605.1 Spirochaetales bacterium | reverse complement strand
CAGCTGGTAAATACCATTGCCCCGATACTTGCAGAACCAGAAGGCCCGGCATGGAAGCAAACAATCTATTATCCATTTTTACATTGTTCACTCTATGGAAGGGGCGAGGTGCTGGAAACGCGCATAGAATCTCCCCTGTTTGAAAGCGATTTGTATGGGCCTGTTCCATATGTTGATTCGGTAGCCATCGTTGTACATGAGGATAAGCAGATAAGCTTTTTTTGTGTAAACCGACATCTTTCCGATAATGTGGAAGTGTCCGTGCGTCTTATGGGTTTTTCCGGTCTTTCAGTAATTGAACATATTACGGTCTGTGATTCTGACCCGCTTGCGCGAAATACCCGTGATGATCCACAGCGAATTGTACCTAAAATTAAGGCGACAACCGTGTGTACTGGGGATTGTCTTACCATGATGCTCTCTCCTCTTTCCTGGAATGTGATCAGGGTTTCCTATCGCGATCGCGCAGAGTGATCTATTGTGGAATGCTCAGTTCTTTTTCTTGACAGCCTTTCTCTCTAGACGTAGTATTTTGAAATGATTTACATAATAGAGTTTTTGGTGTATCTCGTGGTTCTACTCGCGATTGGTGTGTATTCAATGAAGAAGCACACCGGCGGGAATGAAGGATTTATCATTGGAGGAAGAACCCTTGGGCCTTTGACCACTGCGATCAGCGCGGGCGCGTCCGATATGTCCAGTTGGCTTCTTCTTGGTCTTCCGGGCGCGGTATTCGCCAGTGGTTTGGTTGAGGGCGTATGGATATCGCTCGGCTTGACCATAGGTGCGTACTTAAACTGGCTCATTGTAGCAAAACGACTGAGGTTAATGAGCGCGAAATTTAAGGCCATTACGCTTCCCTCTTTTATCTCTCGTCGTTTTGACGATTCTTCCGGGGTTTTAAGAATCATTGCCAATCTGGTCATATTATTTTTCTTTACATTGTATGTAGCTTCTGGATTTAAGGGTGGAACACTTTTGTTTGCCCATACCTTTGGAGCAAGTGAACAGGTATCACTTTTTGTAACCGCTGCTGTTGTGATTTCCTATACCTTCCTGGGCGGATATCTTGCGGTGTGCTGGACCGATCTTCTTCAAGGCTTATTGATGCTTACCGCACTGGTTTTTTGCTGTATCCTCGGATATGCGGCTATAGCGGGATCAGGTGTGTCGATTTCCCAGATTCGACCGAACGCATTTTCTTTTTCAACTGGAGCAATTACCGCTGCATCCTTGATGGCTTGGGGTTTTGGCTATTTTGGACAGCCGCATATTTTGGCGCGATTTATCGGTATAAAGGATACCGCATCGGTAAAAAGCGCTCGAAGAATTGGTATTACCTGGATGGCTATATGTCTTGTTATGGCTTGCTGTATCGGATTGATCGGTATTGGCTATGATGCGGCTCATGGACTAGCGGGCGTTGGTGGAGAGGGTGGTAATCCTGAGCGTGTGTTTCTGGCTCTGACAACTGCGCTTTTCCATCCCATTTTTGGAGGCTTTGTTCTTGCTGCCGTCCTTGCAGCTGTTATGTCCACCGCGGATTCCCAATTGCTGGTGCTTACCTCCTCGTTGACAGAGGATTTACCTGGAATTCGTGATATGGATAGTCGAAAAAAAATGATGATTAGTCGCTTGGGAGTAATCGGCTTTGCGCTTCTTGCGGCCATAATTGCCGCTACCGATAAGGGTAATATCTTGTCTATGGTGGGCTACGCATGGGGCGGTTTTGGTGCGGCATTTGGACCGTTAATCATTCTTGCCCTTTGCTGGAAGGGTGTCTCTTGGTGGGGATCACTTTCTGGGGTCCTTTCAGGCTCCGTAACTATTTTTGTAGTTAAAAACTTTGTAAAAATTCCTGGCGAGTATTTTTATGAATTAATGCCAGGCTTTATTATCAGTTTTGTGATTACCGTTCTTATCAGTTTGATAACGAAAAAACCTTCTAAGGAAACTCTTGAGGTGTTTGATCAAACACTCAGTGAGCTTGCCTAAAAAGAAATACAAAAGAATCTGTGAATAGGGGTTCCCGACGGGGGCCCCTTTTTTATGTAGGTGATGGAGATATTCGTTCGAGCAGGATATATCCAACGGCTTCATCGATGTGATCGGTCATGTCGGGAACGCTAAACAGTTTTTCTATAAAGAGCCCGGCAGCTCCCATTGCGACAGCAAGTGGACCATCGGGAGAAAACTCGATTGCACATTCTTTTTTGGTTGTGTATATCCAGTTGGACTGTATAGCTTGTTCAAGTTTCTTTTGCAGTAGTTCAGGATACGCCGCAAAATCTCCGGCGATGACAACCTTATTCATATCCAGGCAATTAACCAATAGCGATCCATTGTATGCAACCTCGTCAAAAACACGCTCGAGCACCCCGGTATCTCCGGGAAGGCGCATCGCTTCTTGGTCGCTGATGGAAAACTGGGAATTTCCCGGCTTGGTATGGTCATACAGAAGACTACGAAATTCTCCTGCGGTAAAGGTGTCTCCGTGAAAGACATTTCCGCGAATTACCAAGCCTATGCCAAACGCTGTTCCGTTTATCTTATTCTTGCCTATGTCAACATTGCGGAACTCCCCCAAAAAGGCAAGGAAATTGCGCGAAGGGCCATTGCTGCGAAACGCAAGCTCACCCCAACAACAACAATTGGCGTCATTCTCCACAAAAACGGGTATACCGAGCTTTGCTTCCAGAATGGTACGGATGGGCCATGGCGATGTAATACTAAGGGGATTTGAATTAAGAATTACACCGTTGTAGGGATCAACTATTCCAGAAAGACCGATACCCAGACCGCTAATGGTAAGTTTTTTGTCTTGAGCGTTCTGTAAGGCCTCTTGGTATATCTCTTGCACATGCGCGCATAAATCATCGTTTCCGGCGGTATACTCATGAGTCCCCGATGATACACTCGTTCCATCAAGATTTACCAAGGCCCATCTGCAAAAACGGGGTTGCGCCTCAATGCCAAGAACCAGGGTAAAGTCGGGGTTGATCTCGAGCCCGGTTGCCATTCTGCCAACACCGGGTTTTCCTCGATACTTGCCGGTGGTTCGTACCAAATTTCGTGCGATAAGGTCGCGGACAACCTTGGTAAGGGTTGAACGATCCAGTCCAAGCTCTTCGGATACTGCTATGCGGCTTTTCCCACGATTTTTGCGGATGTGTTGAAGAATCCTTGAGGAGTTGATTTGATAGAGGCGCATAGTGGTTAGCATGAGGTATCATTTTTATACCTCTGACATCGGTATTGGTCAATCCCGTCGATTTTTTAAAACTGATTGTACTTATTTGTTGACAAGCAGAGTACAGGGTGTTACTATTACTTTGTAATGCAAAGTGCTTTGCATAAAGGAGTAAGTATGAACAAGAAAGATTCATTGGGCGAAGCAGGGACTAATCAAGCCCTGCGTGATCTTGAAACGATCAAGGTTTTTTTACAAAAAGGCAGGCAGGTCCTGGAAGAAAAGGGGATTCATCTTATGCTGTGGGGCCTACTCATCCCCGTAGGTACCCTTGTTTTTTATGCAATGCAAAAAACAGAGTATGCTCAGTCCGTAATCTCAATCGTTTTTTGGCCGGTACTTGTATCCCTGGGAGGCATTGCATCGGCCATTATCGGGATACAATCCGGTAAAGGAAGCGGATCGGGCAATGATTTTGAGCGATTGAGTACATCCTTGTGGATTGGACATTTGGTCGCCATTGGAGTCCTTTTTGTTACCTTTTACTCCCGTGGTGGCATCTATACACCTTTTTTTTTAAGCTCGGTGTCCGTAGTTATTGGGCTGGTATTTTGGGTGTATGGATCTTTGTTGGATGTAAGCTCATTTCGTTTTTTGGGAATTCCTTGGTGGATATGCGCCGCTTGTATCGTCCGCTTTGATATCGCAACCGCCTCGCTCGCCCTTGCGGGAACGACATTTATTTCATCGTTTATACCTGGACTCATTTTATTTTTGAGGTTTCGTCGCGGGAGGTCATGATGGGAGAAACTCAGGAGAATCTGTACGATTTTCAGCGCTATGAGTCTTTACTCAATTCACCGATACGCCTTGCCATCATCAGTTTTCTTGCGGGAGTTGGAGAGGCAGATTTTACGCGTCTTAAAAAGGAGACGGGAACAACAGATGGAAATCTTAACAGACATTTGGCAAAGTTGGAGGAGACCGGTTTTATAGAAGTGATAAAACAATTCGAGGGTAAAAAACCGGTTACCATACAGCGCCTGACCGTCATGGGCCGTACCGCGCTTACGCAGTATGTGGCTAATCTTGAAAAATTGATCAGTAATGTTAAGGAGTAATCATGAAGCGTTATCTAGTAGCTGTGCTTTGCAGTTTTTTTTCGTTTGCTTTCACCTTTGCCGAAGCCAGTCCCATTCATCCGTTTGATATTGTCTATCGCCATTATGACGCGCATGCAATGCTCTACTTTACCGGCCATCCAATATGGCAGTCTATCGAGGTATTTCTTAAGGAAAGAGAGGAGCCATACGTTATCATGACAAAGCATGATATGAGTCAAGTTGACGTTTTTGGAAATCCTGAAAAAGCGAAGCAAGCTCAGGGAGTTGAAACCGGACGAGAAAGCTATTTTGCACCCATGACTCTTACGTATGCCCAACACATAAAGCGACCTTCCGTATCTCTTGGCTACACTACGAACCGTGGTGAAAAGATAGAGTTTTTTTTGGAATGCGCTGATTCACCGTCCGAAAAATATGGGGGCGCGGTTGATCCAAACGGCCATACCCGCCAGTCATCCTTACCGGTCATGCATCGAGCGGAAAGTACCCTTGCTTCCAAAAAAAGCAGTGTAATAATTGATGGAGTCTCCTATGAGATTCCGGTAAAGGTTTCTGTTCCACTTTTCTTTACCGGTATGGAAGGCTATTACTCACGGTCTTTCAGTTTGGCAGTATTAAAAACCGGAACTGATTCCGCCACTGTCATTGAATCTCCCGTCCATTTGAACATTGGAGAGCGATGGGTGTTTGATAGAGCAGGGAAGCGTACCGCATATGCAATTACTCAAAGATCAGATACGTCAATTGTGATTGAGGGTGAGGGGGAGCGTATCACCGGAGAAGTTTCAGGTTCATCTATTCATATTTCCCGGATTGCTCGCCGTGATGGCTCTTCTGCCGAGGTCTGTACCCTTTCGTTTTCGCCTCCCCTGGGCATGGGAGGGGGACCGGCCCGGTTTACAATCGGTTTTAGTTCCAGTCCGACGATTGTCAGCGGTTCTGTTACCGTTGAAGGAAGCGAAGGAGACCGATCTTTTATATTAGCGGCTGATACGCCTCAATGGGCTATCGAGCGCAGTATTCGTTATTCCCTGCATACCGGGAAAGATTCCTTCCAGTGGAAGGCTGCCATAGCTCCCTGAATAATCAATGTATAGGCCTCCTTTTCTTGTATTGGGGCAATCGCGCACCTATACTATAGAAAAGGAGTTTTTTTAATGCTTAAGGCTGTCAAGTTTTCACCTTTTGGCTATGCGTTGCATCAAACGATACTTGATGATAGTGGCACTCCTATAGATTATCGATTTTTAGAGGTAAATGAGTCTTTTGAGCGCATAACCGGGCTTTCGGCGCAACAGATTGTAAATAAAACCGTTACCGAGGTTATGCCCGGGATACAAAACAGTGCTTTTGATTGGATATCTTACTATGGGAATCTCTCTATCACCGGGGTTGAACAATCAATCGAGCAGTATTCAGAAATTCTTGATAAATGGTTTCAAGTCCAGGTGGGCGTACCTCAACGGGGTTATTTTACCACTTTGTTTGTGGATATATCCGAGCAAAAAGAAAGAACTGCAGAACTGGAAAATTTCTTTCATGTAAACCTTGACCTGTTGTGCATCGCCGATACAGACGGTCACTTTATTCGCGTTAATCGTGAATGGTCCAACATACTCGGATATACCACAGAGGATCTTGAATCCAGACAATTCCTTGATTTTGTTCATCCTGATGATCTTGACTCAACCCTTAAAACCCTTAGCCTTCTGGACGAGCAAAAGGATGTAATAAACTTTGTGAATCGGTATCGGTGTAAGGATGGAAGTTACCGCTTTATTGAATGGAGATCTCATCCACAGGGAAAGCGAATTTATGCTGCGGCCAGGGATATTACGGACCGGAAGAAAAACGACGCGTTACTTCAGTCTTACCTTTCCATGCAGGAAATTCTTATCAGAATGTCTTCTCGATTTATCAATATACCCCTTGAGCACATGGACAGTGCTATAAACGATTCATTGCGGGAGATAGGAACCTTTATTCACTCCGATCGCTCTTATGTCTTTGAATATCGTTGGGCAGAACAGTATTGTATAAACACCCATGAATGGTGCAATGCTGGCACAAGTTCACAGATGGACAAGTTACAGCATGTTGATGTAACGGATGTTCCTGAATGGACTGCCGCGCATCGATCTGGCTCTGCAATTGTGATCAGCGATGTACAAACACTCGACACGGACTCGCGTATACGCCACATACTCCTTGAACAGGAAGTAAAAAGCCTGCTGACCATTCCGATGATGGAGCGGGACGAGTGTATTGGTTTTATTGGCTTTGACTGGGTACATACACTTCATGAGTATTCTGAAAAAGAAAAACTCTTGTTAACCATGTTTTCCGACATGCTCATTAATTTTTTTAACCGCTTCAAACTGGAAAAAAATTTAGTCGAGGCGCGGGACCTTGCGAACTCTGCGAACCAGGCAAAGTCGGATTTTTTGGCGAATATGAGTCACGAGATTAGAACTCCGATGAACGCGATTATTGGATTGACTTCCCTGATGATGGATTCAACACTTACCGAGGAGCAATATGGCTTTTTGCGCAAGATAGATATTTCCTCAAAACTGTTAATGGAGATAATCAATAACGTACTTGATTTTTCCAAAATTGAAGCGGGTAAAATGGAGATTGATGAGCACCCTTTCAGTTTTGAAACGATTATTGATCAGCTTCAATCGCTTTTTTCCGAGTCAGCAAAAGAGAAGAACATTGAGCTCTTTCTTTCTTTGGATTCAAAAATCCCCCGCTTTTTAATTGGAGATTCTCTGAGGCTGTATCAGGTACTCGCAAACATTGTGAGTAACGCGATCAAATTTACCGAAAATGGATCTGTTACCTGCTCGATTACTCTTGCATCTGCTCATGGTAGTGAAACTCGTGTTGCTTTTACGATTTCTGATACTGGTATCGGTATGAACAGGGATGAGCTTGCAGGTCTTTTCAGGGCATTCTCGCAGGCAGATTCTTCAACATCGCGAAAGTATGGAGGTACGGGGCTCGGTCTTGTTATTAGCAGCAGACTCGTATCTGCGATGGGCGGGTCTATCTCTGCTACCTCGCAAAGGGGAAAGGGGAGTACCTTTTCCTTTGAACTAGTGTTTCAGATTCCTGTTCCATCCGAAACAGATGCGGATAATCGGGAGATATTTGTTCCCTCATTTACAACGCAAGAAACAGGCCGGTATACCTTTAGCGGACAATCTTGGCCCAAGGCGAGGGTGCTTCTTGTAGAGGATAATGAATTAAATCAGGAAGTTGCGGTTCGATTGTTACGAAAGGCAAGCATTGAAGCAGATATTGCCCCAAATGGATTTGAGGCGGTTCGTGCAGTCTCGCGCCATCCTTATGATCTTATCTTGATGGATATTCAGATGCCTGGTATGGATGGCTATGAAGCATCCAAAAAAATTCGTAAGCATTGCCCAACCGTTCCAATTATCGCTTTGTCTGCAGCTGTTCTTGACGAGGATAGAAGGCGGGTCTTTGATTCCGGAATGAATGGGCATATTGGAAAACCAATCGACAGCTCAGAGCTCTTACGGGTCTTACATCGTTTTTTAACCTCTCCAACAAAAGGTCCGGTACCGGATGACTCCCCAATAACAGATTGGACTCATGCCGATCTGCCTGGATTTTCAGTATCTCAGGGGCTTCATGCTCTTGCAGGAGATGAGCTTTTTTATCGTAAGATACTGTTGATGTTTCGCGATCAGCTTGACCGGGAATATAAGGATGTCGATAGTATTCTTTCTGGCGATAATCCAGTAGAGGCAAAACGCTGCATCCATACTCTTAAGGGCCTTGCCGGAACGGTGGCAGCTAACGATATTCATGCAATTGCCACCGAAATTGATTACGCCCTTTCCCAGAATATGCATGTAAGTGAAACGCACATACGTGCTTTACAGCAAGCTCTTGATGTTGCCCGAAGTTCCCTTGCACAGTTGAGTAATATAGTTGATGACACATCGGTATCGCACAAAATTGGCAAAGAAGCACTTGATGCAATGCGCCAATCCCTGATGGGTAATCATCCGGTGGACGATGACCTTCTGTCGCAGGTTATTTCTTATCTTGAGCGTATATTCGGACCGGGAAGTGCGAAAGATCTGGCGACGATGGTTGATGAGTTTGAGTATGATAAGGCGATGAAAGAACTTGCGGATCTTGAGAACCGGATAAAGGAGAGTGATCGATGAGCTGGAAACAAGGCAAAAAGCCGGAGATATTGATAGTGGACGATCAACCCCTAAATCTGCAACTCCTCTCCCGGGTTCTCTCCGAGGAATTTGATTTGCGGGTAGCACGATCCGGTCAAAAAGCCCTCGAGATTGCCTTTGGAGAAGATATTCCTGATTTAATTCTTCTTGATATCAACATGCCAGATATTGATGGCTATGAAGTGTGCAAGTTACTGAAGGGTGATGTGCGAACTCAAAGCATCGCCATAATATTTATCACCGCGCGCACAAGTGTAGAAGATGAAGAAAAGGGTTTTTTACTTGGAGCGGCGGATTATATTACCAAACCGTTTAGCCCGGTTGTGGTGCGCGCTCGTGTAAGAAATCATATTAACCTTAAAATTCGCACTGATATTCTTGAGTCAGTAGCTCACACCGATTCATTAACGGCTGTTTCCAATCGACGATCGTACGATGAGTATCTTCCGGATATGTGGAATCATTGTATGCGTAGTGGTTGTTCCCTAAGCGTACTAATGATGGATATAGATCATTTTAAAGCCTATAACGATACCTACGGTCATGGTTCTGGCGATGAATGTCTGAGGCAGGTAGCCCAAACGATAGATCGGTCGGTAAAGCGTTCTCTTGAGTTTTTTGGCCGTTACGGAGGAGAGGAGTTTGTGGCGGTGTTACCGGATGTTGATTGTGAATCAGCCATGATTCTTGCAGAGCAATTACGGGCTGAAGTCCAGTCACTGGCAATTGAACACAGTGCATCTTCCGTGGCTCCAGTAGTTACCATATCGATCGGTTGTGCCTCTACCATTCCAACCGCAGCCTATCTTCCAGCTTCCCTTACCGAAGCGGCAGACTCTGCCTTGTATGTAGCAAAAAAAGAAGGAAGAAATACCGTTCGTCTTGCATCAAACGTTCAGAACTTGTCCAAGGCTTAAAAAAAAACTATACTCGTCTTTCCGGGATTTCATACAGGATTTCCCAAAAAGGAGTTTGCTGTGGACGTTCGAGTTCGTTATGCCCCATCCCCCACCGGGATGCAACACATAGGCGGGGTAAGAACCGCTTTGTTCAATTACTTATATGCCCGTTCAACTCAGGGTCGTTTTATCCTTCGCATTGAGGATACCGATCAAACCAGGTATGCGCGAGAGTTCGAGCAAAATCTGTATGATACCCTTGATTGGCTTGGTATTAACTGGGACGAGGGAGGGCCTCGTGGGGGACAGTATGAACCATACGTTCAAAGCAAGCGATTTGATTTGTACAAGAAATACGCTTGCGAGCTTGTTGACAAGGGCCATGCCTACTATTGTTTTTGTGACGCCGAACGTCTTGAAGCCGTACGCAAAGAACAAACAGCAAAAAAGGAAAACCTTGGCTATGATCGCCATTGCCGCACCCTTTCTTCAGATGAAGTACAGCAATATCTGGCCGCAGGTAAACCTTATGTAATTCGCCTGGCTGTGCCCCTTTCAGGCTCTACCAAATTTCATGATGAGTTATTGGGGGACATCGAGTGGAAAAATGAGGATGTAAATCCTGATCCGGTACTTCTTAAAAGTGACGGATTCCCTACGTATCATCTTGCTAATGTAATTGACGATCATTTAATGCATATAAGCCATGTTATGCGCGCACAGGAATGGATTCCTTCTACTCCCCTCCATGTTATTCTTTACGAGGCATTTGGATGGCAACATCCCGGCTATTGCCACCTACCCATGGTTATGGGTCAGGACGGTCAAAAGCTTTCCAAGCGTCACGGCGCAACCAGTTGCAACGAGTTCAGAAATAATGGTTACTTGCCCGAGGCAATAATAAATTATGTGGCTATGCTTGGATGCTCTTTTGAGGATGGACGGGACATGTATAGTCTGGAAGAGTTAGGTACGCTTTTCCGTATGGAGCATATCAACAAGGCGCCGGCCGTCTTTGATTATAAAAAACTGGAATGGTTTAACGGACAGTATATGCGTCTTAAAAGTGATGCCGAACTCTTTGCCCTGGTTTGGCCATTTATCGCCAATTCTGGACTTCTGGGAAATTGTGGAAACGGGGAATCAAACTGCGAAGAAAACAGACAAAAGGCCGGGTTTCTTTTTGCCGATCAAACCCTGCTTGAACCGACTGATGAACAGCGTACTCTTTTATATAAGGTGATGCCCCTGATACGGGAAAGATTGCATTTTTTGACCGACGCGCCGCTGGTGCTCAAGTTTCTGTTTACCGAGCCGGAATGCCCTCCACTGGAAGAAATTATTCCCAAGAAGCTTGACGCGGCGAAGACGAGAGAGGTTCTGCTTGAATCAAAGGTTGTTATTGCACAATTGGCTTCCCTGAGTGAAGAAGAAGCCAATGTCCAATTCCATGAGCTGGCCGACAGATTAGCAGTAAAGCTCGGGGATATCATGATGCCGATTCGTATGGCGGTTATGGGAAGTAAGGTGTCTCCACCCCTTGTTGGCTCAATTCAGGCCCTTGGCATCGATAAGGCGATCGAGCGAATAGATCGAACCTTGTTACAGCGGTTCTAGTATATCGAGACTTTCCGCGAGCCAGTCAATAAAGCGTATAGTTTTTTTGGCCGGCTTGTCGTGCAATTCAATATAGAAGTGTCCCCTTTTCTCATATTCCACATAGTGGGATTCAGGACAAATAAGTGACAGTATTTTGCCGGTCCTGGATCCCTGCTCGTATATCCCTGCGTCGTTTTTTGCGGTAGCACACCAAAAACGAATACGTGCTGCCTTGAAAAGCTCAAGCGGGGAAGCAGAGTAATAGGAACTACCCGAGCCTACTGCCTTGAAAAGATACGGGCTGTACATGGCTAACTCCTGTACAAAGGCGGCTCCTTGAGAAAATCCCCAGCCCGCGATTCTGGTAGAATCAATACAGGGATACTCAATGGCGATGTTTTGGATAAGCCGCTCATAGGCATGAGGATCGGAGTAATATTCTACCCTGCTTTGTACTGCCAAGACCGCAGCCTTTCCTCCAAGCGTTTCTTGTGCCTCGTCGGTGATAAACAGACGCCCATACTTGTCTTTTACCCTGGCCTTTTCCCCGTTTCCATGGAACACCACGATGAGCGGTATCTTTTGCTCCGGGTTTTCCTGATTAACTGATTCGGGAATATAAAGATTATAGTTAATTCCCGACGGGGTAAGGGTCCAATACCAGGGGCCTGATTTCAATCGAGTAGAAGGCCAATACGCTTTATCGTAGGTAAGGTTCATCTGTCCGCGGTAGCGAAGAGACAGAAAGGCAAGACAGATAAGGGCAAGAGCTAGGGCGATCAATATACAGATACGTTTCGTTTTCATCTTTCTTTCTCCTGAGAAGGTTACTATATCATTTTTTTTATTGACAAGTATCCCTTGTGCGGATAGTATTCCGTATATGGAACACTATGATGAAAGCTTGAGCGTAGAATCCTTATTATCAGCCTTTGGACTGAGTCGGCTTGAAGCAGGTATGTACTGTGTTTTATTACAGGAAGGGGCCCTGAATGGCTATGAAATGGCAAAAAAAGCGGGGATATCCCGATCCAACGCATATACAGCTCTTTCTTCATTAGTGGATAAAGGGGCGGCATGGCTTATGGAAGGGAGCCCTACACGGTATACACCGGTTTCTCCCCAGGAGTTTATGGATAACTGTCTGAACAAAACGAAGAGGGCACGGGATTTACTCTTAACCCTGTTACCAACACGACAGCAGGTGCACGGAGGATATATCACTATCCGAAGTTCCTCTCATATCCTTGATCGACTCCGTCATATGATACAGGAGACCCGGGAACGTTTGTATCTGGAAATTGACCGGGACTTTCTTTTGTCTTTGATAGACGATCTTGCCGCTCTTTGCGGACAGGGGAAACGCCTCGTTTTGATTACGCAACTTGATACGGAAACACAAAGGTCCTGTGCTCTACAGTTACCTGGAGCTGAGATACATACAAGAGAAAGAGCTGACGGTATGCTCAGAGCAATTTCTGACTCCTCACTCGTTCTTGCCGGAGACAGCCCCCGCAGTGATCTTTCTACCTGCGTCTTTTCTGATGAACGGAATCTTGTTGATCTGGTGAAAAATGCCCTTAAGAATGAATTAACCCTTGCGGAGCTTGGACAAAACAGGAGTGGGTCATGAGTTTTTTTACGAGCAAGTTTGCAGATCGTATCGGAGGAAGCGGTTTTGGAATAGAAACCGAAGTTTTTAAATTTGAACAGATCAAACGGGCAAAACGCGCGGCCTGTACTGCTCATCCGGAGATTCCCCTGATTGATCTTGGTGTAGGAGAAAGTGATCAGGCAGCTTTTACTCCTGTGGTTGAACGCTTGCGCCGGGAAGCAGGACTTTTAGAAAATCGCGGTTATGCGGATAACGGAATTCCCGAGTTTACCCGCAGTGCTGTCCGTTATCTGGAAAATGAGTTTTCTGTAACCGGAATAGACAGTACCAGGGAAATTCTTCATTGCATCGGTTCTAAAAGCGCCTTTGCGCAAATCCCGCTTGCTTTTATCAATCCCGGCGATGTTGCCCTGGTAACTGTTCCGGGTTATCCGATTCTTTCGAGCTATACGCGCTATCTTGGGGGAGAGGTGTATCCGCTTCCCTTATATGCATCTAATGATTTTCTTCCGGATCTTGATTCTATTCCGGCTGCTATTGTACGCAGGGCGAAGCTTCTCTATATAAACTACCCCAATAATCCCACAGGAGCTTTGGCGAACAGGGCCTTTTTTGAAAAGGTGGTGGAATGGGCCCATGAACACGAGGTGATCATAGTGCATGACGCGGCCTATGGAGCCCTGGTGTATGATGGAAACAAGCCCTTAAGTCTTTTATCGATTCCTGGAGCTAAGGATGTTGGTATAGAGGTTCATTCTCTTTCCAAATCTTTTAACATGACCGGTTGGCGCTTGGGCTTTATTGCCGGAAACGCGGAAGCAGTGGCAGCTGTGGCTGTGATAAAGGATAATTCCGACTCGGGACAGTTTCGCGCTATACAAAAGGCAGGAGTGGAAGCCCTGGACTCATATCAATTAACCCAAAAAAACAGGGAGCGTTACTCGCGTAGATTTGATATCCTTATTCCGGCTCTTCGTGATGCCGGTTTTTTGGTGACTAAAAGAGGAGGAACCTTTTATGTATATGCACCTTCTCCTACAGGTACCGCTGACGGGATTCGGTTTTCCAATGCCCAGGATTTTTCAACCTTTCTGATTCACAACAAGCTTATTTCCACGGTTCCCTGGAATGAAGCAGGTGAATATATTCGGCTTTCCGTTACCTTTGGAATCCTTCCAGGAGGAAGGCCCGGTGAGTCCGAGGAGGAGGGAGAGCATCGTACTGTAGATGAGATACGTTCCCGGTTACTGTCCGCACGATTGGTATTTGATTAACATCCGGTGTATACACCTGTCATAACAGAGCAAGAAAAGACAGGAAAGCTGATATAATAGAACGTATCTTTAGCTCAGATTGACGCGGACAAACGGAGGTTGTAAGTGGACTGGACAAGCCGGTTAATGGATGCGATAGGGTATCTTGAGGACAGTCTTGAAGGTGAGGTTAATTATGAAAAGGCTGCGGGTATGGCCAACTGCTCTCTTTTTCATTTTTGCCGAATGTTTGAGGTTGTTTTTGGATCAAGCCCTGCCGAGTATGTACGCCGGCGCCGCTTAAGTCGCTCTGCCCTGGATCTGGCAGCGAGTGGTCAAAAGGTTATTGATATTGCCCTTCGTTATGGCTGGGATACACCCGAGTCGTTTACCAAGGCTTTCAAGCGCTGTTTTGGCATCACCCCGACAGAGGCCCGGCAAAGCGGTACTGTCCTTGAAACCTGGCCCCCGATTCGTCTAGCGATTACACTGAGAGGAGATAAAAGCATGAAGTACCGTATCGTAGAGAAAGGACCGATCAATTTTACCGGTATCGCTGTTCGTACAACCAGTAGCGAGAACGAGAACCTGAAAACTATTCCTCAATTTTGGCTTGAGAAGGGCAATGATGGCACTGTTGAAGCACTCGGGAAGGAAGCAAGTCCCTTTGGCTTAGTTGGTGTGTGCTATGACTACAAGGTTTCTGATAATACCTTTGCCTATGCTATAGCCATCGAAAAACCAACCAAAGCGAGTGTTTCCCTTCCGGCTGGATGCGAGGAAATACACGTTCCTCCAGCAACCTATGCTGTGTTTGAATCACACGGACCGATGCCCGATGCGATTCAACAGGTTTGGAAAGAGGTGTACTCAGAGTGGTTCCCATCCTCTGAGTATGAACATGCCGGGACCCCGGACTTTGAGGTGTATCCCAAGCAGGAAAATGGCTGTGACTCGGACTTGAGTGCTGATTTTTATAGTGAGGTATGGATACCGATTCGTAAGAAGTGATTACTGCTTGCAGGATTGTTGGTATTTTCCTCCTTTTCCCATAAAAAAGTAAGCCACCATAACAACTTTCCTGCATAACAACCTTT